>JAQGIK010000025.1 GCA_028291265.1 Caulobacter sp. | reverse complement strand
GTCGATTCGTCCTAGAGCGTCAGCGCCCTTCTCCCGCTCGTCGGGAGAAGGTGGCCCCCGAAGGGGGTCGGATGAGGGCAGCACCGGCGGAGGACTACTTGCCGGTCACCGCCTTGCGCAGGTTGACCAGCACCTTGCCGCAGTCGGCCTTCATCCCGGCCCGCACCACCTCGGCCGGCAGCTTGATGTCGGCCTCGACCCGGTTCTCGTAGACCACCCGCGTGCCGGTCCCCCGCGCCTCCAGCCGCCACTCGCCGTTCATCGCCTTCAGGTCGCCGCCGGCCTTCTTGAAGACGATCCGGCTGTAGGGGGTGTAGTCGGCCCTCACCAGGCTGCGGATGGTCGGCACGAACATGTTGCCCTGGCTGATCTGCTCACGGACGTCCCAGTTGGCGCCCTTCTCGACCACCCGGCAGACGGTCATGTTGGCGATCACCTTCTTCGCCTGCGCGCAGTCGACCAGCACGGCCCAGACTTGTCGCGGCGAGGCGTCGATGTCGATGGCCCCGTGGAGCACGGCGGCCTCGCCGGACGCGCTGACCACCACCCAGGGCCTGCCGGCCGCCAGCGTCTTCTCGGCCGAAGCCGGCACAGGCGCGGCGGCCGCCATGCCGGCCAGCAGGGCCAGCGAAATTCCCAGCGCGATCCGTCGCATGCGTTGTCTCCCGGCCCCGACCTGACGCTGTAGCTACGAACGCGCACCTGGCGCGGATTAACCTGACACTGATTTTCCCGTTCGGTGAAAGTCAGGATGCCGTGTTGCGCCGCCCGCCGCGCCGCCCCACATCCGAAGGCTCAAACCCGGGGAATGGCATGTTCGATCATCTGTCCGTAGGCGTCCGCGACCTCGCCGCCGCCCGCCGCTTCTACGACGCCTTCTTCGCCCCGTTGGGCTGCGCCAACGCTTGGGCGGCCGAGGCGGAACTGGCCTACGGCCCGGGCGGGACCAGCCGCCAGTTCTACCTCTATCCGGTCGATGGCTCGCAGGTCGCCGGCCTGGGAACCCACATCGCCTTCCGCGCGGGCGGCCGCGCCGCCGTCGACCAGGCCTATGCCGCCGCCCTGGGGCTGGGCGCGACGACGATCCGCGCCGCCGGCCCGCATCCGGACATCGCCCCGGACTACTATGGCGCCGTCATCCTCGATCCCGACGGCAACAAGCTCGAGATCGTCGCCGACACCATGCACTGAGGCCTAACGGCCTTTCCAGCCGGCCTTCAACGCCTGCGGAAACTTGTCCTCGATCAGCCGCAGGTTCAGGCCGTGCTCCAGCCAGCCCTTGGCGGCGCACAGCACGGTGGTGAAGCCGCCGTTGCTGTCCAGCGCCTGGGCGACGACGGACTCCACGTCGCCGTGGAAGCCGCTGTTGGTCACCTCGACGAAGGTGCGGTCCCCGTCGAGCGCGGTGAAGGCCATCTCCACCCGCGACAGGTTCCCCTCCCCGCCCCAGTCGTAGACAATCGACCTGTCCGCCTCGATGGCGCGGACATGGATGTCGTCGGCGTGGCCGTACATCTCCCAGTTCCAGCGCACCGTCGCGCCGGCCGCCAACGGCCCGCTCGCCTTGCTGAACCAGAACTTCGTCGTCACCGCCGGATCGGCGAAGGCTTCGAACACCTTCGCCACCGGCGCGCGGATCATAGTCTGGGCTTTCGCCACCGGAGCGGTCATCACGTCCTCCTTTACGGCATCACCTGCGGCGTCGGATCGCCGGTTTCCAGCAGGCTCTTCAGCGCCGACATGATCGCCGGCCAGCCGTTGCTGACGCCCTTGCGCTGCTGGCTGTCGTCCGGGAAACCGTCGTGGGTGACGGTCAAACGCACACTGTCCTCGACCGGCTCCAGCAGGTAGGTGACGTTGGTCGTCGGCGAGGCGGTTTCGAAGGTGTAGGTCAGCTTGCGGGGCGGATCGCTCTCCAGCACCTCGCCCTGGAAGTCGATGCTGCCGTCCGGCGCCCACAGGGTGTGCTTCGAGCCGGTCTTCCAGTCGCTCTCGGAACGCCGGCCGAACCAGAATTTCGGCCGCATTTCGGGATCGGTCAGGGCGTCCCACAGCTTCTGCGGCGTGGTGCGGATGTAGATCACATAGACAAAGGCCGGGTCGCTCATTCGGTGTCCCCTTCTGGGCTCTCGAGTTGGGTCTTGAACGCCACCAGGTCTTTGACCCGCGCACGCTCGAACTTGCCGATCCAGCGGTCGGCGATCTCCGCGATGGGCACCGGGTTGAGGTAGTGCAGCTTCTCCCGGCCCCGCTTGACGGCGGTCACCAGGGTCGCTTCCTCCAGGATGCCGAGGTGCTTGCTCACCGCCTGGCGGCTCATCGCCAGGCCGTCGCACAGCTCCATCAGCGTCTGTCCGTTGCGCGCGAACAACCGGTCCAGCAGAGCGCGCCTGCTGGGGTCAGCCAGCGCACGAAAGACCGCGTCCGTTTCCATCGAAGCGGACTATAGGCAACCGTTTGGTTGCATGTCAACACACAACCCCACACCCCGATCATCCCGAGGAAAGTCGGGACCCAGTTGGCAATTGGCGTGAGGATTCCGCTCTGATCAGCGCCGGCCTGTCGGCGCCGGCGGACACGGGGTCCCGACTTTCGTCGGGATAGTCGGAGGGGGCGCTCAGATCGGCCGATTGTCCTGGTCCAGGGCGTCGAGCACCGCCTCCGGCCGCCATTCGATGACCTGCAGATAGGCCAGCAGCGCCGCGTCGGGCAGCGCCCGGCCGGCCTCGATCTCGCACAGGGAGTCGGCGTCGAGGCGGAAGGTGCGGGCGAAGGCTTCCTGGTTCAGCCCCGTGCCCCATCGCACCCGCTGGACCAGCGCCCGGGCGCAGAAGCTCCCCTCCGGCCGCGCGGCGGCGTCGATCGGCAGGTCGGGATGGATCAGCGGCAGGCTCATCGTCGTCTCTCCGTCTCGCCCCGACGGTCAGAGGCTTAGACGGGCAACATCGCCGCAAGACGACCCTTTTAAGTCAAAGACTTGGCGTTTCGTCCTCACACGGACATTCAGGATTTCACCAGGGCTACAAGCAGCCCGTCATAGCCCTTGTCGCCTACCGTCTGCAGGGCCGTGGCGTCCACGCGCGGCTCACGGGCGATCAATTCCGCCAGTCGCCGCACGCCCTGCACCGAGGCGTCGCCGTTCTCGTCGACCACCGCCCCGCCGCGCACGACGTTGTCGACGATGATCATTCCGCCCGGCCGGGTCATCTTCAGGGCCCAGCCAAAATAGTCCGCATTGGACGGCTTGTCGGCGTCGACGAAGGTCAGGTCGAGCGGCGGCCCGCCCTCGGCCGCCAGTTTGGGCAACAGCTCGATCCCCGCCCCCGTCCGCACCTCGGCGACCCCGTCCAGCCCGGCGAAGGCCAGGTTCTTCCGCGCCACCTCGGCATGGTGCGGATCGATCTCCAGGCTGACCAGCCGTCCGCCCTCGGGCAGCGCCCGCGCCAGCCAGATGGTGCTGTAGCCGCCCAGCGTCCCGACCTCGAGGATGCGCTTTGCCCTGATCGAGCGGGCCAGCAGGTTGAGCAGCTTGCCCTGGTTCGGCGCCACCGCGATGGCCGGCAGGCCCGCCCCCCGGCTGGCCGCCAGCGCATGGTCGAGCGCCGCGTCATTGGCCCCCAGGCTGTCGTTGAAATAGCCGTCGACAGCGGTCCACAGGGGCTGAGTCATGTCGCGCTGTCCTTCTTCAAAAACTCCGCCGTCGCCTCGATAGCCTCCACCAAGCCGACCCGCTGGATCTCCACCCCCTCCGGCAGGCCGGCGAACAGCCGCGTCGGCGAGGCGGCGTCGAGCATGACGAACACCCCCTTGTCATCGGCCCGGCGGATAAGCCGGCCGAACGCCTGGGCGATCCGGTTCCTCGCCACCGCGTCGTCATAGCCCTTGCCGCCGAACCGCGCCCGCCGCGCCTTGTGCAGGATGTCGGGCCTCGGCCACGGCGCCCGGTCGAAGACCAGCAGCCGCAACGACCGCCCCGGCACGTCGACCCCGTCGCGCACCGCGTCGGTGCCGAGCAGGCAGCTGTCCTCCTCGGCCCGGAAGATGTCGACCAGCCCGCCGACCTCGATGGGGTCGACATGCTGGGCGTAGAGCGCCAGCCCCTTGTCGGCCAGCGGCGCGGCGATCTTCTCATGCACGGCCCGCAAGCGCCGGATGGCGGTGAACAGCCCGACCCCACCGCCGCCGGCCGCCAGGAACAGCTCGCGCATCGCCGCCGCCACCTGCCGCGCGTCGTCCTTGACCACATCGGTGACCACGAAGGCCCGCGCCTGGTTGGCGTAGTCGAACGGCGAGGCCAGCCGGATCGTCTTGGGCCGCTCGGGCAGCCGCGCCCCGCCCGTGCGCATCTCGGCCAGTGCAAACGGATCGTCGGACGAGGGATCGGTCAGGGTGGCGCTGGTCACCAGCACCCCGTGGGCCGGAGCCAGCACCGCCGCCGTCAACGGTTCGGTCGGATCGACCCAGTGGCGGCGGCTGGAGGCGTCGACCACCCGCCCGTACAGGAACGTCGCGTCGAACCAGTCGACGAAGTCGGGATCGTCCTCGGCGTCCTCCTCGATGGCCTTCAGCATCGAGCGCCAGGCCGGCAGGGTCATCCGCGCCCGCCGGTCGAGGCCGCGCAGGGCTCCTTCGATCCGCGCCCGCTCGCTGGGACCCAACTCGTCGGCTTCGTCGTCGAGCAGGTCCTCAAGGTGCCGCGCCAGGGCCAGCAACGGCGCCTCGACGCTGGCCAGCGCCGAGGCCGCGTCCGCCGCCGTCTCCCGCACCCGGTCGATAGCCGGCCGCGCCGAGCATTCCATGCCAATGTCGGCCGCCCCGGCGTTGCGCTCGCTGTTGCGGGCCCGCAGTTGCTCCAGCACGGCGGCCAGGAAGTTCTCCACCGGCCCGATGGGATTGATCTCGCCGTTCGGCGGCGCGATCCGCCCCGACCAGCCCTCGCCCGGCAGCACCCCCGCGGCCCGGGTGACCTCATGCAGCGCCCGCCGCGGCTCCTCCCGGTCGCCGATGACGTCGAGCAGCCGGTGCTCCAGCCCCCGGCCCCGCCGCCCGCGCGACTCCGGCCCGCGGATCCAGCGCCGCAGCTCGGCGGCCTCCGCCCCGCTCAGCGCCGCCGAAAAGGCAGAGTCGGCGGCGTCGAACAGATGGTGGCCCTCGTCGAAGACGATGCGTTTCAGCTGCGCCGTCTCGACATCGACCTTGCCGCCCCGCGCCCGCCGCGCCCCGTCGAAGGCCGCCTGGGTCAGCACCAGGGCATGGTTGGCGATCACCAGGTCGGCCCGCCGGCTGCCGCGAATGGCCTTCTCGACATAGCAGGCCCGGTAGTGGCCGCAGGCGGCATGGACGCATTCCCCCCGCCGGTCGACCAGGTTGGCGGGGCTGGCCTGGGCCGACGGCGCAATGGCGAACAGGCTGGGCAGCCAGGCCGGGAAATCGCCGCCGGTCATGTCGCCGTCCCGCGTCGCCCGCACCCAGCGCGCCGCCAGCCCCATGCCGATGACATCGCCGTTGCCCAGCTGCGCGGTCTGCACCTGCTCCTGGAAGTTCAGCAGGCAGAGGTAGTTCTCGCGCCCCTTGCGCACCACCGCCTTGCGGGCCCGCACCGCCGGGTCCGGGAAGATCGAGGCGCTCTCGCGCTCGATCTGCCGCTGCAGGGCGCGGGTATAGGTGCTGATCCAGACGGCGGGCCCGTTCTCCTCGGCCCACAGCGAGGCCGGGGCGAGATAGCCCAGGGTCTTGCCGACCCCGGTGCCCGCCTCGGCCAGCACCATGCGCGGCTCGCCCTCCTTGTCGCGCGGCGAGAAGGCATAGGCCGTCTCGGCCGCGAACACCGCCTGCATGGGCCGCGCCTCGTCGAGGCCCGAGCGTTGCAACAGCAGCGTCAGCCGCTCCTCGGCCGCCTTCGCCGTCACCGGCTTCGAGCCCGGCTCCCCGGGCGGCGCCTGGTCTTCCCATTCGGAGACCCGGGCCCAGACATCCAGCCCCGATCCCCGCCGACCGGCCTCGCCGACCGTGCGGCTGCGCAGGGCGTTGATCACCGCCGGCCCCCAGGCCCAGCCGGCCCGGTCCATGGTCTCGGCCAGGTTCAACGCCTCCTCGCGCGACGGCCACGGCTTGGCTTCCAGCTCGAGCAGCATCGCCTCGCAGGCCTCGCGCAGGGTCGCTGCCTGTTCCACCGCCCCCTTCGGCTCCGGCAGGCCCAGCGCCTGCGACAGCCCCACCGCCGACGGCGCCGCGAACTTCGCCGGCTTGACGAAGGCGAACAGCTCCAGGGCGTCGAACACGCCCCGCGCCCGCGGCGGCGTGTTCAGCCCAAGCCGCTTGGCGGTCATCCCGGCATGCACCACCAGCACCGGCCCGGCCTCGGCGAGATCCCGCGCCGCCGGCGGCCGCAGCTCCCGCGCCTCGAGCCCGTCGGCCACGGCGCAGCGCGGCCCGGGCAGCACGATCAGGGCCGGCGCGAGGTTGAGACTGGAGGTGATGGCGTTCACCCCATTTCCCTAGTCCGATCCGCCCCGAAACGAAAGGGGAACAAGGTCGCGGCCGTGGGATAATAGGGCGCCGCTTCGATAAGGCCGGCGCCGCCGACCGGCGCCGTCAATCGAACTTCAAAGCCGCTTCAGGGCCAGCTCATCGAAACTTCAAACCGACTTCAAACAAACTTCAAACCCGCGCGGGGTCAAGCCATTGAAATCCTTGAAGACCACTGCATTCCTGGGGCTATCTCTCCAATCGCGCCCGCAAGCCGTCGAGATCCTCGACGAACCAGATGCCGCGCCCGCGGTTGCACTCGACCACATAGGCCGCCAGCGCCTCGCTCTGCGCCACCCGCGCCGACACATCGCCGACAATCGCCAGCCGCAGCCGATAGTTGGTGAACTTTTGCGTCACCTCCCCCGCCAACCGGCTGGACAGGTCCAGGAAGGCCGGCCCCAGCCGCGCGACCGGAATGGCCACGGTGTCGGCGCCGGCCCCCATGGCGTCGCCGATGAAATCGAGCGCGTCCTCGCCCCGCGTCACCACCGGCCCCTCGGCCGCCGCGACCAGCACCTTCGCCTCGCCCATGTCGATAATCCGCACGCCTGCCTCCTGCACCCGGCGCAGATTAGCACAGCCCGCGCGCGCCCTCTCGAAACAGAACGGGAACATGCTATATCGGCAGGGATGACCGCCGCCGCGCTTCCCGCGCTCCTTCCCGATCGCTTCGAAGCCTGGTTCGCCGGCCGGGGCTGGGCGCCGCGCCAGCATCAGCTCGACATGGTCCAGGCCGGCGAGGATGGGGCCCACGCCCTGCTCATCGCCCCGACCGGCGGCGGCAAGACCCTGGCCGGCTTTCTGCCCAGCCTGATCGAACTTTCGGAGCGCCCGCCGCCCAACACCCCGCGCGGCGTCCACACCCTCTACATCTCGCCGCTCAAGGCCCTGGCGGTCGATGTCGAGCGCAACCTGATGACGCCCATCGCCCAGATGGGCCTCAGCATCACCGCCGAGTCCCGCACCGGCGACACCGGCGAGGCCCGCAAGCAGCGCCAGCGGATCAAGCCGCCCGACATCCTGCTGACCACGCCCGAACAGCTGGCCCTGTTCTGCGCCTGGGAGGGCGCGCGGCGGTATTTCGAGGGCCTGCGCTGCGTCATCATCGACGAGATCCATAGCCTCTGGCCCCAGAAGCGCGGCGACCTGCTGGCCCTCGACATCGCCCGCCTGCAGCAGTTCGCGCCGGCGATGCGCCGTGTCGGCCTGTCGGCGACGGTCGACGATCCGGACATGATCCGCCGGTGGCTGTCACCATTTCCTCCCCCATCGGGGGAGGGGGACCATCGCGCAGCGATGGTGGAGGGGGTCAGCTCCCCAAGTTCGCGGGTAGACCTGTTCGAGGCTGAACCGCCGGTGGGGACCCCCTCCACCACGCCTTCGGCGCGGTCCCCCTCCCCCGATGGGGGAGGAACAGACCCCGCCAATGCCGTCCGCCTCGTCCGCGGCCCGCCCGGCCCCCTGCCGCAGGTCGAGGTGCTGATCTCCGAGGGCCGCGTCCCCTGGGCCGGCCACACCGCCCAGCACGCCATGGCCGACGTCTACGAGGTCATCAAGCGCCACAAGACCTCGCTGATCTTCGTCAACACCCGCTTCCAGGCCGAGTTCGCCTTCCAGGAACTGTGGAAGCTCAACGACGACGGCCTGGCCATCGCCCTGCACCACGGCAGCCTCGCCGCCGAACAGCGCCGCAAGGTCGAGGCGGCCATGGCCCGGGGCGACCTGCGGGCCGTGGTCTGCACCTCGACGCTCGACCTCGGCATCGACTGGGGCGACGTCGATCTGGTCATCCAGCTGGCCGCCCCCAAGGGCGCCTCACGGATGGTCCAGCGCATCGGCCGCGCCAACCACCGCCTCGATGAGCCGTCCAAGGCCATCTTCGTCCCCGCCAACCGCTTCGAGGTCCTCGAATGCCAGGCGGCCCGCGAGGCCATCGCCGAGAACGCCTTCGATCCCGAGCCGGTCCGCACCGGCGCCCTCGATGTCCTGGCCCAGCACGTCATGGGCTGCGCCGTCTCCGAGCCCTTCGACCTGCTGGCCCTCTACGACGAGGTCCGCACCGCCGGCCCCTACCGCGACCTTTCCTGGGAAGACTTCGAGCAGGTGGTCGAGTTCGTCTCGACCGGCGGCTATGCGCTTCGCACCTACGACCGCTTCCGCCGCATCGTCAAAGGGCCCGACGGCCTCTGGCGGGTCCGCAACGCCCAGACCGCCCAGCGCCACCGGATGAACGTCGGCGCCATCGTCTCGCCGGCCGTGCTCAACATCCGCCTGGCCGGCCGGCGCGGCACGGTCGGCCGCAAGATCGGCGAGGTCGAGGAGGGCTACCTCGAGATGCTGGAGCCCGGCGACACCTTCATCTTCGCCGGCGGCGTCTGGCGCCTGCAGGGCATCACCTCGACCGACGCCCTGGTCACCCCCGCCCCCAACGACAATCCCAAACTGCCCAGCTGGGGCGGCAGCAAGTTCGCCATCTCCACCTTCCTGGCCGCCAAGGTGCGCCGGATGATGAGCGATCCCGACAGCTGGAAGAACCTGCCGACCGACGTCTGCGAATGGCTGACCGTCCAGCAGGACAAGTCGATGATCCCTACCCCGCAGCAGATGCTGCTGGAGACCTTCTTGCGCGGCAAACGCCACTTCCTCGTCGTCTATCCGTTCGAGGGGCGGCTGGCCCACACCACCCTGGCCATGCTGCTGACCAAGCGCCTCGACCGCCTGCGCGTCGGCCCGCTCGGCTTCGTGGTCAACGACTACGCCATGGCCGTCTGGTCGCTGAAGCCGATGGATGACGTCGATTTCGACTCACTGTTCGATCAGGACATGCTCGGAGACGACCTCGAAGCCTGGCTCGACGAGAGCTTCATGATGAAGCGGGCCTTCAAGGGCTGCGCCCTGATCTCGGGGCTGATCGAACGGCGCATGCCCGGGGCCGAGAAGTCCGGGCGCCAGGTGACCTTTTCGACCGATCTGATCTACGACGTGCTGCGCCGCCACCAACCCGACCACCTGCTGCTGCGCTGCGCCCGCGCCGACGCCGCCAGCGGCATGATCGACGTCGCCCGCGTCGGCCAGATGCTGGCCCGCATCAAGGGCCAGATCCTGCATTCGCGCCTCGACCATCTCTCGCCCTTCGCCGTGCCGATCCTGCTCGAGATCGGCAAGGAGCGGGTCGGCGGCGACACCGCCGACATGATCCTGGCCGAGGCCGCCGAAGACCTGATCGCTGAGGCCCTGTCGTGAACGCCCAGGCCCTGCGCGACCGATCCTTCGCCCAGAGCCCCTGCGGCGGCGTGGCCATGGCCATCCACGGCCATCCGGTGGTCATGCGCCACAGCGGCGCCCTGTGGCTGCCGGTCGAGCGGATGCTGGTCGTCGCCGACCTGCACTTCGAGAAGGGCAGCGCCTACGCCGTTCGCGGCCAACTTCTGCCGCCCTACGACACCGTCGAGACCCTGACCCGCCTGGAGGCCGAGGTCGCCGCCACCGCGCCCGCGACCCTGGTCTTTCTCGGCGACAGCTTCCACGACGGCCAGGCCGAGGACCGCCTCGCCCCCCTGGTCGCCGAGCGCATCGCCGCCCTCGCCTCGGGCCGGACGCTGATCTGGGCCGTCGGCAACCACGACGAGGACGGCCCCCGCGCCCTGCCCGGCGACCTGGCCGACGAACTAAGCGTGGGAACCCTCATCCTCCGCCACGAACCGCAAGCCGGCCGCCAGCCCGGCGAGATCGCCGGCCACCTGCACCCCTGCGCCCGGCTGGTCGGCCGGGGCCGCGCCGTGCGCCGCCGCTGCTTCGCCACCGACGGCGAGCGGGTCATCCTGCCGGCCTTCGGGGCCTATGCGGGCGGTCTGAATATTCGTGACAAGGCCTATGCCGGCATGTTCAGCGGCGCGCCGCTGGCCGTGGCGCTCGGGAAGGACAAGGCCCACCCGCTGAGCTGGGCGATGCTCGGCGGCGACTAGAGACTATTGAGCGTAGATCGCCAGGGTGGCGGAGCTCTGGGCGTCCATCTGGCCGGTGACCGGCAGGCCCTTGTCCTTCTGGTAGGCTTTCAGGGCGCCTTCCAGCGCCGGCGAGGCCTTGCCGTCCTGGGGACCCTGGTAGTAGCCGAGCCGCGACAGGGCCCGCTGGGCCTGGGCGGCGGGGCCGACGGCGGGGGCCGCCGCCGCGAGCTTGGCGGAGGGGTTCGGGGCGGCGGCCCGGTAGCCGGTGGCGGCGCGCTCGGCGCCGGTGCGGGCCTGGGGCGAGAGGTCGGACTTGATGCGTTCGGCGCTGGCCTTGGCTTCGGAGTCGCCGGCCCGGCCGGCGATCAGGTACCATTTGTAGGCCTCGGCCCCGTTCTGGGTGACCCCGAAGCCTTCCTCGTAGAGTTTGCCGAGGTTGTACTGGCTGTCGGTCAGGCCCAGATCGGCGGCGCGGCGGAACCACTCGGCGGCCTTGGTCAGGTTCTTCGACCCGCCAGTGCCCTCGAAGTAGTAGAGGCCGAGGTTGTGCATGGCCTTGCGTTCACCGCCCTGGGCGGCGCGTTCGGTCCAGCGGCGGGCCTCGCCGGCGTCCTTGGCCACCCCGCCCTCGCCGTTCTCGAACAGCTTGGCGAGGTAGAACTGGGCCGGGGCGTAGCCCTGGTTGGCCGATTTGCGCAAGGCGTCGAGGCCGCCGGCCTGCTTGGCCTCGATCCTGCGCACCGCGTCGCCGAACAGGCCGG
>JAQGIK010000002.1 GCA_028291265.1 Caulobacter sp. | reverse complement strand
CGCCCAGGTGCCGGGTTCGGGAGCGCCGGTGGCCCCGCCGATGTCGATGGCCGCGATCCAGGTGCCCCACCGGGTCCCGCCGGTGCCGCCCGGATGGCCGTTCGCGGCGTTGTTGGGCTCGCGCGCGAACTGCCCGATCGCCCAGAACACACTCGCATCCTCGGGGTCCAGGCTGACGGAGCTATAGTCGCCCCAGCGCTGGCGGCCGGCCGCGGCCTGGCCGTCGAGGCTGCCGTTGTGGTAGTCGCCGGAGACGCTTTCCTTCAGCAACAGCTCATCGCCGAGCTGGATCAGATGGCCGCTGGCGTCGGTCGAGAAGGTCCGTGTCAGGAAGCTGATCTTGCCGTCCACCGCCGAAGACCCCGAGCGGTTGTAGCCCATCACCACCACGCCGAATTTGTTCACGGCGAGCGAGCCGTAATAGAAGTCGTAGCCGGCCGCGCCGATGTTGCCTTCGTCGAGTACGGCGTTGGTCGCCGCGTCGATCACGTCGTAGCGGATCACGGTATGATCGGTGCCGACCTCGGTGACGGTGTGCAGAGTGTAGATGCGGCCGTTCACCTCCCAGACGCTGGAGCCGATCCGGTCGTCGCCGGTGTCGATCACACGCGGGTTCAGGGCGGACGGTTGCCGTCCGGGGTTGTTGAAGTCGTAGGTCCCGCCCACGTCGACGCTGGCGGTGCGGGTCGCCCCGGCCGTGCCGGCGTTCAGCACGTCATAGCGCGAGATGGCGAAGTCGCTGAGCGACACCGCAACGATGTTGCCGGTCGACGATGTGTCGCTGCTGTTGACGCCCTGGATCGCGTAGCCGCGGGTGAAATCGTTGCTCGAACTTGACGAATTGTACGGCGTCTCGAACTTGACGAGGCCCGTCGTGGTCGGCGCCCCGGCGCTGAACAGGCTGCCCAGCGGAATGACGTCGAGCGTCGTGCCGCGGAAGGAGTTCACGCCGCCAGCCGAGGACGGGGCGAAGTTGTTGGTGCCGATGTAGACGGCGTTGTTGTCGAGGGCGAGGGTCGGATAGTCCGCCGTGGCGCCGAAGCCAAGGCCGGCATAGCCCTCGAACTTGGTCGATTGCCACGGGCCCAAGGCGTCCGAGGTCGTCGAGACCCCGATCTGGATGTCCTTGGCGTTGCCTCCGAAGCTCAGCGCGATCCACCGGTCCGCATCGGCGTTGTACATCACCCGGGAGTCGCCGTTGGCGCCGACCTGGCCCGCGCCGCCCCAGAAGGCGAGGTCGGATTGGAAGCTGGTCCGGGCGCCGGTCGCCTTGTCGAACACGGCCACCCCGCCGTTGACGAACTCCATGTACTGGGTCTTGCCGACCGCCCCCATGGTGTCCGGCGGAATGAAGTTACGGCCCACCGAGGCGACGTCATACTGGCTGATGCCCTCGAACCCGAGCACGACCTTACCCTGCTGTGACGCCGGCGAGGACGCGCCGCTCACCCCGACGTCGAGGTCGTCGGGTGCGATGACGGCCTTGGGTTTCTTGAACTCGTAGCCGTCCTTGATCGTCTGAGCGCCGGCGCTGGTCGCCACGAGCGCCGCGGCAAGCGTCAGGCCAAGCACAAGCGGGGACCCGCCCCGAACGCGCCCATGCGAAATCCTTCTGAAAAACATGCCTGCCCCCAGCCCCAAAACGACCTCCGGCTCGGTCTGAGCCAGCAATTAACCATGACTGCAATTTGAAATAACGGCGGTGTCAAGCGGACTCCCTCGCGACGTGCGTTTGCCGTCGCGCGAGGCCCGCGGGCGCACCATCGGGCGTCATGCTTAGGACGTAGGCGGCGTATTTTTTGAACGGCGTCGAGCAGCCGGTCCGCGCCGGAAGCCTAGGCGCTGGCGAGCGCGCTCTGGAACAGGATCGCACCGTCCGCCGAGCCCAACTCGGGCTCGAAGGCGCGGTCGGGGTGGGGCATGATGCCCAGCACGTTGCCGCGCTTGTTGACGATGGCGGCGACGCCGCGGGCCGAGCCGTTGGGGTTGTCGAGGTAGCGGAACACCACCTGGCCCTCGCCCTCCAGCCGGTCGAGGGTGGGCTCGTCGGCGAAGAAATTGCCCTCGCCGTTGCCGACCGTCATGGCCACCTGGCGGCGGCCCGCATAGCCGGCGGTGAAGCGGGTCTGGGCGTTGGTGACCTCCAGCTCGACGGTCTTGCAGACATACTTGAGGCGCTCGTTGCGCAGCAGGGCGCCGGGCAGCATCTGCGCCTCGCAGAGCACCTGGAAACCGTTGCAGATGCCGACGGTGGCGACGCCGCGTTCGGCCGCGGCCTTCACCTCGGCCATGATCGGCGAGAGCGAGGCCATGGCCCCGCAGCGCAGATAGTCTCCGTAGGAGAAGCCGCCCGGCAGGACGATCAGGTCGAGGCCGTCGGGCAGGGCGGTGTCGCCGTGCCAGACCATGTCGACATGGGCGCCGGTGGAGCGCTCGATGGCGACCTTGCAGTCGCGGTCGCAGTTGGAGCCGGGGAAGACAACGACAGCGGCTTTCATGCGCATTCATCCAGGATGGGGTCGATCGCGACGGCGTCCGGCGCGGGGAACGGGTAGCGGAAGCTGAAGGCCTCCGCGGTGGGGCCGAGGCGCCCGAACGCAGCGAGGCGGGCCAGGCCCTCGGCGGGCGTCGGGCGGTGGCCGGCGGGGACCCACCACAGCGTCATGAAGACCTCCATCGGCGCGAACCATTCGGCGCGGCGGCGCATGATCTCGCGGTGGCCGGAGCGGTAGACGAAGGCGGCGAGGTCGTCGAGGCCCTCCCAGGTCGACATGTTGATGGCGAGCATCGGGTCGTCCTCGACCGGCCTGAGGTCGGTGGCGTTGTCGCCCTCGCCCTTCAGGCGCCAGACGAAGCCGGGCAGGCCGTCGGCCAGGGCGTTGATCCGGTCGAGGTTGGCGACGAAGTCGGCGATCCGCGGATGGTCGACGGGCGCCAGCAAGCGGCCGACGTTGATCTGGGCCAGGTGGAAGCCGGTCATCGATGCCATTCCTTCAACCCTTCGAGGTAGGCGAGCAGCTTCTCATAGTGCGTCTTGTCGCCGTAGGGACAGCCGGTGGTCTTCACCTCGCCGCCCTGGGCCCGCTGCATCATGATCGCCGGATGGCCGGGCGCCCCGGGCTTGGTGATCAGATAGGACGTGCGGCCGTCGTCGCTCGAATAGAATTTGTAGGGCTCGGCGCGGTCTTCCGGCGCGGGCTTGAGGCCGGGCTGGGCGACGAGCGCGGCGGCCTGGGCCTCGAAGGGCTGGGCGCAGTCGAGGCCCAGCAGGCCGGCCGGCGCCTCGGCCTTGGGCGCGCAGGCGCAGAGCGGGAGTGTGAGGAAGAGGGCGAGGGCGGCGGCCGCCCTCACGCCACCTCCACGCGGTAGCTTTCGATGACCGTGTTGGCCAGGAGCTTGTCGCACATGGCCTTGACCTCGGCCTCGGCGGCGGCCTGGTCCTTGGCGGCCAGGTCGAACTCGATGGTGCGGCCGACGCGGACGTGCTCGACGCCGCCCCAGCCCAGGCCGTGCAGCGCCTGCTCGACGGCCTTGCCCTGCACGTCGAGGACGCCGGGCTTCAAAAACACATGAACCGTCGCGCGCACTAGTGGAGGCCCCCTTGGATGACGGTCGGCATCTCCTTCATGATTCCGAGCCGGCGGGCGACCTCGGTGTAGCTCTCGATGACGTTGCCCAGGTCGCGGCGGAAGCGGTCCTTGTCGAGCTTCTCGTTGGTCTGGCTGTCCCACAGCCGGCATGAATCCGGGCTGATCTCGTCGGCCAGGATGACGCGGGCGAAGTCGTTCTCGTAGATGCGGCCGTACTCGACCTTGAAGTCCACCAGCGTGATGCCGACCGCGCCGAACATGCCGCTGTGGAAGTCGTTCACCCGCAGCGTGAGCGCCATGATGTCGTCGATCTCCTGGGTCGAGGCCCAGTTGAAGGCGGTGATGTGCTCTTCGGAGACCAGCGGGTCGTGGAGCTTGTCGTCCTTCAGGCAGAACTCGATGATCGAGCGCGGCAGGGCGGTGCCTTCCGGGATGCCCAAGCGGGTGGACAGCGAACCGGCCGCGACGTTGCGGCAGATCACCTCCAGCGGGATGATCTCCACCTCCTTGATCAGCTGCTCGCGCAGATTCAGGCGGCGGATGAAGTGGTTCTGAACGCCGATGGCGTTCAGCTTCGTCATGATGTGCTCGCTGATGCGGTTGTTGATGACGCCCTTGCCCTCCAGGATCGCCTTCTTGGTGGCGTCGAAGGCGGTGGTGTCGTCCTTGAAGTACTGGATCAGCGTGCCGGGCTC
>JAQGIK010000193.1 GCA_028291265.1 Caulobacter sp. | reverse complement strand
TGCTCGACGCCGTCTGGGGCTCGGACGTCTATGTCGAGGCCCGCACCGTCGACGTCCATATCGGCCGCCTGCGCAAGGCCCTGAACGGCGAGACCCACGACGACGACCCGATCCGCACCGTGCGCTCGGCGGGCTATTCGCTGGACGTCGAGGCGGCGTAGGGCCGCGTCGGGTCACGGCCGAGCCGGCGCAGCAGGTCGTCGCGGTAGGTGCGGCTGGTCACCAGGTCCGCGCCGCTGTCCAGGGTCAGCCGCCAGGAGCCGTCGGACAGCGACTGGGTCTCGCGCACCCGCGCCAGATTGACGATGGCCGAGCGGTGGCAGCGGGCGAAGACCCTCGGATCCAGCCGCGCCTCGAGGCTCTGCAGCGTCGCCCGCATCAGGCCCTCGCGCCCCGCCCAATGGACGACGACATAGTTGTCGGCGGCGGCGAACCATTCGACTTCGTTCAACGCCACCGGCGCGCGGCGAGAGCCGGTGATCACCATCAGCCGTTCCGGCGCCTTGGCCGGCGTTTCGGCGAGTCGGGCCAGGGCCGCGCGGGCGTCGGCCAGCGCCGCCTCCAGCGCCTCGGTCCGGGCCCGGGCCTCGGCGAAGCGGTGGTGGTGCGCGGCCGCCAGGCCGACCGCTGCGATGGCGGTGTAGAGCAGGATCGAGACGGGCCACCGCGCTAGGGCGCGGCCCAGCAGCGGCTCCAGGCCGTGGGCGCCGTGGAAGCCCATGTCGATCCAGGCCGAGACCAGCGACTCCAGGGGCGGAACGACAAGGCTCGCCGCCGCCAGGGCGGCCAGGGCTCGTCCGCCGGCCCCAAAGCGCCGGAAGATCAGCCAGGTCAGGCCGGCGGCCGGCAGCCAGGCGCTGTAGACCAGGCCTTGCCACAGCAGCGATCGTGGAAGGTCGACCGCCAGGCCGTGGGCCCGCGCCGCGCGCCGCACGAACCAGGCGGCCGTGACGGTGGTCGCCGCGTAGCTGTAGGCCGTGAAGGCCCACACCCAGGCGGCGGTCGACAGCCGCCTCAGGCCGGCGACCGCGATGACCGTCGCCGCCGGGCGAGGGCGACCACCCAGATGAGGGCCAGGGGTTGAAAGACGACGGTAGGCCAGAGCTGGCTCCAGGGCGCGGGAAGGACGGTCAGGAAGTTACCCGAAAAGGCGCTCATCACCGCGCCATAGGCGCTGAGCATCTTCACGAGATGCTCGTAGGTCCAGAGGTCGGGGAAGAAAGGCCAGGCGGTCGGCCGCGAAAAGCGCCAGAGGTCCCAGCCGCCATAGGTCAGGGCGGCATAGACCAGGGCCGCGGAGACCACGGTCTTGCCGCCGGTGCGGCCGGTGACGATCAGCAGCAGCACCCACAGGCCGACGCTGATCACCGCCAGGGTGACGATCCAGTCGATCGGCTTGGCGCGGTCGGCGGGATCCAGGTCCGGCCGCTTGCGTCCGAGCACCCGCACGCCGGAGAACAGGGTCAGGGTGGCGGTCGCCGACAGGGCGGCGAAATAGGCGTTGAAGCGCAGCGCCGTCATAATCCAGGCGCAGATCAACAGGGTCGTCATCAGGCCAACGAACAGGCGGCCCGACAGCCGGTGCAGGCGCGAGCCCTTGCGCGCGAGGATCGGCGCCAGGCCGGCCGCCACAGCGGCGAGGCCGGTGGTGATGTGCAGGGCGAGGACGGGGTCGAAGGCGTGGGGCACGCTCCGTCGATGCCCGCCCGACCGCCGGCCGCCCAGGCTCTCGGGGGCGCGCGGCGGCTGTCGGGGGCGAACCGCGGCTGGCCGATGCGCCGGCCGGGGCGATCGACGGGATGTCGGCGACCTTGGTCGCCTCGCGCCTTGACCCCGCGCCCGCCGCGCGGGAAACCCCAGCCATGGAAAAGCTGACCATCCTCCTCGTCGGGTCCGGCGGGCGCGAGCACGCCCTGGCCTGGAAGATCGCCCAGTCGCCTTTGCTGGGCCGCCTGGTCGCCGCGCCGGGCAATCCGGGGATCGCCGGCCTGTGCGAGACCCGGCCGCTGAAGGTCACCGACGTCGACGGCCTGGTGGCCCTGGCCCGGGAGATCGCCGCCGATCTGGTGGTCGTCGGCCCCGAATCCGCCCTCGAGGTCGGCCTGGCCGACCGGCTGGCGCAGATCGGCGTCCCCTGCTTCGGCGGCAGCGCCCAGGCGGCGCGGCTGGAGACCAGCAAGGCCTTCACCAAGGACTTCTGCGCCCGCCACGGCCTGCCGACCGCCGCCTATGGCGTGTTCACGGAAACGGCTCCGGCCGCCGCCTTCCTCGACACCCTCACCGCCCCGTTCGTGATCAAGGCCGACGGCCTGGCGGCCGGCAAGGGCGTGGTCATCGCCGCCACCCGGCCAGAGGCCGACGCCGCCGTGCTTGACATGCTGGGCGGCCGCTTCGGCTCAGCCGGGGCGCGGGTGGTGATCGAGGAGTTCATGGCCGGCGAGGAGGCCTCGCTGTTCGCCATTTGCGACGGGACGAGCGCCATGCTGTTCGGCGCGGCCCAGGACCACAAGCGCGCCTACGACGGCGACGAGGGTCCCAATACCGGCGGCATGGGGACCTATTCGCCGCCGCCCGTTCTGACCCCAGTCC
>JAQGIK010000069.1 GCA_028291265.1 Caulobacter sp. | reverse complement strand
GGAGATATCGGTGCGTTTGGGCATGGTTCACTCGCGCGTAGACACGGTCGCGCACTCTCGCGCGCCCGCTGCCGACCATCTTGCAGGTTAAGTCGCCCGTTTAGAGAGGGAGTCGGTCGAGGGCAAGCGTCGATCGGGCGGGACGCGCCGCCGCGCGATGGCGAACGGGCGCGACCCCTTTGCGCGCCTTGGCGGCGAGACTGCGTGCGCGGGGACACACCTTGACGAAAAGGTGACGAGAAAATGTCGCGAAGGTTGCAGGCGCGCCAGAAGCGCGGAAGGCTCGACGGACGGGGGAGCGGTCGGGGGACCCCTCGCGTGTGATCAGGCTCAAGAGGGGTGTCCTTATGTTGGACCGTAAGCAGCTTTTGTCTTCCACCATCATCGCCGGATTGACGGCGTTCATCGCCGGTCCGGCCTTCGCCCAGACCCCGCCTCCCGCCCCGCCGCCGGCCGACGACAATCAGGTCGAGGCGGTGGTCATCACCGGCTCGCGCATCAAGCGCAACGAGTTCACCAGTCCCGACCCCATCCAGGTGATCCGCGCCGAGCAGGGGCGCCTGAAGGGCGTCGGCAGCACGGCCGCCCTGCTGCAGTCCTCGACCATCGCCTCCGGCTCGCCCCAGGTCACCTCGCTGATCTCCAGCGCCTTCGTCAGCAACGGCGGTCCGGGCGTCGAGACGGTGTCGCTGCGCGGCCTGGGCGCCAACCGCACCCTGGTGCTGCTGAACGGCCGCCGCGCCGGCCCGGCCGGGACCCAGGGCTCGGTCTCGGCCTTCGACCTCAATGTCATTCCGCAGTCGGCCATCGACCGCGTCGAGATCCTCAAGGACGGGGCCTCGTCGATCTACGGCTCCGACGCCGTCGCCGGGGTGGTCAATATCATCACCAAGCGCGACACCGACGGCATCGAGTTGGAGACCTTCGCCAGCCAGCCCGAGAAGAAGGGCGGCGCCCAGTACCGCGGCAGCCTGTCGTGGGGCAAGACCTTCGACCGCGGCTATTTCAACATCTCGGCCGACTATTTCAAGCAGACGATCCAGCGCAACGGCAACCGCAAATATACGGGTTGCGGCGAGCCCTACACCTTCAGGCCGGGCACCGGCGAACGAACCGATCCGGTGGATCCGCGCACCGGCAAGTACCAGTGCCGGGACCTGCTCTATGACCAGATCTGGCTGTATGACGGCAATAATTTCTCGGGCCGAGACGGCAAGCTGCAGTACGATTACGGCGGCAATCTCGGCCAGTACATCCCGCGGGTGCCCCCGGGCGAGGCGGCCAACTATCCGGGCCTGCCGCCCGGCTATTTCGTGGTTGGCTACGACGACCCGTCCCTGGCCGTCGCCGACTACAACAGCCCCTTCAACCTGAAGGCCTCGCTGACGCCCCGGGTGGAGCGCACGACGATCTTCAGCCAGGGATCGTTCGAGATCACCGACCACATCGAGCTCTATGGCGAGTTCCTGCTCAACCGCCGGGCCAGCAAGACCGACGGCTACCGCCAGTTCTGGACCTATCTGTACACCCCCGAAAACGGCGACCCCTTCAACGAGGGCTTCACCGGCAACTACATCCTCAGCCCGACCATCGCCACCGACCGCGCCGACAACGGCGAGAAGGTCACCTATGGCCGGGCCGTGGTCGGCCTGCGCGGCGACTTCGCCGGCGTCGAGTTTCTCAAGGGCTGGGACTGGGACCTATTTGGCCAGTTCAGCAAATCGAAGGGAGCCTACAGTCAGGACGTCATTCTTCAGGATTCCGTCTACAGCGCCGACGGCCGCAGCAACAACGGCTCGGCCGGCCTGTTCAACGACAACTCGATCCCGCGTCCGACCGCCTCGTGCGTCGGCTACAAGACCCCGATCGGCAAACTCGACTGCGTCGATGTCGACTGGACCTCGCCGAACTTCCTGGCTGGCAAGCTGACGCCGGCCGAGGAGGGCTTCCTGTTCGCCTCCGAAACCGGACACACCGTCTATAAGCAGACGACCATCGAGGGCTCGACCTCGGGCGACCTGTTCAGCCTGCCCGCCGGCAAGGTTGGGATCGCGTTGGGCTTCCAGTATCGCCGGGATTCGATCAACGACACGCCGGGCTCGATCACCCTGTCGGGCAACGCCTGGGGCAGCTCGGGCGCCGGCATCACCCGGGGCAAGGACAACACCAAGGAGGTGTTCGGCGAATTGGGCGTGCCTCTGCTCAGGGACCTGCCCTTGGTCAAGCGCCTGGACCTGTCGCTGTCCGGGCGGCACACCGACGTCGCCAGCTACGGCGCGGACGACACCTACAAGATCGGCCTGAACTGGCAGGTCTTCTCGTCGGTGCGCCTGAGGGCCACCCAGGGCACGTCGTTCCGGGCCCCGGCCCTGTACGAACTGTATCTGGCCGACCAGACCGCCTTCCTCAGCCAGCGCACGGTCGATCCCTGCATTCGCTGGCAGCAGAATGTCAGCCAGGGCAATATTCCGCAGCGCGTGGCCGACAATTGCTCGGCCGCCGGCATTCCGGGGACCTATACCGGGGCCGGATCCAGCGTCACCACCACCTCCGGCGGCGGCAAGGGCGAGCTGGTGGCCGAGACCTCCAAGGCCAAGACCTTTGGCGTCATCTGGACGCCGGCCTTCGCCAACCTCAATGTCGCCGTCGACTATTTCGACATCAAGGTCAGCAACGAGGTGCGCAAGCTGGGGGCCGATCAGATCGTCTACCAGTGCTACAATTCCGAGACCTTCCCCACCGATCCGCTTTGCGGCCTGTTCGCGCGCAACGCCTCCCACCTGATCACCAATGTCCGCGACGACTTCCTGAATGTGGCCAAGCAGGTCAATCGCGGCATCGACCTGACCGTTAGCTACGCCCGCGACCTGCCTTGGGACACCAAGCTGACGGTCGATCTGCAATCCACCTGGCAGTTGAAGGACACCATCGCCCTGTTCGTCGACAACACCGTCGACAACAACGGCGACATCGGCGACCCCGACTGGTCCGGCCAGCTCAATTTCAGCCTGGTGCACGGCGACTGGACGGGTTTTTGGGGGATCGACGCCATCGGCAAGGGCTCCGACGCCGAGGACATCAGCGATCTCAGCGCCAACGGCGCCACGGGGTACAAGGTTCATACCGAGTTCACCGCCTATCACAGCTTCTCGGTGGAGAAGAAGTTCGCCACCTGGCGCCTGCTGGCGGGCGTGGCCAACGCCTTCGACGAGGCGCCGCCGGCCATCACCCAAAACCTCGGCCAGTCCAACACCGAGGGCTATTCGGTGCTGTCGTCGCAGTATGACTATGTCGGGCGTCGCTTCTTCATGACCTTCAGCACCCATTTCTAGGCGCCGGCGGTCTGGGCTAGCATGGCGGCGGCGGGTGACCCCGCCGCCGTCTGTTTTCGTCCGGTTCGGGGAGTTTCTCGTGTGAACGCCATCATTCGCGGCAAGCCCGACAATCTCGATGCGGTGGGGCTCCGGTTCGAGCGGGCCCGGCTGTCGACGCCGGTGTTCCTCAACAGCGTGCCGAAGGCGGGCACCCACCTGTTGCGCAACATCTTTCGGATGTTCGTCGATCCCGAGCAGCACTGGCGGCGCGAATATGTCCAGCACGCCATCCTGCGGCAAAGCCGCGACGCCTTCGCCGCCGACAAGCCCTTCGTCAGCTGGGGGCACCTGCTGTTTTCCGACGAGGCGGCCATCGCCCTGCGCGACGTGCGCCACATCGTGCTGGTCCGCGACCCCTATGACTGGGTGCTGGCCCGGTCGCGCTTCTACCTGTCCGACGAGTTCCAGGGGGCGTTGAACAGCCTCAAGGACGGCGGCGTGGCGGTCGAGGACCTGATGAACATGATGATCTTCGGCATTCACGGCAAGGCGCCGCCGCTGCTGGACATCTTCACCTTCAACGCCGTCGCCTGGATGGGCGGCAAGGCGGTGGTGGTGCGCTATGAGGACATCGTCGCCAATGTGAAGGACCTCGGCTCTCAGCGGGCGGAGGCCTTCTTCGGCCAGTTGCTGGCCGCCGCCGGCCTGGCCCTGCCGGAGGACTGGCGCGAGCGGGTCGCCGCCGGGGCCGATCCGCGCGAGAGCCGCACGGCCCGGGAGAATCTCAGCCTGACCGTCGCCGTGCCCGCCGAACTGCCGCCCGTCCAGAAGGCGCTGGTGGATTTTCACGCGCCGGGCCTGCGCGCCTTGCTCGGCTACGCCTGAGCGGACGTCCGCGCCAAGTCCCGTGGCCCGGCGCTCCGCCGCCCGATATGGCGCGCAAAAGAAATGGGCCGGCGCAAGCGCCGGCCCATCCCAAACTCGCTGGACGCGCTAGGCGCGTCCGGTCGACACGATCAAGCTTGGAGCTGACCGGCCGACATCTTGCCCGAGCGGTTGTCGCGCTCGAGTTCGTAGGTGATCTTTTGACCTTCGTCGAGCGAGCGCAGACC
>JAQGIK010000053.1 GCA_028291265.1 Caulobacter sp. | reverse complement strand
TGCCGCCCTCGGACGAGAACACCTGGTGGTTGGTGTCGATCGCCATGATGTCGTTGTACTTGGTGATCGACCAGTAGGGGCCGAACTCGTGCTCTTCGGTGTAGTGCACCGGGTCCTCGGCGCGCAGCCGCTCGAAGATCGGCCACATGGTGTCGGCCTGGAAGAGCGCCGGCTGGGCGGGATTCAGCTTCGCCAGGGGCGTGGCGTAGACCTCGTCCCGAGCCTGAGCGAGGTTCGCGAGATTGCCGTCCGCCATGGTGAGTCCTCCGGATGTTAGCAATGTATAGATCGTAAAGTGACGCGAGCGTCAACTTTGTACGGCGCGCCACGCGGTTTCGTGATCGGACGGCGTATGACAGAACCGCCGGCGTGACCCGAACGATCCCCATCGACGACCCCGCCGACCCGCGGCTTGCCGACTACCGCGAGGTGCGCGAGCGCGACCTGGCCGGGCGCGACGGCTTCATCGCCGAGGGCCAGGTGGTGCTGGAGAAGCTGGTCCGCGGCGGGCGCCACGGCCTGCGCTCTGTGCTGTTGGCTGAAAAGCGGGTCCCGGCCCTGGCCGGCCTGCTGGCCGGCCTCGCCGACGAGGTGCCTGTCTACGCCGCTGGCCAGGCGGTCATGGACGCGGTGGCGGGCTTCCCGATCCATCGCGGAATCCTGGCGGCCGGCGAGCGCCGGACGCTCGACGCCGAGGCCCTGCTGGCCGGCCTGCCGCGACGGGCGCTGGTGGTGGGACTGGTCGGCATCGCCAACCACGACAACATGGGCGGGCTGTTCCGCAACGCCGCGGCTTTCGGCGCCGACGCCGTGTTGCTCGACGACAGTTGCTGCGACCCGCTCTACCGCAAGGCCATCCGGGTTTCGGTCGGCGCCGCCCTGACCACCCCCTTCGCGCAGGCCGGAAGCGCGGGAGATCTCTGCAAGCTCCTGGCGCAGCACGGGTTTTCGGTGGTCGCCCTGTCGCCGCGGGGCGCCGTCGACCTGGCGGATCTCAGCCCCTCCGCCCGCACCGCGGCGCTGTTTGGGGCCGAGGGTCCGGGGCTGCCGCTGGATTTGCTCGCGGGCGTCCAGAGCGTGCGTATCCCCATGGCCGGCGGCTTCGATTCCCTGAACGTCGCCACCTCGAGCGGGATCGTGCTGCACCACCTGGCGGCGCGCGCCCCAAGCTGGGCCGTTTAAAGAGCGCCTTAACTTGGTCTAGGTATCGTCGTGCGGTGAAAACTGAACCACATCCCGGGGGGGATGCATGGCGGGCGTGAAGCGGCCCAGCGGCAGCCCCGCGCCCCTGGCGCCGGTCGGCATGGAGCAGTCCGTGGCGGTCTTCGACCGCGCCACGCGTCTGGCCAGGTCGCTGTTCGGCGCGGTGGCCGCCCAGATCACCCTCATCGATCCCGACGGCGTGTGGCGCAGCGGCGCCGATCGCCAGCCGGTGACGGGCGACGCCGCGGGTGTCCGCCTGGCCATTTCCACCGGCCAGCTCCTCTGGATCGAGGACGCGACCAAGGACCCCCGCTTCTGCGACGAGGCGGTGGTCAAGGAGCCGCCGCACCTGCGGTTCTTCGCCGGCGCCCCCATCAAGCTCGAGGACGGCGGCATTCCCGGGGCGATCTGGGTGTCGGGGCTGGAGCCGAGGCCGTACGACGCCGGCCTCGCCGAGCGGCTCAACGACCTCGCCGCCTTCGTCGCCGACGAGTGGACCCGGGTCCGCGCCAAAAACGCCCGCGAAGCCGCGCGGCGGGAGAGCGACCTCGCCCAGCGGATGGTGGCGTCGATCATCGAGTCCGCGCCGGTCTCGCTGGTGATGCTCGACCGCCAGCTGGCCGTCGTCGCCGCGAGCCCGCGCTGGATCGAGGACCGGCTCCTGGCGGGGCGCGACGTAATCGGCGGCTGCCTCTATGACCTCGTTCCCGATGCCGAAAAATGGCGCGGATCATTCGATCGCGCGCTTGCGGGCAAGACCATCCGCGCCGACCGCCTGGAGATGAAGCGGCCCGACGGCAGCGTGATCTGGATGCAGGCCGAGATATGTCCCTGGCGCGACGGGGGTGGTGAGATCGGCGGCCTGATCATGACGTCCCACGACGTGACGGCGATGGTCGAGGCGCTGGAGCGCACGGAGCGCTCGGAGGAGCGCCTGAAGCTCGCCATGGAGATTGCGGACATCCATGTCTGGGAGATGGACTATCGGCGCGGCGAGCTGATCAAGGAAGGCGCCGACGACACCTTCTTCACCTCGCCGGTCACCTACGAAATGCTGGCGGCCGACGTCTACGCGACGGTCGATCCGCGCGACAGGGCGGCGGTGATGGAGCAGTGGAACCGCCACGTCACCGAAGGCGCGCCCTACTACCCCGAATACCGGTTGATGCGCGACGACGGCGCGGAGGTGTGGACGGCGTGCGCGGTTCGCTTCCTGGCGGATGAAGATGGCCGCCCGATCCGCCTGGTCGGCGCGATGCAGAACATCACGAACCGCAAGCTCGCCGAGCAGGCGCTGCTCCTCGCAAAGGAACAGGCGGAGGCTGCGACGCGCGCCAAGAGCGCCTTCCTGGCCACCATGAGCCACGAGATCCGCACACCGCTGAACGGCGTGCTCGGCATGGCCCAGGCCATGGCCAGCGACGACCTCTCGGGCGTGCAGCGCGAGCGGCTGGAGGTCATCCGCCAGTCGGGCGAGAGCCTGCTGGCCGTGCTCAACGACGTGCTCGACCTCTCCAAGATCGAGGCCGGCAAGTTCGAGCTCGACGAGGCCGACTTCGACCTCAAGGACCTGGCGCGCGGGGCCCATGCGGCCTTCACCGCCATCGCCAACAAGCAGGGCCTCAGCTTCGACCTGAAGATCGAGCGCTCGGCCGAAGGCGTCTATCGCGGCGACCCGACCCGGGTGCGGCAGATCCTCTACAACCTGATCTCCAACGCCCTGAAGTTCACCGAGGCCGGCGAGATCCGCGTCACCGTCGCCCGGGCCGGCAAGACCCTCAGGTTCCAGGTTTCCGACACCGGCATCGGCATCGCGTCCGAACCCCTGGCCAAGCTGTTCGGCCGCTTCGAACAGGCCGACGCCTCGACCTCGCGGCGCTATGGCGGCACGGGTCTCGGCCTGGCCATCTGCCGCCAGCTGACCGAGCTGATGGGCGGCGAGATCGGCGTCGAGAGCGAGATCGGCAAGGGCGCGACCTTCACCTTCACGCTGCCGCTGCAACGCGTCGCCGACAGCCGCGCCGAGACCCTGCCGGCCCTGCCGCCGACCCCCGCCGACGCCGAGCTGACCGGCCAGACCCTGAAGGTGCTGGCGGCCGAGGACAACGAGGTCAACCAGCTGGTCCTCAAGACCCTGATGCACCAGGTCGGCATCGACCCGGTGATCGTCGCCGACGGCGCCCAGGCCATCGCCGCCTGGGAGGCCGAGACCTGGGACGTCATCCTGATGGATGTGCAGATGCCCGAGGTCGATGGGCCGACGGCCACCCGCGCCATCCGGGCCCGCGAAGCCGCCACCGGCCGGGCCCGCACCCCGATCATCGCCCTGACCGCCAACGCCATGTCGCACCAGGTGGCCGAGTATCGCGAGGCGGGGATGGACGGCTTCGTCGCCAAACCCATCGAGGTCGGACGGCTGTTCGCGGCTCTTGAGGCGGCGCTCAATCCCGTGGTGCTGGACGAAGCGGCCAACGGCTAGGCGTTCCCGCGTTTTCCAGGGTGGGGGAGATCGACAACCTCCGCAAACCTGTGCACCGCTACCACCAATGACCGACGACACGGCCACCACCGGAACCCTCGCCACCGCCCTGACGCACGGCCGCCGTCTGCTCGGGCAGGACCCGGCGCTGGCCGAGGCCCAGGCGCGGGAGATCCTCGTCGCCATGCCGGGACATCCGGAGGCCCTCCTGCTGCTGGCCGCCGCCCTGCGCCGCCAGGGCCGGGCGGAACCGGGGGTGGAACTGCTGGAGCCGGTGATCCGGGCCCATCCGAACTGGCCGCCCGTGCATCTGGAAGCCGGCCTGGCCTTCGCCGACCTCGGCATCGGCCGCGCCGCCATCGCCGCGCTGAGCCGGGCGGTGACGCTCGACGGCCGGCTCTCGGCCGGCTGGGACGCGCTGACCGACCAGCTGCTGCTGGTCGGCGACGAGGCCGGCGCGGCCCGGGCCCGGGCCGAGCAGATCCGCGCCTCGGTCTCCGATCCGGCGCTGATGCGAGCGGCGACGGCCCTGGTGGCCAACGACCTGCCGGTCGCCGAGCGGATCCTCAAGCCGTACCTGTCGCGCCACCCGACCCATGTCGCCGCCATCCGCATGCTGGCCGAGGTCGCCGCCCGTCTGGGCCGCAACGAGGATGCGCAGGGCCTGCTCGAACGCTGCCTGCAACTGGCGCCGGGCTTCGCCGAGGCCCGCTACAACCACGCCACCGTCCTCTACCGCCTGACCCGGGCGCAGGAGGCCCTCGCCGAGCTCGAACCGCTGATGGCCGCCAATCCGCGCCACGCCGGCTATCGCAACCTCAAGGCCGCCGTGCTCGGCCGCCTGGGCGACTACGACGGCGCCATCGCCCTCTACGAGGGGGTGCTGGCCGAGCATCCGAACCAGCCAAAGGGCTGGATGAGCCTCGGCCACAGCTACAAGACCGTCGGCCGCCAGGCCGACAGCGTCGCGGCCTACCGCAGGACCCTGGAACAGGCGCCCCAGTTCGGCGAGGCCTGGTGGAGCCTGGCCAACCTCAAGACCGTGAAGTTCAGCGATGAGGATGTCGCCGCCATGCGCGCCCAGCTGGCCCGCACCGACATTTCGGACGAGGACCGCTTCCACCTCCACTACGCGCTCGGCAAGGCGCTGGAGGACGCCGGCGACGCCGCCGCCGCGTTCGCGCAATACGCCGCCGGCGCCGCCCTGCGCCGGGCCGGCATCGACTATGAGGCCGAGCACACCGCCGCCCACGCCCGCCGATCGATGGCGGTGTTCACGCCGGCCTTCTTCGCGCGGCGGCAGGGCTGGGGCTCGCCCGCCCCGGACCCGATCTTCATCGTCGGCCTGCCGCGCGCCGGATCGACGCTGATCGAGCAGATCCTGGCCAGTCACTCCCTGGTCGAAGGCACCATGGAGCTGCCCGACATCATCTCCATGGCCCGCCGCCTCGGCGGCCGTCACCGCCGTGAGAGCGACAGCTCTTATCCCGAAAGCCTGACCGGTCTCACGGCCGACGAGGCGCGGGCGCTCGGCGCGGAATACCTCGAGCGCACCCGGGTGCAGCGGAAGACCGACCGCCCCTTCTTCATCGACAAGATGCCCAACAACTTCGCCCACGTCGGCCTGATCCGGCTGATCCTGCCGAACGCGAAGATCGTCGACGCCCGCCGCCATCCGCTCGGCGGCTGCTTCTCGGCCTTCAAGCAGCATTTCGCCCGCGGCCAGGGCTTCTCCTACGACCTCATCGACCTCGGCCGTTACTACGCCGACTACGTCGCCCTGATGGCCCACTTCGACGCCGTGCAGCCGGGAACGATCCACCGCACCCTCTACGAGCGGCTGATCGCCGATCCCGAAGGGGAGGTGCGCAGGTTGCTTTCCTACTGCGGCCTCGATTTCGAGCCCGGCGTCATGAAGTTCCACGAGAACGACCGCGCCGTGCGCACCGCCAGTTCCGAGCAGGTCCGCCGGCCGATCTTCACCGAGGGCCTCGACCAGTGGCGCGCCTACGAGCCCTGGCTGGACCCGCTGAAGGCGGCGCTCGGTCCGGCGCTGCAAACCTGGGACGGCTGACGGGGCCCTGCGCTTCCGCCGCCACAGTTCTCGGCAACCGGCGCGCGAACACCCCGTTTCGGGTGAAGCCGCCTTGACAGGATCGGCGACCCATTATGACCCTTCGATGACGGCGTTACGCCGACTGGGGAATATCATGACGGGCAAGTCTCGGACGGCGATCTGGACCTCGGTCCTGCTGGGCACAACCATGCTGACGGGCGTCGCCTACGCCCAGGAAGCGCCGGCCGGCAACGCCGTCGAAGAGGTGATCATCACCGCCCAGAAGCGCGACGAGAACCTGCAGGACGTGCCGGTCTCGATCCAGGCGTTGGGCGGCCAGAAGCTGGAGGAGCTGCAGGTCAGCGACTTCGGCGACTTCGTGAAATTCCTGCCCTCGGTCTCGACCCAGCCGATCGGCCCTGGCTTCGGCAGCGTCTACATGCGCGGCGTCGCCAGCGGCGGCGACGGCAACCACTCCGGCTCCCTGCCCAGCGTCGGCATCTATCTCGACGAGCAGCCGATCACCACCATCCAGGGCGCGCTCGACATCCACGTCTACGACATCGCCCGGGTCGAATCCCTGGCCGGGCCGCAGGGCACGCTGTACGGCGCCAGCTCCCAGGCCGGCACCATCCGCATCATCACCAACAAGCCGAAGATCGGCGTCTTCGAAGGGGCCTTCGACGCCGAGGTCAACACCGTCGCCGGCGGCGACCAGGGCTACGGGGCCGAGGGCTACGTCAACCTGCCGATGGGCGAGAAGATGGCCGCCCGCCTGGTCGGCTGGTACGTCCACGACGCCGGCTACATCGACAACGTCGCCTCCGACCGCCTCTACCCGACCTGGGGCGGACGCGACGGCCACGGCCCGATCAACAACGACGATTTCGCCGAGGAAAACTACAACGACGTCGACACCATCGGGGCCCGCGCCTCTCTGAAGATCGACCTCAACGAAGACTGGACCATCACCCCGCAGCTCATGGGCCAGCGCCAGGAGGCGAACGGCAACTTCTCCTACAATCCGTTGATCGGCGACCTGGCCCAGAGCCGCTTCCGGCCCGAATATTCGAACGACGAATGGTACCAGGCGGCGCTGACCGTCGAGGGCAAGATCGGCATGTTCGATGTCGTCTACGCCGGCAGCTACCTGAAGCGCGACGTCGAGACGGCCAGCGACTACAGCGACTACAGCTTCTTCTACGACACCCTGATGGGCTACGGCGACTACTGGGTCGACAACCTCGGCAACACCGTCGATCCGACCCAGTACATCAACGCCACCGACCACTATACGCGCCAGACCCACGAAGTCCGGATCTCCTCGCCCGGCGATCAGCCGATCCGCTTCGTCGCCGGCCTGTTCTACCAGGACCAGAAGCACGATATCTTCCAGAACTACCAGATCGACGGCCTGGCCACCTCGCTGTCGATCACCGGCCTGCCGGGCACCATCTGGCTGACCAGCCAGGTCCGCGAGGACACCGACACGGCCGTGTTCGGCGAGGTCAGCTGGGACATCACCCCGACGCTGACCCTGACCGGCGGCCTGCGCGGCTTCGAGGCGGAGAACAGCCTGGAGGGCTTCTTCGGCTTCTCGGCCGGCTATTCCAGCAACGGCGAGGCGGCCTGTTTCGCCCCGGCCGACACACCCCAGGCGCCCTGCAAGAACCTCGCGAAGTCGACCAAGGACGACGGCTATACCCACCGCCTGAACCTGACCTGGAAGATCGACGACGACCGCATGGTCTACGGCACCTGGTCGACCGGCTACCGGCCGGGCGGCATCAACCGCCGCGGCAGCCTGCCGCCCTACATCTCCGACTTCCTGACCAACTACGAGCTGGGCTGGAAGACCACCTGGGCCCAGGGCACCATCCGCTGGAACGGCGCGGTCTATTACGAGCAGTGGGAGGACTTCCAGTTCTCGATCCTCGGGGCCAACGGCCTGACCGAGATCAAGAACGCCGCCAACGCCGAAATCTACGGCGTCGAAACCGACGTCGTCTGGCGTCTGACCGACGACTGGACCCTGTCGGGCGGCGGCGCCTACACCCATGCCGAACTGTCCGACAACTACTGCGGCTTCACCGATCCGCAGGGGAATCCAATAACAAGCTGTCCCGCGCCGCTGGCCCCGACCGGCACCCAGCTGCCGGTGACGCCGCGGTTCAAGGGCAACGTGACGCTGCGCTACGACTTCGTGCTGGCCGAGATGGACGGCTTCGTCCAGGGCTCGTGGGTCGGTCAGTCGAGCAGCTATGCCGACCTGCGGCTGGCCGAGCGCGACATCCTCGGCAAGCAGGACGCCTGGCAGACCTTCGACTTCGCCATTGGCCTCAAGCCCGGCGACTGGAACCTGCAGGTCTACTTCAACAACCTGTTCGACGAGCGGGCCAGCCTGTTCCGCTCGGCCCAGTGCGCCGAAGCCGTCTGTGGCGGGGCGACCTACATCACCCCCAACCAGCCGCGCACCGTCGGGATCAAGGTGGGGCGGAAGTTCTGAGAACGAGCGCCTGAGAGACCCCTCCCTCCCCATAAAGGGGAGGGAGAAATCCAGCGAGGTTCAGACCGCCGCCGCCGCCGCCTTCTTCTTCACGAACACCGTCTGGGCGTTGGTGTATTCGAGCAGGCCTTCCAGCGCCCCCTCGACGCCGACGCCCGACTGCTTGTGGCCGCCGAAGGCCGCCAGGGGCGAGAGGTGCTGGCTCTCGTTGATCCAGACGGTGCCGGTGGCCAGGCGGCTGGCGATCTCCAGCGCCTTGTCCTCGTCCGCCGACCAGACCGAGCCGCCGAGGCCGTAGTCGGATGCGTTGGCGCGGCCGATGACCTCGTCCAGGTCGTCGAACTTCAGGAGCGGCAGGACCGGTCCGAACTGCTCTTCCTGGACGATGCGGGAGTCTTCGGGGGGATTGTCGATGATGGTCACCGGCACGAAGTAGCCCGGCGCCGTGCTGGTCTCGCCGCCGACCAGGAATTTGTAGCCCTTGGCCTTGGCGTCGGCGATCAGGTCGAGCACCCGGGCGTACTGCAGCTTGTTCTGGATCGGGCCCATCTGCGTGCCCTGCTCGGCCCCGTTGCCCATCTTCACCGTGGCGGCGTAGGCGACGAGGGCGTCCTTCAGCGGCTCGTAGACGTCCTTGTGGACGTACATCCGCTTGGTGGCGATGCAGATCTGGCCGGTGTTGCGGAAGGCGGCCCAGAACAGCTGCTCGGCCACGGCGGCGACATCGACGTCGGGCATGACGATGGCGGCGTCGTTGCCGCCCAGTTCCAGGGTCACCCGCTTGAGGGTCGAGGCGGCGCTTTCCATGACCTTGCGGCCGGTCTGGGTCGAGCCGGTGAAGCTGACCTTGTCGATGCCGGGGTGGCTGGTCATCCAGGGGCCGAGCGCGTCGCCGCCGGTGACGATGTTGAGCACGCCGGCGGGCAGCACCTCGCGCAACAGCTCGCCGATCTTCAGGGTCGTCAGCGGGGTGAAGGGCGAGGGCTTCAGCACCACCGTGTTGCCGGCCAGCAGGGCCGGGGCCAGCTTGAACATGGCCAGGATGACCGGGAAGTTCCAGGGCGCAATGGCCCCGACCACGCCGATGGGGATATGGCGGGTCTCGCCCCGGCGCTCGGCGGTGTCCTCGGTGACGGTGACCGGCAGATCGAGGCTGGCGGTGGCCTGCAGCCAGTAGGCGCCGCCCATGACGTCGCCGAAGGCGTCGTTGTGCGGCTTGCCCTGTTCGCTGGTCAGCAGGCGTTTCAGGTCCTCGCCGTTGGCGGCGATGACGCCGGCCATGGCCAGCAGCAGCTCCTTGCGCTTGGCGATCGGGGTGGCGGCCCAGGCCGGGAAGGCCTTGCGGGCGGCGGCGACGGCTTCGTCCAGCTGCTCGCGCGTGCAGTCCGGCGCCTGGCCGATGACCTGCTCGTTGGCCGGGTTGAGAACGTCGAAGGTGGTCGCGCCGGCGACGCCCTTGCCGCCGATGGTCATGCTGTAGTCGCCGTCGAACCGCATGGGGCTCTCCCTTCAGGTTTTGTCGCTGTCCACCTTGGACAGGCGCCGCCGCGTCAGCCAATCCTCCCGGGTCATCTCCCAATAGAGTGATCGCCGGGCGCCGCCGTCGGGCAGCTGGCTGAGCCGTTCGCCCATCGGCGTGAAGCCGGCCGCCTCGATGACCCTGGCCGAGCGGAAGTTGTCGATGGCGGCGGTCAGCCCGACCAGCCGCACGCCGAGCACCTCGAACATGAAGCCGAACGAGCGCGCCGCCCCGGCCGCGCCCTGGCCGCTGTTCTGGCGGTCGGCCCGCTGGGCCCCGGCCAGTTCGGCCGAGGAGCGTTCGGGCCAGACGGTGATGCGGCTGTAGGCGGCGATCTGGCCGCGGTCGTCGGGGGTGACGGTGAGCAGCGCCTCGCCGGCCTGGCGCAGGCGCAGCGATCTGGCCACCCAGGCGCCGATGCGGGCCGGGTCGATGGGGCGGGGGATGTCGTAGATGGGGCCGGAAACCAGCGGGTCGGACAGCAGGTCGACGAGGCCGGGAATGTCCTTGGCCGTCGCGATGCGGGCGGTCGGAGTGATCAGGGCCGGGTCGGCGGTGCGCACGGCCTGGCGGATGGCGGCCTCTTCCTCGGGCGTCGCGGTCAGCGCGGTGACGGGCGGAGCGCTCATGATCGGGTCTTCCGGGGATCGTGTACGGCGATGACCATGGTGAGCAGGGCGGCGGCCAGGAGGCCGAGCGAGGCGCCGAAGACGATGCTATAGCCCATCAGGTCGGCGACCGCGCCGCCAATCAGCGGACCAAGGGTGGCGGTGACCCCTTCGGCCGTCGCCGAGATGCCGATCCGCATCGGCAGGTCGTCGCGGTGGCCGAACTCGAGGATCATGGTCTGGCTGGCCATCATGTAACCGGCCTGGGCGGCGCCCAGCCCGAAGAAGGCGAAGAAGATGGCGACGGGGCTGGCCAGGGTCATCAGGGCGATGGTGGCGGCGATCCAGCCGCCGATGGCCAGCAGCAGGACGATCCTGAACCCCGAGCGGTCGCCGAGGTAGCCCCAGACGATGTTGCTGACCGTGTCGGCGCCGAGGAAGGCCAGCGACAGGAGGCCCAGGGTGGAGCCGTCCAGGTGCATCGTGAGGCCGACATGCAGGATGTAGAACGGCGTGGCGATGCGGGCCGAGGTGGCCAGCATCTGCACCACCAGGAACCAGCGGTAGGCCGGGTCGGCGGCGATCAGGCCGGGAATGTCCTTCATGCGGTCGCGCAGGCGGGCGGCCGTGCGGATGGTCGGCGGGGTGGGTTCGCGGATCTGGGCCTGCAGGAACCACAGGCCGGCGCTGGTCAGCAGGAAGGCCAGGATGAAGGTGGTCGAATAGCCGTTGTTCAGGACATTGGCCTCGATCAGATACTTGCCCGAGGCATAGGCCAGCACCGCCGCGATCAGGCCGCCGACGGCGTTGCGCCAAGCCTGCAGCCGGCCCCGCAGATGCAGGGGAATGACCTTGGACATCAGCAGGGTGAAGGCCACCCGCTGGGCGCCCATGAACACCCCGAACAGGAAGAGGAACATCAGCAGGGTGACGACCTGGGCGCTGCCGCTCAGGAACCAGCCGGCCAGGGCCATGCCGAGGATGGCCAGGCGGCCGAGGCTGCCCAGGACGATGGCCGCGGGCATGATCTTGGCCCGGTGCTCCATCTTCGCCCCGGCCACCAGCGGCGAGATGATGCCGCCGACCTGCTGCAGCGCCAGGCCCAGGCCGACGATGGTGTTCGAACCGCTGATCAGGTGCAGATAGGCCGGCATGAAGGTCGGGGCGTTGATCAGCCGGAAGCCGGTCATCCCCAGCATGCCGTGCACGAAGTTGCCGATGTAGTTGCTGCGCAGGTTGGCGTTCACGAAGGCGGCGTACTCGGCCTCGCGCTGTTCCAGGTCGTCGGCGCCCCCTTCCCGAGGTTGGGCCGCCGGCGCGACATCGCCATCCAGGGGTTCGGTCATATCTGCCTTGCCCGGCCTTCCCAGTAGGGGGCGCGGACCTTGTTGCGCTGGATCTTGCCGGCCTCCGAGCGCGGCAGGTCGGCGACGAAGTCGAGACTCCTGGGCACCTTGAAGCCCGGCAGGTTGGCGCGGGCGAAGGCGAGGATTTCGTCGGCCAGCTCCGGGCTCGGCTGATGGCCGGGTTTCAGCAGGATGACGGCTTTCACCTGCTCGCCCCATTCGTCGTGCGGCGCGCCGATGGTGGCGCTGTCGGCGACGGCGGCGTGCTTGACCAGCTCGTTGTCGATCTCCTGGGGATAGATGTTGACCCCGCCGGAGATAATGGTCTCGGCGTTGCGCCCGGTCAGGAACAGGTAGTCGTCCTCGTCGAAATAGCCGACGTCGCCCATGGTGAAGAAGTCGCCGACCCGCGAGGCGGAGGTCTTGGCCTCGTCCTTGAAATAGGTGAAGCCGCCGCCCGGCGGCATCTGCTGGTAGATGGCCCCGGCTTGGCCGTTCGGCAGGTCGTTTCCGGCCTCGTCGAGGATGCGCACCTGCAGCAGGGCCGGCCGCTTGCCGACGCTGCCGGGCTTGGCGAGCCATTCGTGGCTGTCGATCAGGAAGCCCGCGCCGCCCTCGGAGCCGGCGTAGTATTCGGTCAGCACCGGCCCGAACCAGTCGATCATCGCCCGCTTGACCTCGGGCGGGCAGGGCGCCGCCCCGTGGATGATGAATTGCACGTGGTCCGTGGCGTACTTCGCCTTCACTTCGGCGGGCAGGGCCAGCAGCCGCTGGAACATGATCGGCACCAGGTGGAAATGGGTCACCCGCCGCTCGGCGATGGTGCGCAGGACCTGCTCGGAATCCCATTTGTCGACGAACACCAGCACCGCGCCGCCGGCCATGGCGGCCCGCACATCGAAGGCCAGCGGGGCGGCGTGATAGGCCGGCCCGGCGCACATCTGGACCGACTGGCCAGGGACGTAGCCCCGCATCGGATAGGTGATGTAGGGCGTGACCACGGGTACGTTCCTGTGGACGCCCTTCGGCCGGCCGGTGGTGCCGGAGGTGTACATCATGCCGTTGCCCAGCACGGGGTCGGCGATGTCCGACCCGTCGAACGGCGCGATGGCCTCGGCGTAGGAGTCGAAGCCTTCGACCGCGCCGCCGACCACCAGCCTGACCTGCACATCGGGGCCTTGCGCCACCGCTTCGGCCAGCACGGAAACCCGCGCCTCGCCGATCACCGCCTTCGCCTCGCAGTCGCGGACGATGTAGCCGATCTCGTCGGCCGACAGGTGCCAGTTGACCGGCGTCAGCCGCAAGCCGCTGCGCAGGGTGGCGGCCAGCACCTCGACGAACTCGACCCGGTTGGAGCAGATCAGGGCGACCGAATCGCCGGCCTCGAGTCCCTGCGCCCGCAGCAGGCGGACCAGCCGGTTGGCCTGGGCGTTGACCTGCGCGAAGGCATGCTCCGTCCCATCCGGATCGACGACGCACACCGCCTCCGGCTGCAGATCGGCCCAGACGGCCAGCTGCATGCCCTGCAGGGCGGCCATGTCCAGGCGCTCGACCAGGGCAGGGTCGGTGTCGGCAAGATCCATCGGTTGTCTCCCCGGGGCGAGCGCTGTGCCGTGCTCTGCCCCTGCCCAAGTCTGGGCCATTCGAACGATGTTTCGCAATCGCTCAAACGTCTGTTTCGCCAGTCGCGTACGATGCGGCTATAGAAGGGGCATGTCCGCCCTCGTCCTCTTCTCCGGCGGCCAGGACAGCGCCGTCTGCCTGGCCTGGGCCCTGGCCCGCTTCGACCGCGTCGAGACCATCGGCTTCGACTACGGCCAGCGTCACCGGGTCGAGCTGGAGGTGCGCCGGACCTTCCTCGGCAAGCTGGCCGCGACCTACGGGCCCGCCGTCACCCGGCTTGGCCGCGACCACCTGCTCGACCTGTCGGTGCTCGGCGCCATCAGCGACACGGCCATGACCCAGGAGACCGAGATCGCCTTCAACGCGTCCGGCCTGCCCAACACCTTCGTGCCGGGCCGCAACCTGCTGTTCCTGACCTTCGCGGCGGCGGTGGCCTATCGGCGGGGCATCAAGCATCTGGTCACCGGCGTCTGCGAGACCGACTATTCGGGCTATCCCGACTGCCGCGACGACACCATCAAGGCCCTGCAGGTGGCGGTGAACCTCGGCACCGAGAGCCGCTTCGTCATCGACACCCCACTGATGTGGATCGACAAGGCCGCCACCTGGGCGATGGCCGACGACCTGGGCGGCAATCCGCTGGTCGACCTGATCGTGGAAGACACCCACACCTGTTACCTCGGCGACCGCACGCAACGCCATTCGTGGGGCTACGGCTGCGGAACCTGCCCGGCCTGCGAGCTGCGTTCGGCGGGTTATCGCAAGTGGGTCGAGGGGCCGTGAATCAGCGAAGCCTTTGGCCCCCGGCAAATTCCGGGGGCCAAAAAAGACACTCAGCAAATGGGGTAGGGAGCGCCGAAGCGCTCCCCGCTTTTACTACAGGCCGACGGCCTTGTTGTAGTGATCGACTATGTCGATCAGCTCCCGCATGCTTGGCATTGGCGAGTTCCTTTCCTTGCTGAAGTGAAGCCTCAGTATAGGGAATCGGGTCGCCAAAGACGATATTATTCGTCCCTGCCGTTCGGCGGCTTGAATTTTGATAAGAGCGGCGGTCTTGCGACAGGCAATGCCGAATTACGTCAAAACACCTCGTCGAACAGATCGTCCAACGCCCGCCAGGCCCGCGCATTGTTCGCTGCGTGGAAAGCGAAGCCCGGCATGCCCCAGTTGTCGGCCTCGGGGTTGGTGAAGCTGTGGCCCGTGCCGCCGTAGAGGTTCAGCCGCCAGTCGACGCCGCCGGCCCGCATCTCGGCCTCGAAGGCGGCGCGTTGGTCGGCGGGGACGACCGGGTCGTCGGCCCCGATACAGGCCAGGACCTTGCCCTTGATATTGCCGGCGTCCCCCGGCCGGGCCGTGGTCAGGCCCGAGTGGAAGCCGACGGCGCACTTCAGGTCGGCCCCGCCGCGCGCCAGTTCCAGCGCCGCCGTGCCGCCGTAACAGAAGCCGATGGCGGCCACGCGCGCGCTGTCGGCCCTCGGATGCGCCAGCAGCGCGGCGAGCGCCGCCCCCATCCGGGCGCGGATGAAGGCCGGGTCGCTCATGAACCGCTCGTAGCGGCGCATCATCTCCGCCCGGTCGGTGACGACCTGGCCGCCGCCCTGATAGTCGACGGCCAGGGCCAGGCAGCCGCGCGCCGCCAGCCGGCGGGCGGCCTCCAGGGTATGGCCGGTGATGCCCGGCGACTCATGGGCGACCAGCACGGCCGGGGCAGGGCCATCGCCGGCCGGGACGAACAGTCGGCCGATCATCGCCGCGCCGTCGGCCTCGTAGGGTGTCGCAATCCCGTCCATCGCCTTGTCTCCCCGCTTTTTTCCGAAACTAGGCCCATCGCGTGGCCGACCGAAACCCCAAAAGCCCGCCGGCAGGCCCCGCCGGGATATGTGGCAACTATGCACTTTAGATATCCAGTGTCCGAGGGGTTGGTGGGGAAACCCTACGGATGCCAAAATGTTCTCTCCACAGGTTACCCACGGTGTCACCCCACTGAGTTGCGCGACGATGAGAATCGTCTACTATGCTCCCATCATGGCCAGCCACCCCCTACTAACCCTCATCGAGACCAAGGTCCGTAACCGCGACATGCATCTCGCGGCGGCGGCCCAGATCGATCGTGAACTGGCTGACGCGGCCAAGGTTCTGGGCGTGTCCTTGGAAGAGTTGGGCGTCGCCCCATCCGCGTCCGTTCAAGCGAAAGCGGACGGCCGGCGCGCTGGCTCGATGACCGAGTTCATCGTCGAGTACCTCGGGCAAGCCGACCGTGGCGTTAGCCGGTTGGATCTGAAGGCCATTCTGAAAAGCCACCCGAAATTCGGCGAGCAAGTCACCCGAAACGAAAACGGTTTCTACAACGGCGTCAACCGGTGCCTTCGGCGCGGTGAGATCGTGCAGGACCCCAACGGCATTCTCTACCTCCACGGACGCCTGCCGGACACCGCCAAAGCGGTGGAGGAAAGCCAACACAGCAAGCCGAGCCTGTTCGAGATGGTGACGCGCTCAGAGACACCGCAATGAGCGGAACAGAAACCCCCCAGACGGTGACACGTCTGGGGGCTTCCCGGTGGGTCACGCCCACTAACCTTGCCCCGTTGAACCCGGGCTGAACCAGAGAGGCAGGTGATCGCCAGTGCGGAAAGACCGCATCAGGAGAGCTTAGAGGTGGGCCGCGCGGCCAAGGTTCGTTACCTTGGTTCGCGCGGCTTCACCGCTGGCCTCGAAAGTGAGTCCAATGGACGAAAAAGTCAAGGAATCCGACGAGTTTAGCCCGGAAGAAGCCGCGAGGCGGGGAGACCTGACTACTCGGATCATGCTAGCGCGCGCCAAGAAGAAGTAGGGGAAGGCCCCGCACCGCGAAGAGGCTTGCCCTCCGTCTCCCCCCAGACCGTCACCGGGCCCAACCCGCTTAGCGGCTTGGACCGAGGGCAGCTCAGCTTCCCCTGAACACCGGCTCGCGCTTTTCGAGGAAGCTGGCCACGCCTTCCCTGTGGTCGTCGGTCTTCATCAGCGCCCTGATCGTCTCGATGGCCCAGCCGCCGAGGTCGCGCGGGTCGCCGTAGGTTCCGCGCCGCAGGCCCTCCTTCATGTAGCGCAGGGCCAGCGGCGGATTGACCGCGATGCGCGCCGCCAGCGCCCTGGCCCGCACCATGAGCTGGTCGTGCGGCGTCACCTCGCTGACCAGGCCGATGCGCAGCGCCTCGGCCGCGTCGATAATGTCGCCGGTGAACAGCAGCTCGGCCGCCTTGGCCGGCCCGACGATGGCCGGCAGCCGATAGAAGCCGCCGACGTCGCAGACCAGGCCGCGCTTGATGAACAACTCGGCGAACCTGGCCTTCTCCGAGCAGATGCGGATGTCGGCATACAGCGCCAGTTCCATGCCCCAGCCGACCGCCGCCCCGTTGACCGCCGCGATCAGCGGCTTGTCGCACTCCAGCGCCGCCATCGCCGCCGGCGTCGGCCGATGGCGCACCACCGGCGTCGTATCGGCCGACACCGCCTTGGGCCCGGCCATGATCTCGCGCACGTCGTCGCCGCTGCAGAAGGCCGGGTCGGCGCCGGTGACGATGACGCAGCGGGCTTCAACGTCGGTCACCGCCTTGCGCAGGTAGGCCTCAAGCTTCGCATAGGCGTCCCAGTTCAGCGCGTTGCGCTGCACCGGCCGGTTGAGGGTGATGATGGCGACGTGATCCTCGACCGCGTAGGTGACGGTTTCCTCGGCCATGGCGCTCTCCCAGTCTGTTTTGTGGGCAGCATGCCGCTCCCGGCCGCCGCCCTCAACGGCGACGCCGCGTCACCACACGAACTGTTGTGCCTCTTGCGTCCGGGCCGGGCAGGGGGTTTTCTGGCGGCCGGAGACCCGCGTGCATGGCCAATTTCCCGAAGATCGACGGCCCCTGTCCCTACCTCGACCGCTTGGCCGAGATCATGGACGGCGACCACTGCCGGATGTGCCAGCGCACCGTCACCGACCTGACCGATATGTCCGACAAGGCCCGGACGCGGTTCCTGGCCAGTTGTTCGGGCGAGGTCTGCGTCACCTACCGCTTCCCGATGCGCCCGGCCGCCGCCGCTGCCGCCCTTGCCGCCAGCCTGGTCGCCCTGCCGGTCGCCGCACAGCCCGCGCAGACCCCGGTCCAGAGCCCGCCCGCGGCGGCGACGGCAGCGCCGCCGGCCGAAGACGACAATGACATCTCCGAGGTCATTGTCGTCAGCGGCGGCCGCATCGCCCGGCCGATACTGGACATGCCGATCAAGACGCCGACTGATTTGAAGGCGCCGGTCCCGCCGCCGCGCATACAGCTGTTGCCCGGACCCTCTCTGCCGGACAAGACGCCGGCAAAACCGGCCAAAGGCGCCTGAGACAAATCCTTGCGGCGCCGCTGCGGAAGCGCGTCACCATGGCGCCGCCCTGAGGAATCGCCATGACCGCGCCCGCCCCCGCTCCCGCCGTTCGTGAGGTCGTCCCCGCCCACTGGTTCGATCCGGCCCCGCTGGAGGCCTGGCTGACCCGCGAGATCGAGGGCTTCGGGGCCGGCATGCAGGTCCATCAGTTCCAGGGCGGCGCCTCCAACCCGACCTTCCTGCTGACGACGCAAACCTCGAAGGGCGAACACCTCTACGTCCTGCGCAAGAAGCCGCCGGGCGTGTTGCTGGCCAGCGCTCACCAGGTCGATCGCGAATACAAGGTGATGAAGGCCCTCGACGGCCTCATCCCCGTCCCCAAGATGCGGGCGCTGTGCACCGACGAGAGCGTCATTGGCACGTCGTTCTACGTCATGGACTATCTGGAAGGCCGCATCTTCCGCGACGCCGCCCTGCCGGACCTCAGCCCCGCCGACCGCGCCGCCGTCTACGACGACCTGAACGCCACCCTCGCCAAGCTGCACCAGGTCGACTACGTCGCCGCCGGCCTCGAGGACTTTGGCCGGGCCGGCGGCTATTTCGAACGCCAGGTCTCCCGCTGGACCAAGCAATACCGCGGCGCCGAGACCGAATTGATTCCGGAGATGGAAGCCCTGATCGAGAGCCTGCCGGCCCGCATCCCGGCCGACGACAGCGTCAGCATCGCCCATGGTGACTACCGGCTGGAAAACGTCATGTTCCACCCGACCCAGCCCCGGCTGATCGCCGTCCTCGACTGGGAGCTGTCGACCATCGGCCACCCCATCGCCGACATCGCCTACAACGCCTTCCTCTGGCGCTCGACCTCGCTCAGCTGGGGCAGCCTGGTCGGCGTCGATTTCGCCGCCAGCGGCATCCCGACCGAGGCCGAGTACGTCGCCGCCTACTGCCGCCGCACGGGCCGCGAGACCATCGGCGACTGGCCCTTCTACATGGCCTTCGGCATCTTCCGGCTGGCCTCGATCAGCCAGGGCGTCTACCGCCGCGTCCTCTCCGGTCAGGCGGCCAGCGAACGGGCCGCCGAGAACGGCACGCCGGTGCTGGCGGCCCAGGCGCTGGCCATCCTCGAAGGACGGGATTGATCGAACGGCGATCACGGCGTTTACTGCTGTGATCTGGGGAGATCGCTCATGCGCAAACTGTTGACCCTGCCGTCCCTCGTCCTGTCCGCGACGATGCTGCTCGCCGTCCCGGCCTTCGCCCAGGACAGGCCGGCCACCGATGACGAAACCCCGGAGGCAATCGTCTTCACGACCGACCAGCCGCATCGTTGGGCGCAGGAAGGCTCCACGGCGACGCAGGTTGCGGCCGACACGGACGACGAGATCGTCCTCGCCTGCCTGCGCCTGCCCACCCTGGCGGACCTCTCCAAGGAGCGCTGGAACGAGGTCCACCGCCGCTTCGACGGCCGCCGGGGCCGCCCGATCAAGACCGCCTGATGGCCACCTTCCCGAAGATCACCAGCCCCTGCCCCTACAAGGGCCCGCTGTCCGACATTCTTGACGCCGCCGAGGTCTGCCGCCTGTGCCATCGCCAGGTCCACGACCTGTCGGCGATGAGTGAGCGTCGACGGGTCGCCTTTCTGCAGGCCTGCTCGGGTGAGACCTGCGTCACCTACCGACTGCCGATTGGCGCGACGGTCGCCGCCGCCGCCATCGCGGCCGGTATCCTGGCGACGCCGGCCGCGGCGCAGGATCGGCCGGCGCCGGCCGAAGCGGAGGAGGAGACGGTGGAAGTTCTCTTCTTCACCGGTGGCATCCGGCCGCAGCCGCTCGTCAGCAGCGCGCCGATCCAGGTCATCACTTCGCAGGAAGAGCTTTCCGCCCTGCTCGACGCGGGTGACCACACCCTGGGCGACGCCGCCAGGCGGCGCTGGGACCAAACCCACCGCCGCCTCGATAGCGGCAAGGCCCGTCGCGAAGACCAGGGCTGAGGCCGCAATTTCAATTGGCAGCCTGCGCGTCATACCGCAGTGTGGCGCCCGCGCGGCCGCAGAGCCGTCGCTGCATCACCTAAGGGGAAACCATCATGAAGTCGCTCGCCCTCGCGCTCGCCCTCCTCGCGACCGCCGGTTCCGCCGCCGTCCTGGCGCCCGCCGCCGTGGCGCAGGAGGCCGCCAAGCCGGCCTGGTCCACCGCCACCACCCCGCTCGGTGACCTGATCAAGAACCCGGAAACCAAGGCGGTGCTCGAAAAGCACATCCCCGGCATCAGCACCAACCCCGAGGTCGAGCCGGTGCTCGGCCTGCCGCTGAAGCAGATCCAGGGCTACGCCCCCGACCGCCTGCCCGACGACCTGCTGGCCGCCATCGACGCCGACCTGGCCAAGATTCCGGCCGCCAAGCCCGCGACCTAGGCGCGCTGCTGCTGCTCCAGGGGGCGGCGAAGCGAAAATTTGAGGACGGCCACAACTGCTCCAGCCGCCGTGAGTGTCCCTTCTCCGCCGGCGGTGGGAGAAGGTGGCCCGAAGGGCCGGATGAGGGGTCGATAGGTCGTTCAGCTGCGATGAGGTGGTCGCCGCCAGCGCCGTAGACGCCGGTGCGACCCCTCATCCGTCGGCTTCGCCGCCACCTTCTCCCGCAAGGGGAGAAGGGAGCCCAGAGGCGAAATCCCAACGGCCTCTTGGCCTCCCCGGTCGCGAAGATTTCCTTCGCCTGTTTCGGTCTGAAACCGGACCGGCCCAAATCCGCCCCGCGCCGACGGCACGGATCGAGACGTCACTGTTCTCGATCCGGGGCCGTCCATGATCCGCCATCGCCTTCTCGCCGGCGTCGCCGCGACCCCGCTGCTGCTGTTCGCCCCCCAGGCCGTGGCCGAGACCACCATCAGCACCGAACGGACCACGCCGGTCGCCACCTCGACGGCCAACAGCGGCGCGGCCGATAATGTGCTGATCGACGAGGACGGCTCCATTGTCCTCAGCGACGCCGGGCCGGCGATCACCGTCGACAGCAACAACACCGCCACCAACCAGGGCGAGATCGAGATCGAGGCCGTCGACGGGGCCATCGGCATCCAGGTGGGCGGCGGCGTAACCACCACCGTCTCCAACGAGGGGGTCATCACCCTCGAGGACGGCTTCGACGAGACTGACGAGGACCTCGACACCGACGACGACGGCGACCTCGACGGCGACTTCGCGACCGGGTCGGGGCGATACGGCATCCGGGTCAGCGGTCCGGGAACCGTCACCGGCGATATCCTGACCAGCGGTTCGATCGTCGTCGAGGGCAACGACAGCTACGGCATCAGCCTGGAATCGGCGCTGGACGGCGCCCTGGTCGCCTCGGGCGCCATCAATGTGCTGGGCGACAACGCCGTCGGCCTGAGCATCGCCGCCCCGATCAGCGGCCGGCTCGAGTCGGGCGGGGCGGTGACCGTCCAGGGCGAGCGGGCGGTCGGTATCGACGTGGCGGCCGAGGTGGGGTCGCTGCACCTGCAGGGCTCGGTCTCCTCCACCGGCTATCGCTACACCACCCGCGCCAGCACCCAGGAGGCCCTGGACGCCCTGGACGCGGACGACCTGCTGCAGGGTGGCGGAGCGGTGCGGGTGGCGGCCAATGTCGCCGGCGGCATCCTGCTCGACTCCGCGCCGACCGCCACCGGCGACCTCGACGGCGATGGCCTGCAGAACGGGATCGACGACGATGACGACGGCGACGGCATCCTCGACGACGACGACGCCGACACCGGCAACGACGGCATCACCGACAACGATTACGACGACGACGGCAAGGCCAACGCCAGCGACGACGACGACGACAACGACGGCATCGACGACGACGACGACGACGACGACAACGGCGACGGCATTCTCGACGACGACCTCGACCAGGACGGCCGCAGCGACATCGCCGAGGGCACGGCCTCGCTCTACAGCTACGGCGCCGCCCCGGCCCTGGCGATCGGCTCCGACAGCCAGGCGGTGACCATCGGCAAGGTCGGGTCGGGCGACGAGGCCTGGGGTCTGATCAACCGCGGCACGCTCTACGCCGACGGGGTCTACGACGGGGTCAGCGCCACGGCCCTGAAGATCGGCGGCGACGCCGGCTATGCGACGGTGATCGAGGGCGGCTTCCTGCAGGACGGCTCGATCACCGCCTACAGCTACAACGCCGACGTCCAGGGCGTGCACCTGACCAACGGGGCGGCGCTCGAGGCCTTCGTCAACAACGGGGCCATCTATGCCGGTCAGGTCTCGGCCTCCTCGGCCCTGGCCGACGAAGGATCGTTCGACTCCATCGCCGTGCGCATCGATGCCGGCGCCAGCCTGCCGAGCTTCACAAATACAGGCAGCCTGTTTGCTTATGTGTCCGGCGAGAACAGCAACGCCACCGCCCTGCTCGACGCCTCGGGGACCCTGACAAGCCTGACCAACAGCGGCTCGATCACCGCCTACATCGTCGCCAACGACGACGAGAACGACACCGACGACGACAACGAGGACACCGACGACGAGACCGTCCTCGGGCGCGCCGTCGCCCTCGACCTGCGGGCCAACACCGCCGGAGTGACCATCCTGCAGCAGATCACGATCCGGGACCGCGACGCCGACGGCTTCGCCGACGCCATCGATGTCGACGACGATGGCGACGGCATCGTCGATGCCGAGGACGATGACGCCGACAACGACGGCATCGTCGACGCCGAGGACGACGAGGACCTCTACGACACCGACGGCGACGGCCTGGTCGACAGCAAGGAGCCGGCCATCGTCGGCGACATCCTGCTGGGCTCGGGCGACGACAGTCTGACCATTCTCAACGGCGGCGTCCTCGGCGACATCAGCTTCGGGGACGGGGCCGACAGCCTGACCGTCGGCTCGGCGGATGGCATCGCCGAGGTCGTCGCGGCGCTCGACGATACCGACGGCCGCCTCGACATCGCCGTGGTCAACGGCGAGCTGACGGTGACCAATGCCCAGACCATCGCCGCCACCAGCCTGTCGGTCAGCGCCCAGGGCGTCCTGACCATCACCGCCGATCCGGAGGCCGGCGCCGTCACCCGCTTCGACGTCGCCAGCGCCAGCCTGGAGCAGGGCGCCCAACTGGGCCTGGAGCTCGACAGCCTGATCGGCGAGAGCGAGCGCTACACCATCATCCAGACCGCCGCCGGGGGCCTGACCGCCGACGGCCTGATCAACAGCCTCGATGGCGTCTCGCCCTACCTCTATGTGGTCACCGCCTCGGCCGACCAGTCGGCGGACGCCGTCTATCTGGATGTGCGCCGCCGCACGGCCGGCGAGATGGGACTGACGCAGAACCAGGCCCTGGCCTTCGACGCCGTCTATGCGGCGCTGGGCCAGGACGAGGACATCGAGGATGTCTTCCTGGCCGCCGAGGAGAAGAGCGATTTCCTGCACCTCTACGAACAGATGCTGCCCGACCAGGGCGAGGGCCTGTTCTCGACCCTGGACCTGCTCAGCCGCACCACCTCCCGCCTGACCGCCAGCCGGCCGACCACCGGCGGCGAGCTCTACGGCCCCGACAGCGTCTGGGTGCAGGAGATCAACAGCGGCGTCGTGCGCGAGGCGGGCGATACGGCCGGCTCCGAGACCAAGGCCTTCGGCTTCATCGCCGGCTACGAGAGCCTGGAGCCCGACGGCGGGGCGCTGGGCGCCACCCTGGCCTTCGTCGCCGCCGAGGAGAAGGACGACATCGCCCAGATCGGCGAGGAAACCAGCGTCTCCCTGCTCGAGGCGGGGGTCTACTGGCGCCGGCAGATGGGCGGGCTGTCGTTCAACCTGCGCGGCTCGGCCGGCTATGCCTGGCTGGACGGCGACCGGGTGTTCATCGACCCCGACACCGCCCTGGTGGTCAACGCCGACTCCGAATGGGGCGGCTACACCGCCGCCGCCAGCGCCGGTGTGAACTATGAGGCCCGGCTCGGCCGTTTCTACCTGCGCCCCTCGGCCAGCCTCGACTACCTGATGTTCGACGAGGGCGAGCGGGCCGAGGGCGGCGGCAGCGACGCCTTCGACCAGACCGTCCAGGCCCGCCGCTCCAGCCGCCTCTCGGCCGGCGGCGAGATCGCCATCGGGGCCACCTACGGCCGCGAGGTCTGGTGGCGGCCGGAGGTGCGGCTCGGCTATCGCCAGACCCTGTCCGGCGAGGTCGGCGACACCGTCTTCCGCTTCACCGGCGGCCAGTGGGTGACCCTGCCGGCTTCCGAGCCCGGCGAGGGGGCGGCGGTGTTCGGCTTCTCCCTGAAGACCGGCTCGCCGACCTCCTACGTCGCCATCGAGGGCGAGTACGAGGCGGCCGGCGGCGAGGATCGCTACAACCTGATGCTGGCCGGCCGGATGATTTTTTGAATCCACGGTACGGGGCTCCGCGCAGGCCACCGGATCGCCCCTTGGCGGCTGGCGGGAAGAGGGTGGATGCAGGGTGGTCGAATGGCCCCGTCCGGCCGACAAAAAGGCGGTCTTTCGTAGGTCTTAATGCCTTGAAAAGATGGACGATATTTCCCGGTTCACGGGCTCGGCGGCTGCTATAATGGACAGGCTTCGATAAGCGGTGCTCCACCCATCATTTCAGCCTGGAACATGGTCCGCTTCTGGCAGCGGAAGCTTGTATCCGGGCAATTCCGGTGCGGCGCCGTCGGCAAGCTCCGAGGCGTCCTCTCACCAGGGAGACATCCATGTCCCTTTCGATCTCCGGAAGCTCAGGCTTCCTCCAGGCCCAGCAGGCGATGTTCGCCAAGCTGGACCTCAATACCGACGGCGCGTTGTCGTCGGACGAGTTCTCGGCGCTCCAAGGCATCGGGGGGCAGAATCTGCCGTCGGGCGGCGGCGCCCGGCAACTGAAGGGCGGCGGCGGCTTTCAGGGTTTCAGCACTGAAACACTGGGCGCGCTGATCGGCGTCCAGCAGATGAGCCACGCCGACCGGGCCGCCGAGATCTTCTCGAACGCCGACGCCGACGGCGACGGCAGCCTGACCGCCGAGGAGCTGTCGGCCGACATGGCCGCCCACGCGCCGCCCGGCGCCGGCCCAGGAGTTGGGGGAACCGACAGCGCCTCCCGCGCCGCCGACCTGGTCTCGGTCGGCGACACCGACGGTGACGGCGCCCTGTCGGCCGAGGAGTTCACCGCCCTGAAGCCGCAAGGCGGTCCGCCGCCCGGGCCCCCGACCGGGAACGCCGAGGAGGAGAAGACCTACGACGCCGCCGACACCAACAGGGACGGCACGGTGTCGATGAGCGAGCTTCTGACCTCGCTGCAGGGGAGCAGCGACGTCGCCTCGGGCTTCTCGAGCGACGTCTCCGACCTGATGGCCAAGCTGCTTGAAAAACTGCAGGCCGAGGTGACGTCGTCGACCGAGGCCGTCACGGCCTGATCCCATGCCGGGCAGAACCGCCCGGCTCTCCTGAAAAAGACGCCGTCCCCCGGGGTGGGCCGGGGGACGGCGGCCAGGATCGGCGCTTGGCGGGACCTGGTGAGGCGGCTTTCGGCGAGGCGACTGGGGGAGGGAAAGCGCCGCCGCGCCGAAGCTGATGCAAACTCGCCCCCGGCCGCGGCGCTGTTGAGGCGGGCAGATGACCGGCGAATTACAAAAGCGGCCGTCGGGCGGCTTTTAGGACCCCATTTCGCCATTGTGGCGAGGCTGAATTTCGATGGACACAGTTCGCTGTCAGGGAGCCCCGATGCACGCCCTTGCCAAAGTTCCGGACCGCCGGATCCTCGTCGTCGACGACGACACCGAGCTTCGCGACCAGATCATCGGTTACCTGCGCGAGCACGGCTACGAAACCCGCGGGGCCCGCGACGGCATCGAGATGCAGCGCCTGCTCGACGCCGGCGTCGCCGACCTGGTGGTGCTGGACGTGATGATGCCGGGCGAGGACGGCCTCAGCCTCTGCAAACGGCTGTCGGCCGAGGGCCGGCGCGGCATCATCATGCTCAGCGCCATGGGCGAGGAGGTCGACCGGGTGCTGGGCCTGGAGCTGGGGGCCGACGACTACCTGGCCAAGCCCTGCAGCCCGCGCGAGCTGCTGGCCCGGGTGCGGGCGGTGTTCCGCCGGCTGGAGGAAACGGCCGCCGCGCCCCGGCCGCGGGGAGCGGTCTATCGCTTCGCCGAGTTCCAGCTCGACACCGGCCGTCGCAGGCTGCGCGCCCCGACCGGCACGACCATCCTGCTGACCTCAGGCGAGTACGCCCTGCTGCAGGCCTTCCTCGAGCGGCCCCAGTCCATCCTCTCACGAGACCGGCTGCTCGACGTGGCCCGCGGCGACCACAGCGATGTCTTCGACCGGGCCGTCGATGTGCAGATCTGCCGCCTGCGCCGCAAGCTGCACACCTTCGCCGACTCCGAGCTGATCAAGACCATCCGCGGCGTCGGCTATGTGCTCGACGTGCCGGTCTCCCGCGCTTGAGCGAGACACGCCTGACCGGGCGGCGCCGCACCCGCGTTCCGATCGGCGTGCAGCTGGTCGCCCTGCTGGTGGCCGGCCTGCTGGTCGCCCAGGCGATCAACATCCTGGTGCTGTTCGCCTTGCCGCCGCCCGAGCCGGTGCTCTATCGACTGTCGGAGGTGGCGGCGGCCCTGAAGGGCGGCTCGCTGCAGGCCCGCGACGGGCGGCCGATGGTCCGCACCACGGCGACCCAGCCGCCGGGCCCGGGGTCCAGCCCCGACGGCATGGCCGTCCGTACACAGATCATATTGGCCGAGACCCTTGGTCGGCCGGCTGCCGACGTGCGCCTCTACCCGCTCAACGGCGCCCCCTTCTTCGGATTGATGAACCGCCGGAGCTTCGGCGTCGCGCGGGGTGAAGGCCCGCCGGGGGACGGGCCGCGCTTCAGCGTTCGGGGCGGCCAGGGCTTTGGTCCCGCCGGTCCGCCGCCCGGCGAGCCCAGGCGGCCAAGGGGCGTCTTCACCGGCCCGGGCGGCGATCGGCGGGTCATCGAGGGCGTGCCCGGCGTACGGCCTCGCCCGGGCGACCTGGCGGTGTTCGGAGACTTCACCGCCGCCGTCCGCAAGACTGGCGGCGGCTGGACGGTGGTCACCTCGACCCCCGAGCCCTTCCCCAACGACTGGCAACGCCGGGCCATGCTGTGGCTGCTGGGTTGTTTCCTGCTCGTCGCCCCGGCCGGCTACCTGTTCGCCCGCCGCATCACCGCGCCGCTCAAGCGCTTTTCCGACGCCGCCGACCGGCTGGGACGCGACCCCATGGGCCCGGAGATGTCGCTGCGCGGCCCGGCCGAACTGGGCGCCGCCGCCGAGGCGTTGAACCAGATGCAGTCACGCCTGCGCCGCTTCATCACCGACCGCACGGCCATGGTCGGGGCCATCTCCCATGACCTGCGCACGCCGCTGGCCCGCATCCGCTTCAAGCTGGAGGCCGCCACGCCGGCGTTGAAGAGCGCCATCCTCTCCGACATCGGCCAGATGGAGCAGATGATCGAGGGCGTGCTGGCCTTCATCCGCGACGAGACCCTGCCCCGCCGGCGGGAGCGTCTGGACCTGCTGTCGCTGGTCGAATGCGTGGTCGACGACACGGCCATGATCGGCGCCGATGTCGAGCTGGCCGAGGACAGCGTCCCGGTCATCGTCGAGGGCGATCCGTCCGGCCTGCAGAGGCTGTTCGGCAACCTCGTCGACAACGCCATCAAGTACGGCGGCACGGCCCGGGTGCGGGTCAGCCGCGATGGCGACATGGCCCTGGTGCAGATCGACGACACCGGCCCCGGCCTGCGCGGCGAGGATCTGCTGCGCGCCTTCGACCCCTTCTACCGCGCCGACAGCTCGCGCAATCTCGACCAGGCCGGGGTCGGCCTGGGCCTGCCCATCGCCCGGGCCACGGCCCGCGGCCACGGCGGCGAGGTGGTGTTGCGGCCGCAGCTCGTGGGCCTGCGGGCCATCGTCACCCTGCCCATCGCCCCGGACTAGTCGAGCGTCGCCCGGGTCAGCGCCACTTCCGCCTCAAGCCACTCGCGGAAGCGGCGGATTTTCGGAGAGCGGCGGCGGTGCTCGGGGTAGACCAGCCAGAAGGCCTGGCCGAGCGTCGAGGTCTGGGCGAACAGCCGGGTCAGCCGCCCGTCGGCCATGTCCTGGCGCCACAGGAAGGGGGTCAGGATGGCGATGCCCTGGCCGGCCATGGCCGCGTGGCCCTCGTTGGCCTGGGTGTCCAGATGCACCCCCGACAGCGGCCCGACCTCGGCCGGGGAAAGCCCGGCGTCATGCAGCCACTGGGTCCAGGACGGTTCGGCCGGGCTGATCAGCGGCAGGCTCGGCAGGTCTTCCAGGGCGATGGTCCCGCCCTGGCCGGCGAGGAAGGCCGGGCTGCACATGGGGGTGAAGTCGACGGCAGCCAGCCGGTGCGTCGCCAGCTCCGGCCACTGGCCGTCGCCCAGGCGAATGGCGACATCGACGTCGCCGGCCGCGAAGTCGGTGAGGGTGTTGTCGGCCGAGAGACGCACGGCGATGTCGGGATGGCTGACCTGGAACCGCCCCAGCCGCCAGGCCAGCCAGGTGTTGGCGAAGGTGACGGTCGTGGAGATGGTCAGGGCCCCGTCGTCCTCGGCCCGCAGCTCGGAGAAGGCCGCCTCGATCTCGTCCAGCCCCCGGCCGGCCCGCAAGGCGGCGCGGCGGCCGGTCTCGGTCAGGATCACCCGCTGGCGCTCGCGGCGGAACAGGCGCTGGCCGAGGCGGTCCTCCAGCAGGCGGATCTGGTGGCTGACGGCGGCCTGGGTCATGCCCAGCTCGCCGGCGGCGGCGGTGAAATTCTCATGCCGGGCGGCGGCCTCGAAGACCCGCACGGCGCTCAGCGGCGGTAGCCTGCGCATGGCATTTGATTATCCTGGCTTATGAAGTCTGTCGATCCTTTGGTTGGCGAGGCGGCGGGCGAAGGGGCATCTTCCAGCCACGAAAGGAGTCCACCATGACCAACATCATCCAAACGAACCGCACCTCCACGCCCCGCACGGGCCTGGGCAAGCTGTGGGCCAACTTCGCCGCCGCCCTGCGGGCCACGTCGGAAGCCTCCGTGAGGATCGCTTATGACAAGCCCTGGCTGCGCGACAGCCGCGCTTAAGCGCCAAACCTCTGGCCTTACGTGACGCCAAGCTGCGCAAGCTTGGCTGAAACCGGCCGGAGGACTGCCTGTGAACATCGACTGGAGCGCCGGGGATCTCGCCTTCCGAGACGAGGTCCGGGCCTTTATCGCCGCCGAACTGACGCCCGATCTGAGGAAGGCCGGCAACAGCCTGACCAGCGTCTACGCCGACTACAGGGTCGGCATGGGCTGGCAGAAGATTCTGCATGCCAAGGGCTGGGCGGCGCCGGCCTGGCCGGTGGAATTCGGCGGCCGCGGCTGGTCGGTCAGCCAGCGCTACATCTTCGCCACCGAGATGGCGGCGGCCGGGGCGCCGCCGGTGTCGCCGATGGGAATCGGCATGTGCGGCCCGGTGCTGATCGGCCACGGGACGCCGGCGCAGCAGGCGTATTTCCTGCCGCGCATGCTGAGCGGCGAGGACTTCTGGTGCCAGGGCTATTCGGAGCCGCAGTCGGGCTCGGACCTGGCCACGCTGCAGATGAGCGCGGTCGAGGACGGCGACGACTTTGTCTGCACAGGCCACAAGCTGTGGACCACCCACGCCCATGAGGCGAACTGGATCTTCTGCCTGGTCCGCACGGCGAAGGAGGAGATCCCGCAGAAGGGCATCACCTTCCTGCTGATCGACATGACCAGCCCCGGTGTCGAGGTCACCCCCATCGTCTCGCTGTCGGGCGAGCATATCCAGAACCATGTCTTCTTCACCCAGGTGCGGGTGCCGAAGGCCAACGCCGTCGGGCCGGTCGGCCAGGGCTGGACGGTGGCCAAGTACCTGATGCAGTTCGAGCGCGGCGGCGGCGTCGCCAGCCCCGGCATGCGGGCGCGGATCGCCAAGGCCGCGTCCATCCTCGAGGCGCAGTTTCCGGACCGCGACGATCCGGAGGGCGTTTCCCTGCGCCGCCAGCTGGCCGAGGCGGCCGTGCAGGTCGACGCCCTGGCGGCCATCGAGCTTAGGGTGATGTCGGCGCTGTCGGTCGGCGGGGCGCCGGGGCCGGAGTCGTCGATCCTCAAGACGGTCGGCACCGAGCTCAGCCAGCGGCTGACCGAGATCGCGCTCGCCGCGTCGGGCGTCTACGCCGGGGTCTACCAGCCGCACATGGTCTCGCCGGGCGGGCCGTCGCCGGGCTTTGTGCCGCCGGCCCAGAAGGACGGGGTCGGGCCCGACTACAGCTGGACGGTGGCGGCCAAGTATCTCAACGACCGGGCCGGCTCGATCTACGCGGGGACCAACGAGATCCAGCGCAACATCATGGCCAAGGCGGTGCTGGGCCTATGAGTGAGCATCGCTTCATCGGCCACGGCGGCTTAGCCCTGGCCATCGACCGCTACGGCGACGCGGCCGCCGCCCCGGTCCTGCTGCTGCACGGCGGCGGCCAGACCCGCCACGCCTGGGGCGCGACGGCCCGGATGCTGGCGGCGCGGGGCTACCACGTGCTCTCGATGGACCTGCGCGGTCACGGCGACAGCGGCTGGGCGGCCGACGGCGACTATGAGATGGCCGCCTTCGCCGGTGACGTTTCGGCCGTCATGGCCCATGTCGGCAAGCCCCTGGTGCTGGTCGGCGCTTCGCTGGGCGGCATGGCGGCCCTGCTGGCCGGAGCGAAGGCGCCGGACCTGCTGCGGGCCATCATCCTGGTCGACATCACCCCCAGCCCGCCGGCCGACGGGGCCGACAACATTCAGCGCTTCATGGCCTCGGCCCCGAACGGGTTTGCCAACCTCGATGAGGCCGCCGACGCCGTCGCCGGCTACCTGCCGCATCGGCCGCGCCCGTCCAATCCGGAGGGGCTGATGAAGAACCTGCGCTGGCGCGAGGGCCGGCTGCACTGGCACTGGGACCCGTCCTTCATGGCGGTGACGGCCCGCGACCGGGTGGCGGCGGGCGAGACCCTGGCCAGCGCCGCCCGCGCCATCACCGCCCCGACCCTGCTGGTCCGCGGCGAGCACAGCGAGATCGTCGGTCCGGGCGAGCAGGCGGCCTACGAAGCGATGATGCCGCACGGCCGCACCATCCTGGTCCCCGGCGCCCGTCACATGGTGGCCGGCGACCAGAACACCGACTTCGGTTCGGCCCTGCTCGACTACCTCGCCGAAATGGCCCCGCCCTGACTCTTGAGAGAGATCGTATGACCTACCTCGCCCCGGCCCGCCTCAAGCCCTCCATCGCCTCGCGCATCTCCATCGGCCGGGCCGCCCGGCTGACCGGCCTGACGATCCGGGCCATCCGGTTCTACGAGCAGCGCGGCCTGATCGAGAGCCGGCGCGACGCGAGGGACATCCGCACTTTCGACGCCGCCGATCTCGAGCGCTTGGCCCAGATCGCCGAACTTAGGGCCATCGGGGTCAGCCTCGACGACATCGCCGCCCTCGCCGAGGCCGACGCCATGCCGGGCGGCGGCTCGCCGGACGCCCTGCGCGACCTGCTGCGTGAGCATCACCAGCGGCTGACCGCGCGCCTGGCCTGTGTCGACGCCTTGGCGTCGCGGGCCGGGGTGGCGCTCAACGCGGCGTCAGACCGCCTGTCTGCCTGAGGCCTTCGAACAGGCCGATGCCGGCGCTGACCGACAGGTTCATCGACCGCGCGCCGGGCCGGATCGGAATCACCACCCGGGCGTCGGCGACGGCGTGGACGTGGTCCGGCGCCCCGGCCGTCTCGCTGCCGAACAGCAGGGTGTCGCCGGCTTCGAAGGTGAAGCTGTCGAGCGGCGTCGCCCCCCTGGTGGTGAACAGCACCAGCCGGCCTGGGCCCCTGGCGGTCTGGAAGGCGTCCCAGTCGGCGTGGCGGATCATGTGGCTCAAGGGGCCGTAGTCGAGGGCGGCCCGCTTCATCGAGCGGTCGTCGAAGCTGAAGCCGACCGGCTCGACGATGTGCAGCTCGACGTCGAAACAGGCCGACAGCCGGATGCAGGCCCCGACGTTCTGGGGGATCTGCGGATTGAACAGGGCCAGGCGCATAGGCCCCTTATGCGGCCTTGAACCGCTCCCGCAAGACGTTCTTGGCGATCTTGCCGACCGCCGACACCGGCAGGGGCGTGGTCCAGAACGACATGCTGCGCGGGCATTTGTAGCCGGCCAGGCTGGCGCGGCAGTGGGTCATGACCTCGTCCTCGGTCAGGCTGGCGCCGGGCCGTACGACAATGTCGGCATGCACCCGCTCGCCCCAGCGCAGGTCCGGCGCGGCGATGACGGCGCACTGGGCGATGTCCGGATGCTGGGCCAGCACGCTCTCGACCTCGGCAGAGTAGACGTTCTCGCCGCCGGTGATGATCATGTCCTTGATGCGGTCGACGATGTAGACGAAGCCCTCCTCGTCCATGCGGCCGCCGTCGCCGGTGTGCATCCAGCCACCGGCCAGCGCCTCGGCGGTCAGGTCGGGCTGGCGCCAGTAGCCCAGCATGACGCCGGCCCCGCGGATCAGCACCTCGCCGACCTCGCCGGCCGGCAGGGTCTCGCCCTCCGGACCGGCGATCTTCAGTTCGGCGAAGGAGAAGGCCCGGCCGGCGGAGCGGTGGCGGCCGGCGGCGCGGTGCTGGCCCAGGTGATGCTCGGGGGCCAGCAGGGTGGCGGCGCAGGAGACCTCGGTCATGCCGTAGGCCTGGGTGAAGCGCACATGCGGCGCGGCTTCGATCATCCGGTCGAGGGTGGATTCGGCGATGCTGGAGGCGCCGTAGGCGATGCGTTGCAGGCCGGTGAGGCGGTGGGCCGCGAAGGTGGGCGCATCCAGCAGCATCTGGATCATGGTCGGGACCAGCAGGATGTCGGTCACCCCCTCGGTCTCGATGGCGGCCAGGCAGGTCTCCGGATCGAAGGCCGCCTGGATGATCACCGCACCGCCGCCCAGCAGGGTGGCGGTGGTCATGCCGCCGGCCGCCAGGTGGAACAGGGGCGGGATGATCAGGCCCGTGCAACCCTCCGGGAACAGGCCCGTCTCGCGCAGGCCCATGCCGTTGCTGACCACGCCGCCGTGGCTGAGCATGACGCCCTTCGAGCGGCCGGTGGTGCCGCCGGTGTAGAAGATGCCGAAGAGGTCGGTTCCGCGGCGTCCGGCGTCCGGGATCGGCTTGGCGGCCAGCAGGGCGGCCCAGGGCGTCCAGCCCTCGGGGGCGTCGTCGGTCATCGACACGATGGGCAGGCCGAAACTCTCGATGACGGCCAGGCTGGCGGGATCGACGCCTTCGCCGAGAATGATCACCGTCGGCTCGCAGTCGGCGATGGCCAGCCGGTTCTCCTCGGCGGCCCAGCGGCTGTTGAGCGGCACGATCACCGCGCCGGCCCAGGGAATCGCCAGGTAGAGCTCGACATAGCGGTCGCTGTTGGCCGACAGCACGGCGACGCGGTCGTCGGCCTTGACGCCCAGGGCCCGCAGGGCGCCGGCGATGCGGCCGGCGTGGTCCAGGGTCTGGGCCCAGGTCGAGATGCGGTCCCCGAAGATCAGCGACGGGGCGTCCGGCCGATCCTCGCGGGCGCGGCTGATGGCGTCGACGTAGCCAAAAGTCTGCGTCTGCATGGCCTGTCTTCCCTAAAGTGTGCGGCCGATGAGGTCCCGCATCGTTTCGTTGGATCCGCCGTAGATGCGTTGCGCCCGGGCGTCGGCGTAGGCCCGGGTGATGGGGTAGTCGAGCATGTAGCCGTTGCCCCCGTGCAGCTGGACGCAGGCGTCGGCGACGCGGCACTGCAGTTCGGTGGTCCAGTATTTGGCCATGGCGGCGTCATCGCCGTTGGTGGTGCCGGCCAGGTAGCCGGCGAGCAGCTGGTCGACGAAGGCCTGGCCGACGGCGATCTCGGTCTTCAGTTCGGCCAGGCGAAAGCGGCTGTTCTGCTGGTCGAGCAGGGTCGCCCCGAACAGCGGCCGGGCGCGGGCGTATTCGACCGTCATCTCGAAGGCGCTGCGGGCGGCGGCGACGGCGTTGACGCTGATCAGCAGACGCTCGAACGGCAGGTCGCTCATCAGGTGGAAGAAGCCCTGGCCCTCGGTCCCCAGCAGGCTCGAGGCCGGCACGCGGACCTCGTTGAAGAACAGCTCGCCGGTGTCCTGCAGCTTCTGGCCGAGCTTCTGGAGGTTGCGGCCCTTGTCGAAGCCGGGGCGGTTGGCCTCGACGAGGAACAGGCTGACGCCCTTGGCGCCGGCGGCAGGGTCGGTCTTGGCGACGACGATGGCGACATCGCAGCTGGGGCCGTTGGTGATGAAGGTCTTCTGGCCTGACAGGACGTAGTCGTCGCCGTCGCGGCGGGCCGTCGTGCGGATGGCCTTGAGGTCGGTGCCGGCCCCGGGCTCGGTCATCGCCACCGAGGCGATGATGTCGCCGGCGCACAGGCCGGGCAGCCAGGCCTGCTTCTGGTCCTCCGTGCCGTACTTCAGGATGTACTGGCAGCAGATGTCCTGCACCGTCCAGCCGGCGAAGGCGAAGCCGGAGCGGCCCAGCTCCTCGGCGGCGATGAAGGGATAGAGCCTGTCGGCGCCGGCCCCGCCGTACTGGTCGGGGATGGCCGAGCCCAGCATGCCCAGCGCCCCGGCCGACCGCCACAGGTCGCGGTCGATGCGGCCGGCGGCGTCCCAGGCCTCGCGGTGGGGCACGGCCTCGGTCTCCAGGAAGCGGCGGACCGACTCCCGGAACTGCTCGTGCTCGGTATCGAACAGGCCGGGGCTGCGCATCAGATCACCAGGCCGCCGCCGGCGACGACCGTCTGGCCGCTGATGTAGTCGGACTCCGGAATGCAAAGGAGGTAGACGGCGCCGGCCGCCTCTTCGGTGGTGCCGGCCCGGCCGAGGGGAATGAGGGCGTTGAAGGTGGCGATCAGCGACTTCTGGATGCCCACCTTCAGTTCCTGGCCGCCGACGTCGATGGTCGCCTGTTCGGTCTCGATGGCCTGGGTCAGGCGGGTCTCGATCATGCCGAAGGCCACGCAGTTCACATTGACCCCGTAACGGCCCCACTCCTTGGCCAGGGTCTGGGTCATGCCGACGATGGCGGCCTTGGCGCCGGAGTAGTTCACCTGGCCGGCGTTGCCGTAGAGGCCGGCGATCGAGGAGATGTTGACCACCTTGCGGTGGAACGAGCGGCCCTCGGCCTTCTCCTGCTTGGCCAGCACGCGGATCGGCTCGGCGGCGGCCCGCAGGATGCGGAACGGGGCCAGCATGTGGACGTCGACCATCGCCTGGAACTGGGCGTCGGTCATCTTCTGGATGGTGCTGTCCCAGGTGTAGCCGGCGTTGTTGACGATGATGTCGAGGCCGCCAAAGGCCTCGATGGCGGCGCCGACGAAGCGGTCGCCGAAGTCGGGGGCGGTGACGTCGCCGTTGAAGGCGATGGCTTCGCCGCCGGCCGCCTTGATCTCGGCGACGACCTCGTTGGCGGGGGCGTCGTCGAGGTCGTTGACCACCACCTTGGCGCCTTCCGACGCCAGTTTCAGGGCGATGGCGCGACCGATGCCGCGGCCCGATCCGGAGACCAGGGCGACCTTGCCTGCAAGTTTGGACACTTGGGGGTTTCCTTTTACGCGGGGTCGGCGAGCAGCACGATGGCCTCGCCGAAAAGCTTGATTTCGCCGGCCCGGTTGATGGTCTTCAGGTCGAGGCGGGCGGCGGGCAGCCCGTCGATCTCGACCAGCTCGGCCACCGCCGCGCTGCACCTCAGCACCTCGCCGATGCGGGTCGGGGCGGCGAACCGTACCCCCCAGCGCCGCAGCCTTCGTTGCGGGACGGCGGTAGTCACCGCGCGGGCCAGGTAGGCCATGGTCAGCATGCCGTGGCCGATGACGTCGGGCAGGCCGGCGGCCTTGGCCGCGTCGATGTCGACATGGACGTCGTTGTGATCGCCCGAGGCCCCGGCGTAGAGGGCCAGCGTGTAGCGGCTGATCGGCGGATGGGTCTGGTCGGCGACGACATCGCCGACGGTCCAGGTCTGGTTCAGGTCAGGTTTGAGCAGGGTTTGGGTCATGCGTTCCTCACCACCATGGTCTGGCGGCCTTCGACCGCCAGGCGGCCGGCCGGGTCGCGGCCCGACAGGGTGCTGACCACGAAGCTCAGGGCGCCGCTGTTCTTGTCGTAGACGTCGACCACCTCGACCTCGAAATCGAGGACGTCCCCGGCGCAGAGGTCGCCGTGGTAGGTGAAGGCCTGCTCGCCGTGCAGCACCCGGCCGATGTCGATGCCGAGCTTTTTGGGCCAGTCGAGCGGGTCGGCGACGTCGAGCATCTGCAGGCAGAAGGGATAGGTCGGCGGGGCCGGGATATCGCGCCAGCCGGCGGCGCGGGCCGCGGCGCTGTCGAGGTATTCGGGCCGGGTCTCGCCGGTGGCCTTGGCGAAGAAGCGCAGGCGGTTGGCGTCGACCGTGCCGACATAGGGGCCGAACTTGCGGCCGATGGCGTCTTTTCCAACCATGATCAGTTCGCCTGGTAGAGGGTGACGACGCAGGCGCCGCCGAGACCGAGGTTGTGCTGCAGGGCGGTGCGGGCGCCGTTGACCTGCCGGGGGCCGGCGCGGCCACGCAGCTGCTCGACAAGCTCCGTACACTGAGCAAGGCCCGTGGCCCCGAGCGGATGGCCCTTGGACAGCAGGCCGCCGGAGGGGTTGGTCACCACCTTGCCGCCATAGGTGTTGTCGCCGTCGTCGATGAATTTGGCGGCGCCGCCTTCCGGGCAGAGGCCCAGCGCCTCGTAAGTAATCAACTCGTTGTGGGCGAAGCAGTCGTGCAGTTCGACCACGTCCAGGTCTTCGGGGCCGATGCCGGCTTCGGCGTAGACCTTGGCGGCGGCTTCCTTGCTCATGTCGTAGCCGACCACGCGCATCATGTCGCCGGAGTCGAAGGTGCTGGCGCGGTCGGTGGTCATCGCCTGGGCGGCGATGAAGACGTCGGCCTTCAGGCCATGCTTCTTCGCG
>JAQGIK010000039.1 GCA_028291265.1 Caulobacter sp. | reverse complement strand
GGCCCGCCGTCGCTGAACGAGAAGTACCTGGCCGAGAACCATGCGCTGGTGCTGGAGGACCGTCCCGACCGGCTGGTCGTCGGCTTGGTCGACGCCGGCGGCGAGGAGGTGCTGCGCGGCCTGCGGTTCGCGGCCGGCAAGCCGGTGGAACTGCGCACCATCCCCTTCGGCCTGTGGCGGGCGGCCCGCACCCGCGCCGTCGCCGCCGAGGTCGAGGCCGGCGGGCCCGATGTCGGCTCGCTGGAAGACGCCGAGCGGCTGCGCGACTTCGCCCGCGACGCGCCGGTGGTGCGCTACCTCGACGGCCTGCTGGAGCGGGCCCTGTCGGAGCGGGCCAGCGACATCCACCTGGAACAGAAGGCCGACCGATGCCTGGTCCGCATCCGTGTCGACGGGGCGTTGCGCGATCTGGAACCGCTGGCCGCCGCCTTCGGCTCCGGCGTGGTGGCGCGGATCAAGGTGCTGGCCGACCTCGACGTGGCCTCGGTGCGGGCCCCGCAGGACGGCCGGGCGACGGCCTCGATCCGCGGGGCGTTGACCGACTTGCGGATTTCGACGACGCCGACGGTGTTCGGGGAGTCGGCGGTGGTCCGCCTGCTGACCCGCCATGGAGTCGATTTCACCGTCGACTCGCTGGGCTTCGACGCCGCCTTCCGCGAAACCTTCGCCCAGCAGCTGCGCCGGCCCTACGGCCTGATCCTGGTCACCGGCCCGACCGGCAGCGGCAAGACCACGACGCTCTATGCCGCCCTGCGCAAGCTGGCGACGCGGGAGCGCAAGGTGCTGACCATCGAGGATCCGATCGAATACGTCTTCGACGGCATCAACCAGACCCAGGTCAACGAGGCGGCCGGGGTGACCTTCGCCTCCTCGCTGCGCGCCTTCCTGCGCCACGACCCGGACGTCATCCTGGTCGGCGAAATCCGCGACGCCGAGACCGCCAAGCTGGCCGTGCAGGCGGCCCTGACCGGCCATCTGGTGCTGGCCACCCTGCATACCAACGACGCGGCCACCGCCCCGGCCCGCCTGGCCGACATGGGCGTCGAGCGCTACCTGCTGGCCGGGGTGCTGATCGGGGCCTCGGCCCAGCGGCTGACACCGCGCCTCTGCGAGGCCTGCAAGGCGCCGCGCGCCGCCACGCCGGACGAGGTCGCCCTGTTCCAGGCTCACGGCATCGCCGCCGCCTCGGTGCATCTGCACGAGGCGGCCGGCTGCAAGGCCTGCAACGGCGCCGGCCGGGTGGGGCGCGCGCCGCTTGGCGAAATCTTCACCGTCGACGAGGCCATCGAGCGGATGATCTCGACCGGCGCTCCCACCGCCGACATCCGCCGCCAACTGGCCACCCGGCCCGACTTCGCCACCCTGGCCCACGACGCCCTGCGCCATGCCGCCCGCGGCGAGGTGGCGCTGGAGGACGTCTATCGGGCGACGTCCCTATGAGGACTGGGCTGTGAAAACCTATGCCTGGCGGGGCGTCGACGCGGCCGGCCGGCCGGCGCGCGGCCGGCGCGAGGGCCTCAGCGAGGCCCAGGTGCGCGACGCCCTGCTGGCCGAGCAGGTCACCCCGACCGCCATCACCGCCAGCGCCCAGGCCTTCGCCCCGGCCCGCACCGGCATGTCGATCAACGCCGCGCAGGGGGCCGCCTTCACCGCCGACCTGGCCCGGTTCCTGAGGAGCGGCCTGTCGCTGGGCCAGACCCTGCACATCGTCGAAACCACCTCCGAGGTCCCGGTCCTGGCCCGTCTCGCCGCCCATGTGCGGGGCGAGCTGATGGCCGGCCGGCCGCTGTCGGCGGGGCTGTCGGCCATTCCCGGCCAGACCGGCCGCTACCTGCAGGCGCTGGCCAAGGCCGGCGAGGCGACCGGCCGGCTGACCGAGATCCTGGCCGGCGGGGCGGCGGCCCTGAAGGCCTCGGCGGCGACCCGCACCCGGCTGCTGACCATGATCATCTACCCGCTGTTCGTCATGGCCATGGCGGCGGCGGCCATCCTGCTGTTCGCCTTCGCCGTGCTGCCGGCCCTGGAGCCGGCCTTCGCCGGGGTCGGCCAGCTGCCGGCTGCGACCCGGGCAGTGATGGCCGGCGGACGCATCCTGCGCACGGCCGCGCCGATCCTCGGCCTGGCGAGCCTGATCCTGGCCCTGGCCCTGACCCTGTCCCGGGCGGCCCGTGATGCGGCCATCCGGCTGCTGCACCGGCTGATGCTGACCCGGGCCGGGTTCGGGGTCCTGCCCGACACCGTGTTCGGCGGCCTGGCCCAGCGGCTGTCGATCGCCGTCGGGGCCGGGGTGCCGCTGGCCACCGCCTTCCGGGTTTCGGTCGAGGCCATCGGGGTGGAGCCGGTGCGGCTGGCCCTCGAGGCGCAGGAGCCGAGGCTGCGGGAGGGGACCAAGCTGTCGGAGGTGTTCCGGGCCATCCCCTTCGCGCCGCCGATGCTGGTCGGCCTGACCAGGGTGGGGGAGAGCGCCTCGGATCTGGCCCGGGTTCTGGGGGAGGCGGGCGATGCTCTGTCGGCCCGGGCCCAGGAGAAGACCGAGCGCTTCCTGTCCATCCTGACGCCGGCCATCGTCTTGCTGATCGGGGTGGTGGTGGGGGGGATCGTGTTGGTGGTCTTCCAGGGTTTGATGTCGATCAGCGACATGGTCGAGCTGTGAAACGGCAGGGATTCATCCTGGCCGAGGCCCTGGTGTCGCTCGGCCTCGCCGCCCTGACCGGGACCCTGGCCCTGACCCTGCTGGTCTGGGCCGCCCGCACCATCGACCGGGCCCAGGCCCGGATGGCCGCCGCCACCGTCATCGAGCGTCTCTACGAAGAAGCGCGGCTGACCAGCCAGGCCGACCTGCGCGCGGTCGCTTCGGGCCGGACGGGGCGCTACCGTTGGCGGCGGCTGCCGCGCGGGGCGGTCGAGATCGCTAATCCGAACGGGGCCCAGAGGGTCCGGCTGGAGGTGACCTGGTCGGCCGGGGCGCGGCCCGACCGCAGCGCCATCGACGCCGTCATTGTCGGGGGTTCGCAATGAGGCGGGTCAACGGCTTTGCGATGACGGAAGCGTTGGTCGCCATCGGCATCGGGGCGCTGATCATGACGGCGATGATCTATCTGCAGGTCGACTTCATCGGCTGGACGAAGCGGGCGGTGGCGCTGGGGCGGCCGGATCCGTCGGACCGGGCGCTGCAGGCCAGCCTGAAGGGGGCCGACCGCTGCGCCTTTCCGGGGCGGGTGCTGGCGCTGGACGATACCGGCGGTGTCGGCCTGAAAGGGGAGAAGGAGACAATTCCTTTTCTGGGTATGCCGGCCGGAGCCAGGGCCAGCATCGTCACGGCCCGCAGGCCGGACGGCAGCGAGCGGCCCGGGTGGTCGGCGGCGACAATCGCCCGCGACGATACGGCGATTGCGGTGGCGGCCCTGCGGTGCGATCTCCCGGAGGTCTGTATCTATGATCCGACGCGGGGGGATTGCGGCAAGCGATGAGCCTGTTCGAGGCCGACGATAGCGCGGGACGCGAGGCCGAGGTCTTCGTGCGCCCGCTCGACCTGCCGACCGGATCGCTGAAGGCGGCCCGCGAGGCGGTGGGCCTGCAACTCGATATCCTCTCGCCGTTGCCAGCCGAGCAGACCGCCTTCGCCGTCGAGCCCGTCGGGCCGGCCGAGGGCGGCCAGACGCGGTTCGCCGTCGCCTTCGCCTCGCGGACGATCTTCGGGCCGACGGCGACGATCGCCGCGCACGGGCCGGCCTTCCTCGACCTGCCGGGAGAGCTTGACGGCGAGACTTACGACTTCCGCTTCGAAAACCCCTGGCGCCGCAGCGCCGCCCGCAGCGACCGCCGCCAGACGCTGGAGCTGGTCTGCGCCTTCGGGCTGGCGCTGGTGCTGGTGCTGGGGGCGGCGTCGCTGCGCCTCGGCCAGTCGGTCGAGCGGGCCCAGGCGCGGCTGGAGGCGACCCAGGACCTGGTCCGGTTCACCAGCCGCCAGGTGCGGCTGCAGGGCGACGCCCAGCGGGTCTGGCGCACGGCGGCCGGCCAGCGCCACGCCATGATGGTCGATTGCGCGTTCGACACCTTGGCCGCGACCGGCAGCGAGGTGGTGCTGACCGACCTGTCGGCCGCCGACGGCCAGGTGATGGCCGGCTTCAGCCAGCCGATGACGCCCGAGCAACTCGCCATCCTGACCGGCAAGGGGGCGCGGGCCAGCAATGACGACGGCAACGGGGCCGGCAACCGGGTGATCCTCGATCCGGAGGCCTGCCAATGACCTTTGGAGGGGGGAGCGCGCCCCGGACCCTGCCGCAGATCCCAGAGCGCTGGCTGCCGATCCTGGGCGGCCTGCTGCTGCTGGTCGCCGCCCTGCTGGCGGTCCAGGTCGGGCTGCAGCTTCAGGAACTGAGCGCGGCGCACAAGGAGACGGCTCTGCAGGAGGGCCTGGTCCGCGACTACGCCGCCCGCACCGGTGCGGCGACGACCGGCGAGGCTCTGGTCGCCGCCCCGGCAAGCCAGGCCTCGCTGGCCGCCTCGGAGCGCATGCGCCAGGAACTGACCGCCGCCGGCGTCAAGGTCGTCGAGCTGGAGGTGCTGGAGCGCCGGCCGGGCGGGACCAACCTGCAGGTCGTGCGTCTGGGCCTGCGCGGCTACGCCGACGCGGCGGCCGCCGACCGGCTGGCCCGCTGGATCGAGAAGCGCGGCGAGGCGGTGGTGCTGGAGCGGCTGCTGATCGCCAGCGGCGACGCCGGCGCCCCGGGGGCCGAGATGAGCGCCGACCTGGCCGTGCTGGTCGCCATCCAGGGGGGCGGCTCGTGATCCGTCCGCCGCTGCTCATCCTGGCCGGCGCCGCGGTGCTGGCCGTCGCCGTCACCGTCTGGCCAGGCGAGGAGCGGGCGACCGTCGCCGAGGGCCTGCTGCCGGCCA
>JAQGIK010000122.1 GCA_028291265.1 Caulobacter sp. | reverse complement strand
CGGCGAGGATGGCCTTGGCCAGCGTCAGGCGGCGGTGATTGCGCCAGGTGAAGTCCCGGGCCTGGTTTTCCTCGGTCTCCCGCAGGATTTGCCGGCGCAGGCCCGACAGGGTCTGCTGGTAGGCGGGGGGCAGGCCGGGCTGCTGTTCCAGCCGGGCCAGGGGAACCAGGGCCGAGGCGCCGAGGAAGCGGATGTAACTTCCGTCCAGCTGGGCGCCGGAGCCGTCGAGGTCGCGGGCGTGGCGCAGGTTCCAGTCGGCGGCGATCTGGCCGCTGTCGCCGACGGCGAAGGCCAGCAACACCAGGGCGGCGGCGGCGGCGTTCATGTTGATCAGCCAGGCGGCCGACTTTTCGCTCAGCAGGCGCCAGCCGATGAGGACCAGGCCGACCGCCACCAGGCCCATCCAGGCCAAGGCGGCGATGCGCATGCGGGTCAGGTCGTAGCTGTCGATGTAGAGCAGGGTCCGCTGGATGGAGAAGACGACCAGCAGGACGTTCTGGCCCACCCAGGCGGCGACCAGCCAGCGGACCAGCGGCCGGCGGCTGGTCTCCGATCCGGGAGCCATGGCGACCAGCACGAAGAGGCCGGCCAGCAGGGCGGTGGCGATCAGCGGGTAGGCGCCGCGATGGGCGTATTCGGCCAGGGTGTGCTCGACCGGCAGCCGCGCGCCGGTCCACAGGAAGGCGACGTCGAGGCCGTTCTGCAGGGCGAACAGGGCGTTGAAGAGGATCAGCGACAGGGTGATCGAGGCGGCGTTGACGCCGGGCAGCTTCGCATCGAGGCGGGCGGCCGGCATGGGGATCGGCCGGCGCAGAGGGACGGGGCGCAGGAGGGCGAAGCCGGTCAGGGCGGTAACGCCCCAGAGGACGATCTGGAAGACGCTCAGGTCAGGCCCGCGCAGGGAGGCCAGGGCGTCGTGAAGCAGCGGGTTGGCGGCCGAGAACAGGGCCAGGAACACCCCCCCGCCGATCAGCGGCAGGGCCAACAGGCGGATGGCCTTGCCGAGCGAGGGGCCGGGGCGGCCCTTGAGGCGCTTGAGGCTGAGCTGAATGAGGGTTTCGATCGGGGCGCGGACGACGCCGGTGGCCATGACGATGAGGCGCTGGACCCAGGTCCAGACGCCCTCGCCGAAGCCGGCGCGGGGTACGAGGGCGGCGATGGCCAGGGCCAGGCTCCAGAACACCAGGCCCAGCGGCGAGAAGGTCTCGAGCTGCAGCCCCGCCAGGGCGGCGGCGAGAACCAGGAAGGGCCAGCCGTGGCGGCGGGCGGCCGGGCTGGCGACGACCAGGGCGGCGACGCCGGCGAAGGCGAGGATGGCCACGGCGCCGGTCGTGGCCTTCATGGCCCAGAGGGTGCGGTCGGCCACGACCACCAGAACCAGGGTCAACCCGGTCCGGAGCCAGAAACTGTAACGGCCCTTCAAGGTCCCCATGCGCGCCTCCCAACGTCAGCTTCGACGCTGGGGCCGGGGCGTCGAGGACCGGTGGGCGGCGCCATGCAGGGGCGGACCGGGCGTGTGCAGATTCCGTGCAGACGGCCGCGTCACGGCATCGTGGGCGGCCACCCCGCGATACCCGCGTTGCGCGAACTTCCATTTGGACGTCTACTGAGGGCTGCGGAGGGCGCATGACGGACAGCTGCATCTATCGGGCCAATGTGGCGGGGCCGGCGGTGCATGCCCTGGTCATCGGGGTCGGCCACTACCCGCACCTGATCGGCGGCGGCGGGCCGCCGATGGCCAAGACCGAGGGCATGGGCCAGCTGACCTCGGCCCCGGCCTCGGCCCGGGCCTTCGCCGAATGGCTGCTGGCCGGGATGCGCAATCCGGCCGGGCGGCCGCTGGCCAGCCTGCGGCTGCTGGTCTCGGAAAAGCCGGCCAAGCCGTTCAAGCATGCCCTGATCAACGGCCCGGGCAAGGCCCAGCCGGCCATCGCCGCCGAGGTCGACCAGGCGATCACCGAATGGCGCAAGGATCTCGACACCGACGAGGGGCATCTGGGGATGTTCTTCTTCTCGGGCCACGGGGTGACGGCGGGGCTGAACCAGGGCTTGCTGCTGTCGGACCTCGGGGTCAACGACGGCGACCCCTTCGCCAGCGCCATCCGGCTGGAGGGTTTTCACCTCGGCATGACCCGGGCCAAGGCGCGGGAGCAGGTGTTTTTCATCGACGCCTGCCGCAGCCATTCGGAGGGGCTGGCCGACACCTATGGCGGCGGCGGCCGGGTCTATGTCACCCCCGACTTCAGCATCGTCCACAGCCGGCCGCGGGCGGCCCCGATCTTCAACGCCACGCTGAACGGCGAGAAGGCGTTCGGGGTCAAGCAGAAGCCGAGCTTCTTCACCCAGGCCCTGCTCGACGCCTTCGAGGGGGCGGGCAGCGACAACACCGAGGACGAGGACGTCTGGCTGGTCGAGACCGCCACCCTGAGCCGCGGCGTCGAGTTCCTGGTCGGCGAGGCGGGCCGGCGGTTCGGCCTGACCCAGGCGCAGGTGACCCCGACCGATCACGCCTCGAAGCTGGAACTGCACCGGCTGAGCCAGCCGCCGAAGATTCCGGTCGCGCCGCTGTTCGAGCCGGACACGCCGAAGGTCGGCTTTACCTGGCCGGGCGGCAAATGGCGGCTGGGCGATCCCCTGCCCTTCCTGCCCTACGGTCCCTATCCCTTCACCGCCCAGGCGCCGGGACCGCCGCCGGTGACCGGCATGGTGCAGAAGACGGTGCGGCCGCCCTACAGCCGGCTGAAGTTCCTGCTCGGGGGCGGCGCGCCATGATGCGGCCGGCCAGCGACCGCGACGCCTCGATCGGCGACCGCTCGGCGATGTTGCGGCTGCGGGTCGAGCAGCCGTTCACCACCGCCCAGACGGCGGAGATGGGCTATGTGGCGCGGGTGCGGGACGTCACCCCAGGACGGCCGCAGGCCGAGCGCGACTCGGTGTCGGAAGTGGTGGTGCCGGTCGGCGGCGGCGGCTTTCGCGAACTGGCGGTGCGGCCGGGCAGCTACCTGATCGAGGCGGTGACGCCGTCCGGCTCGGTGCTGGAGGCCGATGTCGAGGTCGGCGACGGCGAGAGCCAGGCGGTCAACCTGGCCGACGACACGCCCTCGCCGCACGAATGGCTGGGCTGGCAGAAGGTCAGCGGCAACCTGCCGGGCTATACGGCCAGCGTCGCCGTGGCGGTGAAGCGGAAACTGTCGCTGCTATGGCCGCTGATCGGCGCCGGGGTTCTGCTGCTGGTCCTGGCGGCGCTGGCCGTCGGCTGGGTCTCGATACAGGGCGGCAGCGCGCGGCCCACCGAGTCGGTCAACGCTCCGACCGACTACAGCGAGGACATCACGGCGGAAAGCGGCGCCATGGCCCCGGCTCCGGCCGCTGTCGGCGCGCCTGCCCCCGCCGCCGTCCCGAAAGACCCCGCCAGCGAAATGGCCTCGCCGGCCGCCGCCGATGCGGACGCCGCAGCCGCGGCCGCGGAGGATTCCGCCAGCGACATGGACGCCCCGGGCCGCGCTCCGGCCGAGGCGGTGGTTCCCCGCAGGGCCATCATCGCCCGCGCCTCGCCGGGGCGCAGCCCGGCCAGCCGGCCGGACAACGCCTTCGCTCCGCCGGAGGGAGGCCGGACCGAAATTCAGGTCCGCCCCGCCATCCGCCGGTCGGCGGTGCGTCCTCCCGGCGGCGGCGCCGCGCCCCCGGCGCCAATGCCTCCGCCGCCGCCCGAGGCCTCCGGGTCCGGAGCGCCGCCGCCCGAACCTCTGCCGACAGCCGAGGCGCCGATGGTCGGCAGCGCGTCCCCGACGGCCGCCGCGCCACCGGTGGCCGAGCCGCCGGAGGCCGCGCCATCCGTGGCCACCAGCCCAGCGCCGCCGCCGGCCGAAGAGCCGAAGATCACCGGGGCGAAGGTCGACGAGGGCATGCCGGGCTGGTTCTGGCTGGTGGGGCTTGGCCTGCTGACGGTCGGCGGCGGCGGCGGGACCTTGGCGGCCAGGCGGGGGATGATTCCCGGGCTCGGCCCACGGCTCACCCCGGCCGCCGAACCAACGGCCGCCAGCGCGATCTTCAAGTCGGCCCTGCCCGAGGGCGTGCCGATGGCCCCCGGCTCGACGGCTGTGGCGGAGGCGCCGCCCCCGGTCGCCGCCGGACCAGCCCGTCTGACCCTGCTCACCCTGCCGTCCGGGCCCGGCGAATGGGCCATGATGCTGGCGGCGCTGGAGAGCCGCGCCGCCCTGACGGAGGCCTATGCGGCCAGCCAGGGTCCCGGCCGCGAGCCGCAGGCCGAGGGCGGCGACGCCCAATGGAGCACCTATGCCACTCTGCCGCTGAACGCGGCCGGGGACGGCCGGCCGCTGTGGGCCGTCGACAGTCCGGCGGCCGGCCGGGCCGAGGCGGTGCGTCTGCCGGAGGCCTGGGTGACGCCGGACAGCGGCCAGGCCGTGCCCATCGAGATTCTCACGGCCGCCGAGGGGCGCGACGAACGGGTTTCCACCGCCGTGCGCGATCCGCAGTACGGCACCCTGCTGGGCTATCTGGCGCTGGGCCGGCTGCCCGAGGCCCGGGCGTTGCTCGGCCAGGCCGCCGAGGCGCTGTTCGGCAAGACCATCAATCCCTACCTGGCGGCGGCGGGCGGCTATGTGCTGATCGGCTCGGCGACCACCTTTGACGACGCCCCGTGGCGCGGCTGGCTGCAGACGCTCGACGTCCAGTATCCCTGGCTGCCGGACGCCGCCGTGCTGCAGGCGGTGAGCATGGTCCAGACCCGGCAGGAGGGCATCAGAGCCAAGGTGCTGGAGGCCATGGACCGCGGCGTGCCGGTCTATACCGAGGGGCTGAAGCGGCTGCGCGACCTGCTGACCCTGCTGGTCGAACAGCCCGATCCGGACGGCCGCGTGGCCCAGTCGCTCGACGCCGTCAGCCGGCTGGCCGGCCGCTGCAATCCCCAGCAGGTGTTCACCTCCCTGCGGCTGGGGGCCTGAAGGACGCCCGCATGTTCCAGATCGAGATGCTGCCGGCCCGCGAGGGCGACTGCCTGTGGATCACCTATGGCGAGGCGGCCAGCCCGCGCCATGTGCTGATCGACGGCGGGCGCAAGGCGACCAGCAAGACGGTGCGCCAGAAGCTCAAGGCCCTGGGGCCGGCGGGGCGGCTGGAGCTCCTGATCATCAGCCACATCGACCGCGACCACATCGAGGGGGTGGTCAGCCTGCTGGAGGAGGCCGGCGGGCTGGGCGTCGAGGTCGGCGATGTCTGGTTCAACGCCTACCACCACCTGCTCGACGACGAACTGGAGGGTTTCGGGGCGGCGCAGGGGGAGCGGCTCTCCAAGGCGCTGGTTGACCTGAAACTGCCCTGGAACAAGGCCTTCGACGGCGGGCCGGTGGTGCTGGGCACGGGCGGCGGTTTGCGGAAGGTCGAGCTGGCCGGCGGGCTGACCCTGACCCTGCTGTCGCCGACGCGGCGGAAGCTGGAGACCCTGCGGCCGGTCTGGGAGAAGGAATGCCGGCTGGCGGGCCTGGTCCCGGGAAAGGCGGGCAAGCCGCAGGGCGCCCCGCCCGAACTGGAAAGCTTCGGGGCCATCGACGTCGACGCGCTGGCGGCCCTGGCCTTCAAGGCCGACGGCTCAGCGCCGAACGGCAGCAGCATCGCGGTGCTGGCCGAGTATGCGGGCCGGCGGGTGGTGCTGGCCGCCGACGCCCATGCCGACGTCATGGCCCCTTCGTTGAAGGCGCTAGACGGCGGGGCCAGGGTCAAGCTGGACGGCTTCAAGCTGGCCCACCACGGCAGCATGGCCAACACCTCGGCCGAGGTGGTCGGCCTCGTCGACTGCCCGCGCTGGATGATCTCGACCAACGGCTCCTACTTCGAGCACCCCGACCAGGCGGCCGTGGCGCGGGTGGTCAAGGGCTCGGCCGGGGCGACGCTGATGTTCAACTACCGGAGCAACTTCACGCAGGTCTGGGAGGATGCCGGGCTGCAGGCGAGACACGGCTTCAAGGCCGTGTATCCGGACGAGAACGGAACGCTGCTCGTTAATTTTTAGACCCTGCAAGCCCTCCCCCCTCTTCCCGCTCATCCCGGCGAATGCCGGGACCCAGATGGAGCCTCCACGCCTGGCCTGAGGAGGTGGGACCGGAGGCCAATCACCCATGACCGCGGCTGAATCCGGGTCCCGGCATTCGCCGGGATGAGCGGTAGTTGGGGATGGTGGCCTAGCGACGCGAACCCAGCAGGTTCCTGGCCACCACCCATTGGTGGACCTCGGTGGGGCCGTCGTAGATGCGCATGGTGCGGATCTTCGAGGCCATCATATGCAGCGGCAGTTCGCGGGTCATGCCCATGGCCCCGAAGGTCTGCATGGCGCGGTCGACGACCTCCCAGGCCATCTCGGTGGCGTAGCCCTTGATCATCGAGATCTCGGTGCGGACGTCGCGGCCCTGGTCCATCTTCCAGGCGCAGTCGTAGGTCATCAACCGGGCGGCGTGGATGCGGGTATGGGCGTCGGCGATCCAGTTCTGGATGGTCTGGCGTTCGGAGAGGGGGACGCCGAAGGTTTTCCGCTGCGGCGCGTAGTCGATCATCATCTCCAGCGCCCGCTGGGCCATGCCGATCGACCAGGCGGCCATCTCGCAGCGGCGGGTGCCGAGCCGCACCTGCATGGGGGCGAAACCCTGGCCTTCCGTTCCCAGCAGCTTCCAGCCGGGCACGCGGACGTCATCGAGGGCGATCTCGTAGGTCGACTGGCCGCCCAGCATGGGGATCTTGCGCAGCACCTGGAAACCGGGGCTGTCCTGGTCGACGAGGAAGGCGCTCATGCCGCCGCGGCCGCCCTTTTCCTTGTCGGTGACGGCCATGACGATGGTGAAGTCGGCGTGGTCGGCGCGGCTGATCCAGATCTTGCGGCCGTTGATGATCCAGTCGTCGCCGTCGCGCACGGCGCTGGTGGTCATGCCGGACGGATCGGCGCCGGCCCCGGGCTCGGAGATGCCGATGGCCGAGATGGTCTCGCCGGCGACGTAGGGGGCGAGGTAGGCGACGCGCTGCTGCTCGTTCACCGTGGCCATCATCATCCGCAGGTTCGGGCTGTCGGGCGGGATGGTGTAGTTGGTGATGTTGCGGCCGAGCTCCTCGTTGACCGCCACCATGGCCACATGCGGCAGGTCGGAGCCGCCGACGTCCTCGGGCGCGTCGAGGCCCCAAAGGCCCAGTTCGCGGGACACCACATCGACCTTGGCGGTCTCTTCGGCGGTCAGGGCCGCCGCGCCACCGGCCGCCTCGCGAGCCAGGACGCCGGCCTCGAGCGGGATCAGGTTGTCGTCGACGAACCGCCGGACCAGGTCCTTGAGCATGCGGTGGTCTTCGTCGAGGTCGAAGTTCATGGCGCGTCCCCTGATGTTTGGAGACGGTTTAGCAGGCTGACGGTGAGGGAGGGGAAGAGGTTTTAGGCCTTGCGCGCTTTGGCGAGCGCCGGAGCTGTCAGCGCCCTCGCCTCATCGAGGAAGGCGACCACGCCGGTCAGCGGCATCGGGCGGGCGATGAAGTAGCCCTGGGCCAGGTCGCAGCCCATGGCGGTGAGGATGGCGAGGCTTTCGGCGGTCTCGACGCCCTCGGCGACGATCTGCAGGCCGAGGCTGTGGGCCAGGTCGACGGTGGACTTGACCAGCAGGGCGTCGCGGGCGCTGCGGTCGAGGGTGAGGATGAATTCCTTGTCGATCTTCAGCTCGTCGGCGCGGATCTGCTTGAGATAGGCCAGCGACGACAGGCCCGAGCCGTAGTCGTCGATGGAGATCTTGATGCCGGCGGCGCGGAAGCGGTCGATGATGTCGTGCGCCGTCTCCGGGTGGTCGATGACGGCGGTCTCGGTGATCTCCAGGCAGATGCGGCCTCCCGCGACCGCGATCATGTCGATGGCCCGGGTGGCGAACTCGGGCTCGGCCAGCATGCGGCCCGACAGGTTGACCGAGACGGTGAGGTCGTGGCCGGCCAGGCGCAGGGCGGCCTGGTCGCGCAGGGCCTGGTCCAGGGTCCAGACGGTCAGGGCCCGGATGTGGCCGGTCTCCTCGGCCAGGCCGACGAACATGTCGGGCGAGACGAAGCCGCGGGTCGGGTGGTTCCAGCGGACCAGGGCCTCGACGCCGGTGGTGACGCCGGCCCGGGTGTCGTGCTTGGGCTGGTAGGCCATGCTGATCTCGCCGTTGGCGAGGGCCGCCAGCATCTCGCTCATCAGGGAGAGCTTGGAGGCCGGGTCGCCGTAGCTTTCGGCGTCGAAGGCCAGGGCCGGCTTGTGGCCGATGCGGGCCTGGTCGAGCGCGATGCTGGCCCGTTCGGCCGGGGCGGCGGCGTGGCTGTCGGCGACGGCGGCGAGGCCGGCGTTGAGGCCGACGTCGATGGTCTGGCCATCGACCTGCACCGGGCGGGACAGGGCCTCGACCAGGGCTTCCAGCTGGCGCAGCGCCTCGGCGGGATTTGCGGCGCGGAACATCAGGGCCAGACGCTCGCTGGACAGGCGGGCGGCGAGGTCGCCGGGCCGAAGCTCGCCCATGCGCAGGGCCAGCTGGCGCAGCATCTCGCCGGCCAGGCGGTAGCCGACGGCGGCGCGCACCTGCGGGAAGCGGTCGACGCCGATGGCGGCGATGTAGAGGCCCTCCGGATCGGCCTCGGCGATGGCGGCTTCCAGGGCGCGGCGGTTGGGCAGGGCGGTTTCCTGGTCGGTCAGGGCCAGGGTGATGATGCGGTTCTCGCGCTCGCGGATGCCGCTGGCCATGGCGTTGAAGCTGTCGGCCAGGCGGCCGATCTCGTCGCCGGTCTCGACCGCGACATGGGCGTCTTCGCCGTCACGCAGGCGGCGGGCGGCCTCGTCGAGGGCGGAGATGGGGCGGGTGATCGAGCGGGCCAGCAGCCAGCTGCCGGCGACCAGCAGGGCCAGGCCGAGCAGGCCGACGAAGACCAGGGTGACCAGCAGGCTGCGGTAGGGGGCCATAGCCAGGTCGAGCGGATAGCGCAGGACGAGGACCGCGTCGGCGTTGTCGCCCATCACCGCCAGCGGCCGGGCCAGGGCGACGGCTTCGCCCCTGTCGGTCTGCAGAGGTCGGGGGCCGGACGTCTTGATGTCGGCGAATTTCGACAGGCGGGGATCGGCGGCCTTGCCGGCGTCGGTCGAGCGCCAGGGCCGGCCCGTCTGGCGGGTCAGGACGGCGGCCGACAGCGGGATGGAGGCCAGGCCTTCGAGCGAGGCCATTTCCTGGCGGTCCAGCTTCTCGGCGAAGACCACCCAGCCGACCAGCTGGGGGGCAAGGATCGGTTCGGCGACGGCCTGATACGGTGTGTCGCCAATGCGCAGCACGCCCGACTGGGCGCCGCCGTCGAGGGCGGACCAGAGGTCGGAAGCGGCGGCCTGGCCGATGTCGGGCGCGCCGGTCAGGGTTCCGTCGGCGCCGACGATGAAGGCGCGGTCGAGGCTGAGGCGGTCCTTGAGATTGGTCAGGGCCGATTCGACGGTCGGCGCATCGCCGGAGGCGAAGGCCTCGCGGAAGCCGAAGTCGCGGCTGAGCACCCTGGCGCCGTCGGCCAGCTGGCTGGCCTTCATGGCCCAGAGGCGGTCGAACACGGCGCCGCCGGCGGCCAGTTCCTTCTCCACCTGATGGCGGGCGTTGCCGCCGACCGACAGGGTGACGGCCACCGCCGTGGCCAGCAGGGCGACGCCGAACAGCCCGGCGTAGAGAACGGTCAGGCGACCGCGAAGGCTGGAAAAGCGGAACATCAGTGCATGTGTCCGCCGGCCGGGCGACGGATCTCGACGGCGATGGCCGGACGGGCGACGCCGGCAGCCGGCAGGGCGAAGGCCATGCTGGCCTCGTTCTTCGGGGCCCGCAGCCAGGGGTGCCAGACGCGGATGGTCGCCTGGCCGGCCGGCAGGCCGCGCAGGGTGGCGACGCCGTCTGCCCCGGTCTTGATCGCGAAGGGGGTGTCGACGACCTTCACATAGCCGACCATCTGGTCATGGATGTTGCAGCCGATGGCGGCGACGCCGACGGCCTTGAAGGTGACGCTGCGGCTCTCGTCGCGGCCGAACAGCTTCAGCTCGAACCTGTTGCCGGCCGAAAACGAATAGACGTGGTGCTGCACCTTGTCGCGGTTGGGGAAGGACACCGCCGCCCCGACCGGCGCGACCAGCACGAAGGGGTCGAACTGGATGTTCTGCTGCGCCACGGTCAGCGGCCAGGCGAACCGAATCGGCCCCTTGGGCGCGCCGCCGGCCGGATAGACGGTGACGACGGCGTTCTGCACCGGCTGGCCGGCGGCATCCCGCACGGTGACGACCAGATCGCCGGCCCAAGCCCAGGTCGGAGTCAGCACAACCAAAAGGAACAGAAGCAGCGGACGCATGGCCTCTGCCTACAGGGCCGGCATGAAAACTCAGTAAATCCAAAGACCTAGAATGGGTCAAAGACCCTACCGGAAGCACCCTTACCCGCTTTGCGCAGTCGGGGGGAAGCCAACACTCCCTTAAGCATCTTGCGTCGAGTGTCCGACGATAATCCCTTAAAATGGGTAGGACGTGGGGCAGATGATCAAGATTATGGCAGGCGCGGCCCTGGCCCTCGGCCTGACGGCCGGCGCGGCCGGCGCCCAGAACCTGGAGACCGGCGGCAAGCTGCTGCTGACCGGCGGCGTCAGCTCCATCGAGGGGTCGGGCGGCGGCGGCCTGGCGACCTGGGCGACGACGACCGGCTATGGCTCCGAGGAAGGGGTCGGCGGCAACGCCCACGCGACCTTTGTCAGCCTGCCCGACTTCGAGTTCCGCACCTATGGCGTGGCGGTGGGCCTGTTCGACCGGGTCGAGCTCTCCTACGCCAGGCAGGAGTTCGACACCGGATCGACCGGCGGCAAACTGGGCCTCGGCGACGGCTTCACCTTCAGCCAGGACGTGGTCGGCCTCAAGGTCGTGGTGCTGGGCGACGCCGTCTACGACCAGGACCGCTGGTATCCGCAGGTCGCGGTCGGGGCGCAGTACAAGATGAACGACCAGGGCGCGATCATCGGCGCGGTCGGCGGCCGGGACGACCAGGGGGTCGACTATTATGTCGCCGCCACCAAGCTGTTGCTGGACCGCAGCCTGGTGGTCAGCGGCGCGGTGCGGCTGACCAGGGCCAACCAGACCGGCCTGCTGGGTTTCGGCGGTCCGAACGAGGACGGCTATTCGCCGCAGTTCGAGGGCTCGGTGGCCTGGCTGGCGGGCCGGCGGCTGGCCTTCGGGGCCGAGTACCGCAGCAAGCCGGAGAACCTCGGCTTTGCGAAGGAGGATGACTGGGCCGACGTCTTCGTCGCCTACGCCTTCAACAAGAACCTCTCGGTCACCGCCGCCTATGTGGACCTCGGCGACATCGCCACCGTCAAGGACCAGCGCGGTGTCTACATCTCCCTCCAGGCCGGATTCTAGACCGATGAAGACCCTGCTCGGCCTCACCGCCGCCCTCACTTTGACCGTCCTGGCGGCGGCCGCCTATGCGCAGGAAACCCGGCCCTGGGCCATGCCCGGCGAGGAGAAGGTCGACCCCTACACCGTCGCCGAGGCCAACGCCGGGACCGGGCCGATCACCGATCCGAAGGTGTTCGAGGCGTTTCATGGCAAGGACGGCCTGGCGCGGATTGTCGCCACGACCCTGGACATGGCCTACGCCGACGCCCGCATCGGGCCGATCTTCAAGCCGTTCGAGCGGCCGCGCATCGAGCGGACGCTGAACGAGCACTTCTGTTACGTGCTCGGCGGCGGCTGCGCCTACAGCGGTCGCGACATGGCGGCGGCCCACAAGGACATGGGCGTGAAGCCCGGCGACATGGGCGCGCTGGTCGAGATCCTGCAGAAGGCCATGGACAAGGAAGGCGTGCCGTTCGGCATGCAGAACCGCTTCCTGGCCAAGCTGGCGCCGATGAAGCGGGATGTCGTGAACAAGTAGGGGGACAGGTACGGCGCTCCGCGCCGAACCAGTCCCCACAGGTCCTAAGTCCGCTCCAGGGCCACCATCAGTTCACCCATGACCAGGATCTGGCCGTCGCCGATAATAGTGATGGCGTACTGCAGGGCCGCGCCGGTGGCGGCCAGTTGTTCGGCGCGGACTTCGAGGTCGCCGGCCACGCCGTCGAGCCGATCCCGCGTCCAGCTGAGGTTGTTGATCACCGCCAGGAAGCCGCGCCGGGGCTCCTTCTCGATCCCCGTCAGCTGGGCATGCAGGGCGATGGCCTGGGAGGCGTATTCGGCCCCGGCGCTGGCCGGCAGGCGGCCGTCGTGGCGCAGCGGGTTGGCGGGATCGCGGTGGCTGACGGCGGTGCAGCTGATCCAGTCGGAGCCGCCGCCGGTGACGCTTTCCAGCAGGTTCATCGCCCCGGCGTGTGGAATCGCCCGGGCGATCTCGTCCTTGGTCATCGGCGGGATGTTCGACATCGGGGGCGTCACGGGCGAAAAGGAGGAAACGAATCTGCGCGAACCCTGATGACTTCCGCCTTCACGATCAACCCCGGCCATCCCGCCCTGCCCGGCCACTTCCCCGGCAATCCGGTCGTCCCCGGCGTGGTCCTGCTCGAGCACCTGCTCGACGCCCTGGCGCGGGCGCATCCGGACCGGACCTGCACCGGCGTGCGGCGGATGAAGTTCCTGCGCCTGCTGCGGGCGGGCGAGACCGTGCAGGTCAGCTTCGGCGAGGCCAGGGCCGACACAGTCAGCGTCAAGGCAGCCGTCGGAGCCGAGCCGCTGGTCGACGGACGCCTCACTCTGAGCCCGGTCTGATCGCCGCGGCGCACAACGATGCGGCGCCCGCGCCCAAGGCCCGCTGAATCCCTCTGCTAACCGACGAAATTCGCTCAGCGTTTCGTTGCCATACGGGCGCGGTTTCGCCTATGGATCGATGCAGTGCTTTTGGGGGAAGTCGGGGCGTATCGATGAAGCGGGTGCTGGTCGTTCACTATTCTCAGACGGGGCAGTTAAGCGATATTCTTCGCTCGACGGTGGCGCCGCTCGAAGCCGCGCCTGATATCGAGGTGAGCTGGCTGCCCATCGAGCCGGCGACGCCCTATCCGTTCCCCTGGCCGACGGGCTTTTTCTTCAACACCTTCCCCGAGACGGTCTACGAGGATGTGGACCCGATTCTGCCGCCGGTGATGCCGGCCAACATCGATTTCGACCTGGTGATCCTGGGCTATTCGGTGTGGTTCCTGTCGCCGTCGAAGCCGATCACCGCCTTCCTGCAGAGCCCGGAAGCGAAGGTCCTGCTGGCCGGCAAGCCGGTCATCACCGTCATCGGCTGCCGCAACATGTGGTTGTCGGCGCAGGAGCGGATGAAAGAGCAGCTGACGGCGCTCGGCGCCCACCTGATCGACAATGTGGTGCTGACCGACAGCGCCCACAGCGCCTTCACCTTCGTCTCCACCCCGGCCTGGATGCTGACCGGCAAGAAGGGGCCCTTCCTCGGCGGCGTGGTGCCGGAGGCCGGCGTCAGCCAGGAAGACATCGCCGGCTGCGCCCGGTTCGGCGACGCGATTGCAGCAAAGTTGCCCACCCGTTCGAAGGGCGACACCGCGCCGATGCTGAGCGAGCTTGGGGCCGTGTCGATCTTCGAGGGGCTGATGAGTTCGGAAAAAGTGGCCCGCAAGAGCTTCCTGATCTGGGGCCGCCTGTTGCGCGCCTGCGGCAAGCCCGGCAATCCCCTGCGCGGCGTGGTGCTGGTGGTCTATGTCGCCTTCCTGTTCACCCTGATCGTCACCGTCGTGCCGCTGCTGGCGGTCATCAAGAGCCTGATCAAGCCGCTGGCCAAGGCGAGTATCGCCCGCCAGCGCGCCTATTACGCCGAGCCGTCGGGCGAAGGCCGCGCTCTGTTGGGAGCCGCCGAATGACCATCCGCAGCGTCTACATCACCGGCACGGCCAGCTTCCTGCCCAATGAGCCGGTCTTCAACGACGAGATGGAGAGCGTGCTGGGCCAGGCCGGCGGCCGCCCGAGCCGCGCCCGCCGCACCATCCTGCGCAGCAACGGCATCAAGTCGCGCCACTACGCCATCGACCCGGCCACCGGCAAAGCCACGCACAACAATGCGCAGCTGACCGCCGCCGCCGTGCGCCGTCTCGACCAGACGGTCGGCCTGCCGCCCGTCGACATCCTGGCCTGCGGCACCTCGATCCCCGACCAGGTGATGCCCAACCACGCCTCGATGGTGCAGGGCGAACTGGGCCTGCCGCCCTGCGAGGTGATCGCCACCAGCGGCGTCTGCCTGTCGGGCATCACGGCCCTGAAGTACGCCTTTGTCACCGTCGCTGGCGGGCTGCACAACAACGCCGTCGCCACCGGTTCGGACTGCCCCTCGCCGGTGCTCAGCGCCTCCAACTTCAGCGCCGAGATCGAGTCCAAGGTCGACGAGCTGGAAAAGAGCCCGGAGATCGCCTTCGAGAAGGACTTCCTGCGCTGGATGCTCAGCGACGGGGCCGGCGCCTTCCTGTTGCAGGACAAGCCCCGCGAAGGGGCGACCAACCTGCGCATCGACTGGATCGAGACCTTCTCCTACGCCGGCGACATGGAGACCTGCATGTATGCGGGGGCTTCCAAGAACGCCGACGGCAGCATCACCGGCTGGTCGGCGATGAGCCCCAAGGAGCGCGAGAACGACTCGGTGATGTCGATCAAGCAGGACGTCCGCCTTCTGAACGAGCACGTCATCCACTACACGGTCGAAAAGCCGCTGCCCGGCATCGTCCAGAAGTACCAGCTGCGGGCCGACGACATCGACTGGTTCCTGCCGCACTATTCGAGCGAGTACTTCCGCGACAAGGTCCACGCCGGCATGCAGGTGGCCGGTTTCGACGTGCCGCAGGACCGCTGGTTCACCAACCTGACCACCCGCGGCAACACCGGGGCCGCCTCGATGTTCATCATGATCGACGAACTGGCCCAGAGCGGCGACCTGGAGCCCGGCCAGCGGCTGCTGTGCTGGATCCCCGAATCGGGCCGCTTCTCCAGCGGCTTCATGCATCTGACGGTGGCGTAAGGAGCCTTCGATGAAGAAGGACGAGGTCCCGCAGGAGACCGCCCGCACCTATGGCGGGACGAAAAAGCTGCTCTACGCGGTCGACGACAGCGGCGAGTACACCGAGGTGAACTCGGCCGGCTGGGAGCCCGAGACCTTCGCCACCGTCCAGGCCGTGGACGAACTGAACCGCCTGCGCGACGAGGCCTATCGCGACGCCAGGGCCGGCAAGGTCAGCCCGCTGGTCTACTGGATGTACCAGCGGCGCATGGAACCGGCGACGCTGGCGGCCACGACGGGCCTCTGGGCCTGGCGGGTCAATCGCCACTTCCAGCCGTCGGTCTTCGCCGGCCTCTCGCACAGGATCCTGGCCCGCTACGCCGAGGTCATGGACATCCCTCTCGAACAGCTGCGCACGCTGCCGGACGCTCCTTAGATGACCGACTTCGCCCACCGCCAGTCGGCCCACTGCGAAAGCGGCGTGGTCGCCAACATGGTCAGCCACGGCGGCCTGGCCATGAACGAGCCGATGGCCTTTGGCCTGAGTTCGGCCCTGACCTTCGCCTACATGCCGATGATCAAGATGGCCGGCATGCCGCTGATCGCCTACCGCATGCCACCCGGCCACATCATCAAGGGCGTGGCCAAGCAGCTGGGCATGAGCTGGAAGCGCCAGACGTATCGCGATCCGGCCGCCGGCAAGGCGGCGCTCGACACCCAACTGGACAAGGGCCGTGCGGTCGGCCTGCAGACCTGCGTCTACTGGCTGCCCTATTTTCCGGAAGACATGCGCTTCCACTTCAACGCCCACAACCTGGTGGTCTTCGGGCGGGACGGCGACGACTATCTGATCAGCGACCCGATCTTCGAACAGACGGTCCGCTGCGATTCGGCCAGCCTGCAGAAGGCGCGGTTCGCCAAAGGGGCGATGGCCGCCAAGGGGATGATGTACTACCCCGAGGGCACGCCCGGCGAGATCGACTACGCCACCGCCGTGCCCAAGGCGGTGCGGATGAACCGCCGGATCATGGTCGGGGCGCCGCTGCCGATCATCGGGGTCAAGGGCATTCGCTTCCTCGGCAAGAACATCGCCAAGGTGGCGGCCGGGGCCGACGCCGAGACGAAGCTGCCGCAGTATCTGGGCCACATCGTCCGCATGCAGGAAGAGATCGGCACCGGCGGGGCGGGGTTCCGCTTCCTCTATGCCAGCTTCCTGCAGGAGAGCGGCAAGATCCTCGGCAACGACCGGCTGAAGGAGGCCTCGGCCGCCCTGACCGACGCCGGCGACGAATGGCGGCGGTTTGCGCTGGTGGCGACCAAGATGGCGCGCAAGCGTCAGAAACTCGATGTCAAAGAGCTGGACGCCATCCTCAACCGCATCGCCGACAAGGAACTGGCCATGTGGCAGGGGCTGAAGGGGATCTAAATCCGTAAGGGCCGGCCTTCCGGTTCAGGTTTGACAGGCAGCGACATGACACCCGTTCTGCTACTGGCGCTGATCGTCGGCCTGCTCGTGTTCAGTGGAACACGGGATCGCAAGGCCTTTGCGAAGTTCAAGGCCCTCACGGAAACCCGCGACCGTCAGCACGCCTTCCTGCGCTGGGCGGCCGGTGGGTTCATCCTCTTCGGTGCGCCTTCCCTGCTGTCGTTGGCCGCTCTCGCCCGGTGGGGCGCGATCCTCGAGATGCCGGAAGAAATTCAAGCCTTTCGCCATCTGGTCGGCATGGGCCGGGCCGAAACCGTGTTGGGGCCGGCCTACGGTGTTGTGATGCTCCTGGCCCTGGCCGCGGCTACGGGGCTGCGGGTTCTTCTGGCCCGTCGCAGGGCGGCGCGCAGCGGGCCTCGCTGGATCGCTGGCGACGTGCTGGCGATGTTTCCCCGGAACAACGCCGAACGGGCGGCCGTGACCCTGCTCAGCCTCGGCGCCGGGTTCAACGAAGAGCTGCTGTTCCGATTGGTCCTGCCGCTGCTGATCGTCCTGGTGACAGGGCAGCCCGTGTTGGGGATTGTGTTGGCGACCCTGGCCTTTGGCCTGCTGCATCTCTACCAGGGCTGGCGCGGGGTTCTGGTTACAACAGTGGTCGGGGCGGTCATGACGGCCTTCTACCTGGCCACCGGCCAGCTATGGCAAGTCATGCTCCTGCACGCGGCGATGAACATCAACAGCCTGGTGATCGGCTCCTGGCTGCGGCCGGTCAGCGACGAACCGTGAAGGCCGCATAGCGGCCGGCGCCGTCCGTCGAGACGTGCAACATCGTCTCGCCAGACCCTGCCTGGGTCAGGAAAGCAGACGGGGCAGCCGCTGTGCGGCTGTCGTAGTAGGGGCGGCCGGTGCGGTAGTCGAAGGTCCGGGACAGGCTGAAACGGTCATCGTCCAGGCCCTCGCCAAGACCCAGCACGGTCGAATCCGGATCGAATCCCCCCATCCAGGCCATAAGGTCCTCGCGGCTGGCGAAGAAGCGGCAATCGGGCAGCGCGCCGCCTTCGCCGTCCGCCGTCAGCCACAGCCAGTGGGCGGCCTCGCCGAGGGGGGCGTCCGGCGCTTGCGCCAGGCGCTGGCGGTGGATGGCGACCGGTTGCAGGACGATGTCGGCCGAGCCGATCAGGGCCGACCTGATCGTGCCCATCTTCAGGTCGAGCAGGGCCAACTGGAGGGCCGTCTCGAAGCCGAAGGCGCGGCTGCCGATACAGGTCGAGCGGCCGGTCAGGCCGAAGGACTTGGCGACGTAGAAGCAGGCGGCGTTGCTGACGGTGTTGATGAAGCTCAGCGGCTTGGGCGGAAAGCCGTCGCGGAACAGATGTTCCATGACCTCGACGGTGACCTCGAAGTCGCCGCTGCCGGTGGTGAAGTAGACGGCGGTGTCCGGCGGCGGGGTCTTGCCCTCCAGGCAGCGGGCGGCGCCGATCAGGGCCAGGGAGATGAAGCGGCCGATGCGGCGCACCGGCTGGCCCAGGGTCGCTTTCAGGATCGGCTTGAGGTCGGTGAGTTCGCCGCCCTCTTCGCAGACGTAGTCGCCCCATCCCTTGATGTAGGCGCCGGCGATGCGGGCCTCAGTCATTGGCCACCACCAGGCTGGTGTTGTTGCCGCCGAAGCCGAAGTAGTTGAGCAGGAAGGCCCCGCGCCCGACGGGAACCCAGGTCTGGTTCAGCATCAGGCCCAGCTCGCCCGGTTCGGCGCTGATCCCCGGGACGGGCGGCAGGCAGCCGCGCTCGATGGCGCCGCAGACCAGCAGCAGTTCGTTGAGGCCGCAGGCGCCGAAGGTGTGGCCGATGAAGGGCTTGATGGCCAGCATCGGCGGGACGATGGCGAACACCCGGTGCATGCCGGCCGCCTCGGCCTCGTCGTTGAGCAGGCTGGCGGTGCCGTGCGCCTTGACCGCCAGGATGTCGGCGGCCTTCAGCCCGGCGGCGTCGAGGGCCTGTTGCATGACGGCGGCGACCGTCGAGCCGTCCGGATTGGCCGCCGAGACGCCGTGGGTGTCGCAGAGGTTGGCCCCGGCCCGCAGGTGGAAGCCGGACGGTCCGGGCGTGGCGCCGATGACCAGGGCCGAGACGCCTTCGCCGAGCACCAGGCCGGCTCGGGCGGCGTCGAACGGCCGCATGCCGCTCGGGGCCAGCAGGGCCAGGGACTGGAAGCCGAGCGCGGTGATGACGTTGAAGATCTCGAGGCCGACGATCAGGGCGTGGTCGATCAGCCCCTCGCGGATCATGGCGTCGGCGTAGATCAGGGCGTTGGCGCTGGAGGTGCAGGCGGTGTTGATCGTGTAGTCGGGCCCGCGCAGCCCGAACCGCCGGGCGATGGCCTCGGCGAGGCCGCCCATGGCCGCATTGGTCATCAGCGGATGGGCGCCCGGGTCAGTCTTCAGGGCGGCGGCGTAGATGGCCTCGGTCACCGAGATGTCGAGGCTCGACGTGCCGAGGAAGAGGGCCGTGCGCGCCCGCTGGGCCGGCGTCAGGTCGGATCCGGCCAGCGCCGCCTCGACCACCGGTTCGAGGGCGCGCCACAGACGGGTCTCGACATCCTCGAGCGGCAGGCCGCTGAGCAGCATGCTCGGCACGGCCTCGACCGAATCGCCGAGCGGCACGGGCGTCATCCCCGGCGGCGGCGGGCCGGCGGGCAAAGCGTCCAGATTGTCGGAAAGGGTGGCGCCCAGCGAGGTGTGCAGCCCGGCCCCGTGGAACCAGGCCCGCCTCATGCGCTCCTGCCGCGCTCGGCCTCGATGAAGTCGGCCAGGGCGTTGATGGAGGCCAGGGCCTTGCGGGCGTCGGGACCGCCCTCGATGCGGACGCCGTAGTTCTCCTTCACCGCCATGCTGATCTGCAGGGCGTCGAGGCTGTCGAGGTCGAGGCCGCCGCCGATCAGCCGTTCGTCGTCGCCGATCTCGCTGGGGTCCATCTCTTCCTTGTCGCACTCGCGCACGATCATCGCCTTGAGGTCGGCCAGCATTTGCGCGCGGTCTGACATGGCAGGTCCCTACTTCTGATACCGGTGCACGAGCCAGGCCGCGCCCAGGGTGGCGGCCCCGAAGGCGGTCAGCTTGACCAGCTCGCCCCAGATGTCCCCCACCCCGCCCCCGCGTAGCAACAACCCGAGGAAGCCGTCCAGCCCCCAGGCCATCGGCGACAGGTCGGCGATGGCCTGCATGCCCTGCGGCATGACGAACTTGGGGATCATGATGCCGCCCAGCGCCGCCAGCACGATGGCGCCGAGGCCGGAGGCCATGGTCGCCTGTTCGCTGGTGCGGGCGGTGACGGCGATGAGCAGAGCGAGGCCCAGGGCCGCCAGGCTGACGGCGGCCGACAGCAGGACCAGGGCGAAGGGGCTGCCGTTGAGCTGCAGCGCCTGGCCGCCGAGCAGGGGGACGAGGAACATGCCCGCCGCCAGCATCAGCACCACCTGGATCTGGTTGACCAGGAAGTAGGGGATCAGCTTGCCGAGGAACTGGGTCAGGGGCCCGACGTCGATGGTCGCCAGCCGTCGCTGCACGCCCAGCTGCCGCTCGCGGATGAAGGTGTTGGAGAAGGGGATGGAGACGAAGAAGATGGCGAAGACCAGCCAGGCCGGCACGCTCTGCTGCACGGCCGAGGGCGAGGCGCCGGGCTTGGCCGGCGCGTAGGCGTAGGCGAGATCGATCTTCGGGGATTCGACCTTGGGCGGGTCGATCGGATAGCCGAACGGGTCCTCGGTGGGCAAGAAGCCGATCAGCTGCTGCGTGCGCTGCAGGCCGGTGGCTTCGCCGAGCGCGGCCAGCATCAGCTTCTCGGTGCGCTTGTCGGTGTCCGGCGCGACGGTGACGGCCAGCAGGGTCGGCGTCTTGGGATCGGGCTGGCCTTCCAGGCTGGCGCCGTAACCCTTGCGGATCTCGATGGCGAAGGCGTAACCGCCAGTCTTCAGCGCCTGTTTCAGGTCTTTCGGCGCCATTTGGCGCTTAATGCCGAAAGCCTCGTTTTTCGCCAAACTCTCCTGCAGCATTTTCGACTTCGGCGTACCGTCGTGGTCGATCAGCAGCACGTCGGCCAGATGACCGGCCCGCGAGGCGAACAGGTCCTGCAGGGCCAGCGACATGATCAGGATGAAGACGAGCGGCAGGATGAACAGCAGGGCGAGGCCGTGGAGGTCGCGGCGCAGCAGCCGCAGTTCCTTGAGAATCGTGGCGAACAGCGGGTTCACGCCGCCTCCTCCGCCGCCGCCTGGTCGAGCAGGCTGAGGTACAGGGTCTCCAGCCGACTGACGCCGTACTCGGCGCGGGCGACCTTGAGGCCGGCCGCCTGCAGCTTTTCGAGCACGGCCGGCAGGTCGGCCTGGCCGGCGAGGTCGAGATCGACCCGGCCCTCGGCCGACCAGTCGGGCGACAGAGCCTTGAGCGCCGCCTTCGCTTTCCCCGTGGCCGGCGTCGCCAGGGTGACGGTCAGGCGGCGGGCGGCGGCCTCGGTCAGCAGTTCGGCCGTGCGGCCCTGCAGCACCAGCCTGCCGTGGTCGATGACGGCGACGGCGTCGCACAGCTGCTCGACCTCCTCCATGTAGTGGGAGGTGTAGACGATGGTCACGCCGTCGGCCTTCAGGGCCTTGATGGCTTCGAGGATGGTCTGGCGCGACCGGGCGTCGATGCCGACGGTCGGCTCGTCGAGGTAGAGGATGCGCGGGGCGTTGATCAGGGCGATGGCCAGGTTCAGCCGCCGCTTGAGGCCGCCGCTGTAGGTCTCGGCCGGCTTGTCCAGCCAGTCCTCGAGTTGGGTGGCGGCGACGGCGGCGGCGCGGCGGGCCGGCCAGTCGGCCTTGGGGATGCGGTAGAGGCCGGCGAAGAAGGCCAGGTTGTCGGCCCCGCTGAGGGCCGGGTAGAAGGCGAAGTCCTGCGGCGCCAGGGCCCCGGCCCGGCGCAGGGCGCGCGGGTCTTTGGCGGCCGAAACGCCCTCGACGAGGATCTCGCCCGACTGCGGCGCGATCATGCCGGTCATCAGCGCGATAAGGGTGCTCTTGCCGGCCCCGTTGGGACCCAGCAGCCCGAAACAGCTGCCGCGTTCGATGGTCAGGTCGACGCCGCTCAGCGCCTCGTGCGCCGCTCGCGGATAGCGATGCGACAGCCCCCGGACCACGATGGCCGGTTCGGATTCCGTCGGACTTTTCGGTTCACCGGGCACGCGTCTTCCCCCGCTCCGGGCTTAGCGCAGGGGTGGCGCCGCGTCACCGCAAAACTATGTCGCATCCTCGCCGGCCGAGACGGCGAAGGCCGGCAGGCCCTCGAACCAGACCTCGATGGCCAGGTGGTCAGGGCTGCGGCCGAGAATTTCTCCGGCCAGTTCGCGGGCGCGCCGGTCGCCCGAGACGGTCACCGACAGGACGTCGGGCTCGGGCTGGCCGGCGCGGGTCAGGTGGAAGATGTAGGTCTGCATAGGCCCCAGCCCGATCGGAACGCCGCGCCTCCCTGAGAGAGGCGCGGACATCCCGCCGTCGGCTCAGTTATCCTGGCTGACTTCGCTGTCGGGGTTGCGGGGCTTCTTTTCGGCCTTGGCCTTGGCCTTCGCCGACCCCTGGGCCGACCCCTCGGCCCGGACGTCGCCGGCCCTGCGGGCCTCACCCTGGGCGCGGCTGGCGGCGTAAGCGGCCTTGCCGCGCGCCTGACCGGCGGCGCGGGCCGCCTGGCCACGGGTTTCGCCGGCGACACGGGCGGCCTGGCCGCGCGCTTCACCCACGTCACGGGCGGCGGCGGCGCGGTCGGCGGTGGCCGAAGCCGAACCGGTCAGGCCGGCCGAGCCCCTGGACGTGCCCACCATGCCCGAGGCCGAGCCGGAGCCGGTGACGGCGCCGCCCTGGCGGTCGATGGAGCCGCTGGCCGAGCCACGGGCTTCGGCGGCGGCGGCGCGTTCGACGCGAGCCCTGGCCTTTTCAGCCTTGGCCCGGACCCGTTCGGCGCGGGCTTCGGCGGCGGAGGCCGCGCGGCTGGTGGTGTCGGTGGCGCGATCGCGCACGCCGCCGAGGTCGGGGCTGCCGACACTGCCGGTCAGCGAGCCGCCGCCCGAACCGGTGACACCGCCAAGGCCGCCGCCGACGTTACCGCCGACATTGCCCGAGCCGCCCAGGATCTGGGCGTTGGCCGAACCGGCGGCGAGCAGGGCGCAGGCCGCGGCCGCGCAGAGGAAGGTGGTCTTCATGGTGTTTCTCCTTCGAGAGTCTTGTCGACTTGAGGTCTGGCGCAGCAAAGCCGCGAGGCCTCTCGAAGGTTCCAACGACGGGAACCGGGCGGTTCTTCCGTGGACCGGTGATTTTTCTTCAACGCCGGCCAGTCCTAGCGACGATTTGGCGGGGCCATGCGCAGGTCGGCGGCGACCAGGCCGCGGCCGTAGATGCGGTCCGGCCCACGCGGGCCCAGATCGCGCGCCTCGGCCCCGAGGGCGGCCACCGCCTGGCCCGGGCTGCGGCCCCGGCGCAGCAGGGCCAGCCTG
>JAQGIK010000190.1 GCA_028291265.1 Caulobacter sp. | reverse complement strand
GCCTCCTTCGCCTTGGTCAGGGTCAATCCGACCATTGTGGCACTCAGATGCCGTCAGGGGGTCGTCCACCCATCATCCTTCGGGCCCGCGAAGCGGGAACCGGAGGACCCATTCCTCCGCCTGGCGCATGGCGCGTCCGGGGATGCGCAGCCGTCGATGATGGCGTGCTGGCCCCAGGCGGTCCCGCATCCGCGATGGGTCCTCCGGTCGCCCTGCGGGCGCCGAAGGATGACAGGTTGGGAGTGGAGCTCGGCGTATAATGGTTGGCCGCTTCGATAAGCCCGTCAGGCCCGAAGCCGCGCCGAACGCCGGCTTCAAGTCCGCTTCACCGGGACTTCAGCCGAACTTCAAATCGACTTCAAACAAACTTCAAACCCGCGCGGGGTCAACCCTTTGAAATCGTTCAACTCAGCCTGCAAATCTCTAGACTTCGTCGACGCCCAGCGGATTGCGCGCCCGGGTGTTCAGCCACATCACGCCCAGCAGGTCGCTGACCGAGGCCTTCAGCCGGCCCCAGTTATTATATTTCGACACCCCCGTCTCGCGATGCCGGTGGTTGACCGGCTCGAAGGCGATCTCAAACCCCTCGCGCAGCATCAGGGCCGGCAGGTAGCGGTGGATGTGGTCGAAGTAGGGAAGCCTGAGGAACGCCTCGCGCCGGAAGGCCTTCAGCCCGCAGCCGGTGTCGTTGCAGTTGTCGTTGAGCAGCCGCCGGCGGATGCGGTTGGCCCAGCGGCTGGCCCAGCGCTTGGCCTCGGAGTCCTGGCGCTTGACCCGCTCGCCGCCGACCAGGGCCAACTCTTTGGGCGAGGCCTTCAGCCGTTCGGCCAGGCGCGGGGCGTCGGCCGGGTCGTTCTGGCCGTCGCCGTCGAGGGTGACGATGATCGGGGCCCGGGCCTCGAGGATGCCCGAGCGGATGGCCCGGCTCTGGCCGCTGTTCTTGCGGTGGGCCAGCACGCGCAGCTGCGGAAACTCGCCTTTCAGCGCCGTCAGCTGGGCCTGGGTGTCGTCCTTGCTGGCGTCGTTGACGAAGATCATCTCGTAGGACCGGTCGCCGAAGGCGGCGGCGATCTCGCGGGCCAGCAACGGGGCGGCCTCGCCCTCGTCATAGACGGGCACGACGATCGAATAGTCTGGGGTGCTCATAGGCCCCTAATAGAGCGGGATTGGCGGAAGTGGAAATCTGATCGAATGCGTGGGCCCGTCGCGGGAGTTCATTTCCTCCGTCATCCCGGCCGTAGCGCAGCGGAGAGCCGGGACCCAGGGGCCACCACACCGCACGCGGCCCCTGGGTCCCGGGTCGCCCTGCGGGCGCCCGGGATGACGGATGAGTATCTGAGAGAAGGTTCCAGCGTTATGCGCCGCCAACCGCCAATGCTATCTACCAAGCCATGAGCCTCGAATCCCGTCTGGACATGCTGGCCAAGGGCTGGCGCGGCCCGCTGGTCGCGGCCGTCATCGCCTTCCTGTGCGGCTTGCCCGGCCTGATGGCCATGCCGCCCATCGACCGCGACGAGGCCCGCTTCAGCCAGGCCACGGCCCAGATGCTGGAGAGCGACGACTATGTCGCCATCAACTTCCAGGACCGGCCGCGCGACAAGAAGCCGGTCGGCATCCACTGGCTGCAGGCGGCCAGCGTCGCCCTGCTGTCCGACGTCGAGAACCGCGACATCTGGCCCTACCGCCTGCCATCCCTGATCGGGGCCATGCTGGCCGCCGTCGCCTGTGTCTGGGGAGCCCGGGCCTTCTGGAACGAGCGCACCGCCCTGCTGGCCGGGGCCATGCTGGGCTCGGGCTTCCTGCTCAGCACCGAGGCCTTCATCGCCAAGACCGACGCCGTGCTGGCCGCCTGCACCACCATCGCGCTCGCCGCCCTGGCCCGGATGTACGCCCGCCACCGGGCCGGGGAAGGCCCGGTCAGCTGGCGAACCAAGCTGATCCTCTGGGTCGCCGTCGCCGTCGGCATGCTGGTCAAGGGGCCGGTGGTGCTGATGGTCCTGCTGCTGACCCTGGCGGCGCTCTGGGCCTGGGACCGCGAGGTCCGCTGGATGAAGGACATCGGCTGGGGATGGGGCCTGGTGCTGATCCTCGGCATCTGCGGTCCCTGGGCCCTGGCCATCAGCGTCGCCACCGACGGGGCCTTCTGGGGCTCGGCCATCGGCGGCGACCTAGCCCCCAAGCTGGTCGGCGGCCACGAGCGGCACGGCGGCCCGATCGGCTACCACCTGCTGGTCGCGCCCTGGACCATGTTCCCCTGGATCCTGCTGGTTCCCGCCGCCGTCATGCTGGCCTGGAAACAGCGCGGCGAGCCCGGCGTCCGCTTCGCCCTCTGCTGGCTGATCCCGACCTGGCTGCTGTTCGAGATCCTGCCGACCAAGCTGCCGCACTACACCCTGCCGACCCACGCCGCCGCCTACTGGCTGATCGCCGCCGCCGTCATGACCGCGCCGCAGCGCTGGAGCCGCATCGCCGGCGTCGCCCTGCTCGGCCTGGCCAGCCTCGTCCTGGCCGGCATCGCCGTCTACGGCATGACCGAGTACGGCGACGGCCCCGACCTCATCTGGACCCTCCTGACCGCCGCCGTCTTCCTGGCAACGGCCATCGCCGGCGGCTGGATGATCTACCGGCGCACCAATCTGCAGACCGTGCTGGCCGTCGGCGTCGTCGGGGCGCTCGGCCACGCCCTTCTGGTCGGCCAGCTTATGCCGCGGCTGGAGCCCCTCTGGCTGGCCCCGCGCCTGGCCATGGCCCTCAAGCGCACCGGCCTCGACCCGCAGGTCGGCCGCACCCCCGGCCCCATCGAGACAGCCGGCTATTCCGAACCCAGCCTGGTCTTCGCGCTGGGCAGCCGCACCGGCCTCGGCGGCCCCGAGGACGCCGTCCGGGCCCTCTCCGAAGGCCGCCCCGCAATCGTCGAAAAGCGGGAGCAGAAGGCGTTCCTGGCGCTGATGAAGGCGCAGGGCGTGCCGGTCGATCCGATCACCCGCCTCAAGGGCTTCAACTACGTCAAGGGTGACGAGATGGACCTGACCATCTATCGCGGCCTGCCCCGGGCCACCGACCTGGCCCGCCAGCCGGCCGCCGCCACCCCCGCCTCGCGCGGCCCGGTGGCGCCGAACGTCAACCGTGAAGCGTTGAAGGACGAGGAAGAATGAGCCGCCTGATCGAGATCGTCGAAGTCGGCGCCCGCGACGGCCTGCAGAACGAGAAGGCCATTCTCGAGGTCGCCGACAAGGTCGAACTGATCACCCGGCTGGAGGCCTGCGGCGTCAAACGCCAGGAGGTGGTCAGCTTCGTGAACCCCAGGCGCGTGCCGCAGATGGCCGGCGCCGAGGAGATCATGGCCGCCCTGCCCGCCGACGCAGCGCGCAGCCGCATCGGCCTGGTGCTCAACGAGCGCGGCTGGGACCGCTGTGTCGCCGCCGCCTGCGACGAGGCCAACGTCGTGGTCTGCGCCAGCGACGGCTTCGGCATCCGCAACCAGGGAGCCTCGGTCGAGGAACAGCTCAAGACCCTCGCCGCCATCGCCGCCAGCAAGGCCGCCGGCGGCGGCCCGCCGATCAGCCTGACCATCTCGGTCGCCTTCGGCTGCCCGTTCGACGGCGAGGTGCCGCTCGACACCGTTGTCTCCATCGCCCGGGCCGGCGCGGCGCTCGGCGTCGACGAGATCGCCCTGGCCGACACCATCGGCGTCGCCGACCCCTGGACCGTCAAGAAGCGCGTCGAGGCCGTCCGCCATGTCATTGGCGACACCCGGCTGCGCCTGCACTTCCACGACACCCGCAACACCGGCCTGGCCAACGCCTTCGCCGGCGTCGAGGCCGGCGTCGATGTGCTCGACGCCTCGGTCGGCGGCCTCGGCGGCTGCCCCTTCGCGCCTAACGCCACCGGCAACATCGGCACCGAGGACCTGGTCTACATGCTGGAACGGGCCGGCTTCGAGACCGGCCTCGATCTTAACGGCCTGATCGAAACCGCCGGCTGGATCGGCGAAAAGATCGGCAAATCACCGGCCTCGTCCCTCTGGCGGGCCGGCGTTTTCCCCAAGGCGGCCGCCTGACCTTAATTTTTGCCGCGACATCCCGTCGCCGGCCCGCGTGAGTCAAAGCGACGCGCCCACAGTGTGAGTCATCGGCGCCACAACCGGGCCCAACCCCAGTGATAGAAGGCTTTTGAGACCCCCGAACGACCGATCACGAAAGAGTCAACGCAAGCAGGACTCATGTTGCGGAATCACCCGCTTGCCCCCGATTCGCAAATCGGCTTAACGATTCTTTCCAACGGGCCGTTCACCATTAACCAGTCTTAAACCGACCCCGCCGGAAGTTAACGGCGGGCAAGGGCGGCGGATTCCGCCCGGTGCAAGATTATTACGGCCGCTGGGTGCGGGGAGGATTTCGATGCGGGTTCTGTTGATCGAGGACGATAGCGCGACCGCGCAGACGATCGAGCTCATGCTCAAGTCCGAAGGGTTCAACGTCTACACGACGGACCTGGGCGAGGAAGGCGTCGATCTGGGCAAGATCTACGACTACGACCTCATCCTGCTGGACCTCAACCTGCCCGACATGAGCGGCATGGATGTCCTGCGCACCCTGCGCAACGGCAAGATCAACACCCCGATCATGATCCTCTCGGGTTCGGCCGAGATCGACACCAAGGTCAAGACGCTCGGCGGCGGCGCCGACGACTACATGACCAAGCCCTTCCACAAGGACGAGATGGTCGCCCGCATCCATGCGGTGGTCCGTCGCTCCAAAGGCCATGCCCAGGCGGTCATCAACACCGGCGAGATCGCGGTCAACCTGGACGCCAAGACGGTCGAGGTCGCGGGGGCCCGCGTCCACCTGACCGGCAAGGAATACCAGATGCTGGAGCTGCTCTCCCTGCGCAAGGGCACGACCCTGACCAAGGAGATGTTCCTCAACCACCTCTACGGCGGCATGGACGAGCCCGAGCTGAAGATCATCGACGTCTTCATCTGCAAGCTTCGCAAGAAGCTCGCCTCGGCCACCAACGGACAGCACCACATCGAGACCGTCTGGGGCCGCGGCTATGTGCTGCGTGACCCGCAGGAAGGCGTCCAGGCGGCGTGAGACGGCCCGCAACCTGAGCGTTTAGCGGCCACCGCTT
>JAQGIK010000177.1 GCA_028291265.1 Caulobacter sp. | reverse complement strand
GCGAGCGACCCTCGACTGGCCGGGGCCTGGACCAGCGCCGCCCGCCTGCTGGCCCGGAACCATGAGCCGCGCGTCCTGCACGGCGACATCCATCACGCCAACGTCCTGCACGACCCGGCCCGGGGCTGGCGGGCCATCGATCCCAAGGGCCTCATCGGCCCGCGCGGCTACGACTACGCCAACCTGCTGCGCAATCCGCTGTCGGAGCGGGCGCTGGACGACGGTCGGCTGGATCGCCTGGCGGCGCAGGTCGCCGGCTTGTCGGGTCTTCCCCCGGAAGAGGTGCTCGGCTGGACGCTGGCCCACGCCGGCCTGGCGGCCGCCTGGTCGCTGGAGGCCGGCGAGGACGCCGGCCACAGCCTGGCGGTGGCGCAGATGGCGGGCGGTCTGCTCTAGCAGCCGCCGACCGCCCGCAGCCGGGCGATTTCCAGTTCCAGTTCCCGTTCGCGCAGGGCGGCCAGCCGTTCCTTGCGGTTGTCGTTGCGCCAGCCGAACACCAGGCCGGAGATGGCCCCGAGGCCGGTGAACAGGAAGGTCAGGGCCGAGCCGATCATCGCCCAGTCGACGGGCGAGGCCTCCTGGGCCGCGTCGCCGGCGCCCCGGGCGGCGGCCTGGGCGATCTCGCCGGGGACGAGGAGGTCGGGGCTGCTCTCGATGGCGGCGGTGACCGGTTCCACGGCGGCGGCCACCGGGTCGGTCTGCAGCGCCTGGCCGGGCTTGACCGCGGCCGAGCCGACGAAGACCAGGGCCGCCAGGGCCATCACCACCAGGGCCGTGCGGCTGCGCGGGGCCCGTGACTGCACTGCATAATCCATCGCGCTCATGATCCCGTCCTCCCTGACGGTTCGATCGTTGTCGATGGACGCAGTTGGTCAGATCCAAGCTGACCGCCGCATGAATGAGAAACCGGGGTTATCGTCAGCTTTCGGGCGGCCTGCACCCGGGCTGGATATGCAGGCCCCATAAAGGCCCTGTTCATCGGGCCCCTTAGAGGATGGAGCCGCCGGGATCAGTGCGATAGAACCGGCTTAACTGCGTTGAACAGCTAAGACGGATACCCATGGCGAACCCACAGGCGGGCGGAACCGGCGCTCGGCGCACTCCGCTGCAGGCCTTCCTCTACTGGGGCATGGTCATCGGCGTCTGGGGGCTGATCTTCCTGGTCGCCTTCCTGGCCGTGTTCGCCATCGACCTGCCGGACGTCTCCAAGCTCAACGACGTCACCCGCCAGCCGTCGATCTCCTATCTCGACCGCTCCGGGGCCCTGATCGCCGTGCGCGGCAGCCAGTACGCGCCGCCCGTCGACCTCGACAAGCTGCCCGACTATGTGCCGAAAGCCTTCCTCGCCATCGAGGACCGGCGCTTCTACTACCACCCGGGCTTCGACCCGCTGGGCATGGCCCGCGCCTCGGTCGCCAACCTCAAGGCCGGCAAAATCGTCGCCGGCGGCTCGACCATCACCCAGCAGCTGGCCCGCAACCTGTTCCTGACGCTCGACCAGAACTGGCGGCGCAAGGTGCAGGAGCTGATCCTCGCCGTCTGGCTGGAGGTGAAGTTCTCCAAGAAGGAGATCCTCGCCCTCTATCTGAACCGCGTCTACTTCGGGGCCGGCGCCTACGGCATCGAGGCCGCCTCGCAGCGCTATTTCAACAAGCCGGCCTCGAAGCTGACCATCGGCGAATCGGCGCTGCTGGCCGGGATGATGAAGGGGCCGTCGCGCTATTCGCCGGTCTCGGCCCGCGAACGGGCCGCCAAGCGCGCCAACGTCGTGCTCGACGAGATGGTCCGCACCAAGGCCATCACCCCCGAGCAGCGGGCCGAGGCGGTGAAGACGCCGGTGCGGGTCTCCTCGGTGCTGGCCAACCAGCGGGCGCAGTATTTCACCGACTGGATGGACAGCCAGGTCCGCGCCCTCGTGGGCGAACCGACCGAGGACCTCTACGTCGAGACCACGCTGGACCTGCCGATCCAGGCCGCCGCCGAACAGGCGGTGCGGGCCGGCGTCGCCCGCAACAAGGCCGGGGGCGTCGAACAGGCCGCCCTGGTCGCCCTCGACGCCGAGGGCCGGGTGCGGGCCTATGTCGGCGGCGTCGACTACACCGACAGCCAGTTCGACCGCGCCTCGGTGGCCCGCCGCCAGGCCGGCTCGGCCTTCAAACCGTTCGTCTACCTGACCGCCATGGAGCAGGGGCGAAACCCCAATGTCATGGTCGTCGACGAGCCGGTGAAGATCGGCAATTGGGAGCCGAAGAACTACACGGGCAAGTACCTGGGCTCGATGACCCTGGAGACGGCGCTGGCCCAGTCGATCAACACCGTCGCCGCCCGGCTGGCCAACGAGGTCGGCACCGGCAACGTCGCCTCGACGGCCCGCCGGCTCGGCATCACCTCGAAGATCCAGCTCGACCCATCGATGGCGCTGGGCGCGGTCGAGGTCAGCCCGCTGGAGATGGCGGCCGCCTATGCGCCGTTCTCGAACGGCGGCTTCAAGGCCCGCGCCTGGGGCATCAGCCGTATCCGCACGGCCTCGGGCAAGGTGCTCTACGACCACAACCTCGAAAAGCGCGGCCGCCAGACGGTGATCGGCAGCCCGGCGCTGCCCTACATGAACCAGATGATGCGCAAGGTGGTGACCGGCGGCACCGGGACCGGCGCGCGGGTCCCGGGCTTCGACATCGCCGGCAAGACCGGCACCACCAGCGACTACCGCGACGCCTGGTTCGTCGGCTACACGGGCGGCTTCGTCGTCGCCGTCTGGACCGGCAAGGACGACAACACCCCGATGCGCCGGGTGACCGGCGGCGGCGCCCCGGCCCAGATCTGGAAGAGCTTCATGGGCCAGGCCCTGCCGCGCCTGAAGGCCCAGGCCATCCCCGGCGGGGTGATCGCTCCGCCCGAACAGAACCCCGACCCGATCGGCGACATCATCTCGGGCATGGGCATGGGCGGCGACGCCCCGCCCGAGCCGCAACCGCGGGCTCCGACGCCCGCGCCGGAGCCGGCCAGGCCGCCGGACGAGATACCGTTCTAAAGCGCGCTCTGCCGATAGGCGGGAGGGGAAGGCCAGATCGATCCTTGGCATCGAGGCACTGAGTGCTACGCTTCCCTATGGACCAGACTCATACCGGCACCGGCTACCTGATCACCGACGGGACAGAGCATCTGTGCCAGTATCATTTGGAGCTTCGAAATAACGGCTTGAAATCTGGCGCCGGTTTTGTTGTCAGCACGCCCGACGCACTGTGGTCGGCGTTCAATGCAACCCGGGCGTTGATCCGTATGTCAGACGGGCGAAGCTTCCCGATGATAGTCACGAGCTTTTCGCCTGGGAACGAGGATGCGCCGTTCCAGATGGCGGGCGACTTTTTAGACACCTGAGGACAGTTTTTGGCAGGCGATAGCGCCAACCCTCTGGATTCCCTCAAAGACTCCGAAATCGCGCTAAACGGCTGGAAACCGGAGTCTTTTCCGCATCTTGACTCTCGCGGAGAATGGAACAAAACATGAACTATGGTCCCGCTGCCGACCCCTTCCCAGCCCTGCGACAACCCCGCCCTTGCCCCCCGCGCGGCGCGTCTGGGGCTGGAGGAGGCCTGGGGCGAAGGAGCGCCAGGCCGGGTGGCGGCGACCCTGTTCGGCCTCATGCGGGCGGCCGAGGGCGATGAGCGGCCGGTGGTCGTGGCCGCCTCCTCCGTCTGGCTGCGCGAGCAGGGACGCTGGTTCCGCGACGGGCTGAAGATCGCCGGCCTGCCCGACCGCCGGCTGCTGTTCATCGAGACGCCGAAGGACGCCCAGACCCTGTGGGCGCTGGAGGAGTGCCTGAAGTCCGACGCCGTGGCCGGGGCGGTGGCCGCCGCCGATACGATCAGCCTGCTGGCCAGCCGCCGGCTGGACATGGTGGCCCGCCAGGCGGGCGCGACCTGCCTATTGTTGCGCACCCAGCCGGCGAAGGACATCAGCGCCGCCCGCCGTCGCTGGTCGATCGCCCCGGCCCCTTCGGCCCCGCATCCCTACGACGACGAGGCGCCCGGCGCGGCGCGGATCGCCGTCAGCCTGACCCGCAGCCGGGGCGAGCCGCCCGGCGACTGGATTCTGGAGTGGGACGATGAAACGCATCGTTTCCGTCTGGCTGCCGGACTGGCCGATCACGGTCTGGTCCCGGACGGCCGGTCGGTCGTCGCCGCCTGACGACGCCTCCTTGGCCCTGGTCGAGAAAGGGCCCCATGGCCTGGTGCTGTCGGCGACCAACCGCGCCGCCCGGCGGCTGGGCCACGCCATGGGCCAGGCCCATGCCGACGCCAAGGCGGTCAGCCCCGACCTGATCACCCATCCGGCCGAACCCGACCGCGATGCCGAAGCCCTGCGCCTGCTCAGCCTGTGGGCCGAGCGCTACTCGCCCTGCGTGGCCATGGACGCCGCCTCGGCCGGCCGGGAAGGCCTGCTGATCGACATGACGGGCGGGGCGCATCTGTTCGGCGGCGAGGTCGCCCTGCTGACCGACATGGCCGTGCGGTTGAAGGCCGCCGGCATCCCCGCCCGGCTGGCCATGGCCGACACCGCCGGCTCCGCCTGGGCCCTGGCCCGGTTCGGCCCGCGCGATACCCGCCGGCTGGTCCCCGTGGGCGGCGCACGCACGGCCCTGGCTCCGCTGCCGGTCGTCGCCCTGCGGTTGGACGAGACCGATGTGAAGCTGCTGTCGCGCCTGGGTCTGCGGACCATCGGCGACCTCATGGCCCTGCCACGTTCGGGCTTGGCCCGCCGTTTCAGGGGCGAAGGGGGGCTGACCCTGGTGCGGCGCCTCGACCAGGCGCTGGGCAGCGAGCCGGAGATCCTCGAGCCGATCCGCCGGCCGCCGGTCTGGCGTGTCTGGCGCAATGTGCTGGAGCCGCTGATCGATGTCCCCGGCATCGAGACGGTGCTGAACGATCTGGCCCCCAGCCTGGCCGAAAGCCTGGAGCGCGACGGCCAGGGCGCGCGCCGCCTGACCCTGACCGCCTTCCGGACCGATGGCCGCGCCACCCATCTGTCAGTGGCCTTGAGCGTTCCCTCGATCCGCCCGGCCCACCTGGCCAAGGTGCTCAAGGAGCGGGGGCTGGAGCATCTCGACCTCGGCTTCGGGGCCGATGCGGTGATGCTCAGCGCCGATGTCGTCGAGCCGCTGACATCCATCCAGTCCGACCTCGACAAGGGCCGGGACGGCGACCAGCGGCTGGCGCTGGCCGCCCTGCTGGACCGGCTCGGCGCCAGGCTGGGCGAGACCGCCGCCTTCCATCTGCAAGCCCAGGCCAGCTGGTTGCCCGAACACAGCCAGGTCCGCCGCCCGGCCGGGGAGGGGCCGCCGGCTCCGGCCCAGCCGCCCCCGCCGCTGCCCGACCGCCCGCTGCTGCTGCTCGATCCGCCCGAGCCGGTCACCGTGCCCCTGGCCAGCCTGCCGGACGGCCCGCCGGCCAGCTTCGTCTGGCGCCGGGTGACCCACCGGGTCAGCCGCGCCCAAGGCCCCGAGCGGCTGTCGGCCGAATGGTGGAAGCCCGCCAGACGCGCGCTCCCCGACCGCACCCGCGACTACTACCGCGTCGAAGACCGCGAGGGCCGCCGCTACTGGCTGTTCCGCGAGGGGCTGTACCAGCGCGAGGACAAGAGCACCGAACCTCCCGCGCCGGGAGAGACCGAAAGCAAGCTGGTCGATCGGCCGCCAGCCTGGTGGATGCACGGGGTGTTCGCATGAGGATCAGGGGTAGGGAGCGCCGCGATGGTGTCGAGAGAGGGGATCATCGCCGTCTACATGATGGCCAGCCGCCGGCACGGGACGATCTACATCGGCGTGACCGGCAACCTCGCGCGCCGCGCCTACGAGCACCGCGAAGGCTTGATCGAGGGATTTACCAAGGACCACGGCTGCAAGCGGCTGGTCTGGTGGAAGAACTTCGAACTGATGACCAACGCCACCCGCTGCGAGAAGACCATGAAGCACTGGATCCGCGACTGGAAGGTCAACCTGATCGAGCGCGACAACCCGCACTGGGACGATCTCTACGGCAACTGGTTGTAGGCCCCGCCACCCCCGCCACCCCCGCCGTCATCCTCGCACTTGTTGCGAGGACCCATACGCGCGAGCGGATGGATGAGGGCGCGGACAGGGCGGCGCGCTCTTCGGAACGGTTCGAGATCATGGGTCCTCGCAACAGGTGCGAGGATGACGGGGTATGAGCTACGCCGAGCTCGACGCGATGACCAACTTCTCCTTCCTGGAGGGCGGCTCGCACCCGGCCGAGATGGTCAGTCAGGCGGCCCACCTCGGCATGAGCGCCATCGGCATCGCCGACCGCAACACCCTGGCCGGGGTGGTGCGCTGTCACCGCGAGGCCAAGCGGGTCGGCATGCGGCTGTTGATCGGTTCGCGGCTGGTGTTCACCGACGGCTCGGTGCTGGTCGTCTATCCCCGCGACCGCGCCGCCTATGGACGCCTCTGCCGGCTGCTGTCGCTGGGCAAGAGCGAGATCCTCGGCGACACCCACGGCGACCGCACCATCAAGGGCCAGTGCCGCCTGACCTTCGAGCAGGCGCTCGATTACGCCGAAGGGCTGATCGCCATTGCCCCCGCGCCCCGGGTCGTCGACGCCGCCTTTTCATCGCGCCTGCGCGACTGGGCGAACCGCTGGCCGGACCGGCTCTACCTGGGGGCCAACCCGCTCTACGACGGCCGCGACCGGGCCCGGCTGATCCATCTGTCGCGGCTGGCCGACGGGGCCGGGGTCCCGATGCTGGCGACCAATGCGCCGCTCTACCACCACTTCGACCGCCGCCCGCTGCAGGATGTGCTGGCCTGCATCCGTGAGGGGACCACCGTCGACGAGGCCGGCTTCCGGCTGCAGGCCAACGCCGAACGCTATCTGAAATCCCCCAGCGAGATGGCCCGGCTGTTTCGGGGACACGAGGGCGCCCTGGCGCGCGGCCGTGAGATCCTCAAGGCCTGCACCTTCTCCCTCGACGAACTCTCCTACCACTACCCGGACGAGCCGGTGCCGCCCGGCAAGAGCCCCGACCAGCACCTGTCGGACATGACCTGGCAGGGCGCCCGCTGGCGCTTTCCCAAGGGGGTGCCCGACAAGGTCAAGGCGACCATCGCCAAGGAACTGAAGCTGATCGCCGAGCGGAAGTACGCCCACTACTTCCTGACCGTCCACGACATCGTCAAATGGGCGCGCCAGCCCACGGGGCAGGACAACACCAAGCCCATCCTCTGCCAGGGGCGCGGTTCGGCGGCCAATTCGGTGGTCTGCTACTGCCTGGGCGTCACCTCGGTGAACCCGACCGAAATGGATCTGCTGTTCGAGCGTTTCGTCTCCAGCAACCGCGAGGAGCCGCCGGACATCGACGTCGACTTCGAGCACGCCCGCCGCGAGGAGGTGATGCAGTACGTCTATCGCCGCTACGGCCGCGACCGGGCGGCCATCTGCGCCACCGTCATCCACTACCGCCCGCGTTCGGCCATCCGCGAGGTCGGCAAGGCTCTGGGCCTGACCGAGGACGTCACCGGCGCCCTGGCCGGGACGGTGTGGGGCAGCTGGGGCTCTGAGGTCGAGGGCGGCCACGCCGAACGGGCGGGCCTGTCGAAGGAGGAACAGCGGATGAAGCTGGCCCTCGACCTGACCCGCGAACTGATCACCTTTCCCCGCCACCTGTCGCAGCATGTCGGCGGTTATGTTCTCACCCAGGGACCGCTCGTCGAGCTGGTCCCGGTCGGCAACGCGGCGATGGACGACCGCACCTTCATCGAGTGGGACAAGGACGACATCGACGAGCTGAAGATCATGAAGGTCGATATCCTGGCGCTGGGCATGCTGACCGCCATCCAGAAGGGCTTCGACATGATCGAAGGCTTCTACGGCAAGCGCTGGGACCTGGCCTCGGTGTTGAACGACACCGAGAAGAAGCCCGTCTACGACATGCTGTGCGAGGCCGACTCCCTCGGCGTTTTCCAGGTCGAGAGCCGGGCCCAGATGGCCATGCTGCCGCGCCTGCAGCCGCGGAAGTTCTACGATCTGGTCGTCGAGGTGGCGATTGTCCGGCCGGGCCCGATCCAGGGCAAGATGGTGCATCCCTATCTGTCCAGGCGGACGGCCAAACGCGAGGCCGAAGCGCGCGGCGAGACCTACGTCGTCCCTTTCCCCGAGCCTTCGCCGCCGCACGATCCGAACGAACTTCGCAACATCCTCGACAAGACCATGGGCGTGCCCCTGTTCCAGGAGCAGGCCATGCGCATCGCCATGGAGGCGGCCGAGTTCACCGGCGACGAGGCCAACGGCCTGCGTCGGGCCATGGCCACCTTCCGCCACAACGGCACCATCCACCTGTACGAGGAGATGCTGGTCGGGCGGATGAAGGCCCGTGGCTACGATCCCGAGTTCGCGGAGAACTGCTTCAACCAGATCAAGGGCTTCGGCGAGTACGGCTTCCCGGAGAGCCATGCCGCCTCCTTCGCCCTGCTGGTCTACGTTTCCGCCTGGATGAAGTGTCAGCACCCGGAGGTGTTCTGCGCCGCCCTGCTCAACAGCCAGCCGATGGGTTTCTACGCTCCGGCCCAGCTGGTCCGCGATGCGCGAGAGCATGGCGTCGAGGTGCGCCACCCGGACGTCAACGCCAGTGACTGGGACTGCACCCTGGAGGGCGCCGCGCCGGGGCGCCCCGGAGCCTTGCGACTGGGGCTCAGGCAGATTGACGGCTTTCGCGAGGAGGATTGGGCGGGGCCTATCGTGAAGGCTCGCAAGGTTGCGCCCTTCACCTCGATTGACGACCTTCGCCAGCGCGCGGGTCTGCCGGCCCGCGCCCTGGAGCTGCTCGCCGCCGCCGACGCCCTGGGCTCCCTCGACCTCTCACGTCGGGGCGCCCTGTGGGCGGCGCGGGGTCTGCCGCGCTCGGCGCCGCTGCCGCTGTTCGCCCAGGCCGGGGTGGCCGAGGAGGACGGGCCGCCGCCAATCTCCCTGCCGGCGACCTCGCTGTCCGAGGAGGTGGTGCATGACTACGAAAGCATCCGCCTGTCGCTGAAGGCTCACCCTGCCCAGTTCCTGCGCCAGCGTCTCGCCGAGGCCGGGGCCATTCCGGCGAACCGGGTCAACACCGACCCGGCCGGGCGCAGGACGGCCGTCGGCGGCGTGGTGCTGGTGCGCCAGCGGCCGGGGACGGCCAAGGGGGTCTGTTTCATCACCCTGGAGGACGAGACCGGGGTGGCCAACATCGTCGTCTGGCCCTCGGTGTTCGAGCAGTATCGGCCCGTCATCATGGGGGCGCGGATGATCCTGGTGCGCGGCAAGCTGCAGCGGGCCGAGGGGGTCACCCACCTGGTCGCCGAAAGCCTCGAGGACTGGACCTGGTCGCTGGGGCTCTTATCGGCCCAGCCGCTGAAGACCGCCCCGGCCCACGGCGACGAAGCCGCCTCCGACCGGCCCGGACGCGGCGAAGAGCACCGCATGCGCCATCCCCGCGACGTCCGCGTCCTGCCGCGCAGCCGCGATTTCCACTGATCGTACCCGGATTGGGCTGTGTCCGAACGCCGCCTTCGCAGGCGATGACGAATCATGCTCCGCTGACCCGGCAACTCTCAGGGAGGCAGCGCGTTCAGACGCTGGAGGGAATGCAGATGAAAGATGTCATGTACTGGACGCTCGGGGTTCCGACCCTGTGCATCCTCGCGTTAGCGGCCCTGAAGCTGATGGGCGCCTAGGCGACCGCCGGCCCCGGCTGCTCGCCGTCGCCCGCCACGCCGTCGGCCTCTTCACTCTTGCCCGGATCGCCCTTGCCCCGATCGCCCTTGAAAGGCCGGAAGGTCAGGGCGACCAGAAAGGCGACCACGCCCAGCGCGAAAGCGCCGAGGAACAGGCCGCCGTAGCTGCCGAACCGGTCGTAGATCAGCCCGCCGGTCAAGGGACCGGTCGCCATCCCCAGACCCCCGGCCATGGCCGTGCCGCCGATCACCGTCCCCATCATCCGCATCGGGAAGTTCTCCCGGGCGATCACCGCGTACAGCGGCATGGTCCCGGCGTAGATGAAGCCGAACATCGCCGCGACCGTGTAGAAGGCCAGCAGCTCTCGGACCCAATAGTAGCTCAGCGCCACCAGCGCCTGGGCCAGCAGGCCGAGGATCAGGATCCGCCGCGCCCCGAACCGGTCGCCGAGCAGGCCGAAGCCCAGCCGCCCGCCCATCCCGGCCAGGCCTTCGAGGCTGTAGATCGACACCGCCGCCATCAGCGGGATGCCGCAGGACACCGCATAGCCGACGGTGTGGAAGATCGGCCCCGAATGGGTGGCGCAGCAGAAGAAGTTGGTCGCCACCAGCACCAGGAACTGCGGCGACTTCAAAGCCTGGCCAAGGGACATCGCCGGGGGCGACACCGCCTGTGGCCCGGCCACGATCTGCGGCGTGGCGGCCTCGGCCGGGGCCGGCGCCCTGCGCACCAGAAACGCCGTCGGGATCATCAGCGCCGCGGCGATGCCCGAGATGATCAGCAGCGAGGTCCGCCAGTCATTATGGCCGATCAGCCAGGCGGCCAGCGGCGACATGGTCAGCGGCGCCATCCCCATGCCGGCCGAGACCAGGGAGACGGCCAGGCTGCGCCGGGTCTCGAACCAGCCGGTCACCGTCGCCATCATCGGCGCGAAGATGGCCGCGATCGAGCCGCCGACCATCACCCCGAAGACCAGCTGGAACTGGAGCAACGAACCCGCACGGCTGGCCAGGGCCAGGCTGGCGGCCAGCACCACCGATCCGGTGATCACCACCACCCGGGGCCCGTAGCGGTCCGACAGCGCCCCCCAGGCCATGCTGGCGAAGGCCATGGTCAAAAAGGCGATGGTCATGGCCGTCGAGATGCCGGTCACCGACCAGCCCGTCTGCCGGGCCATGATCTGCAGGAACACCGGCAGCGAGAACATCGAGCCCATGGCCACGCAGCCCAGCAGCCCGCCGGCCGCGACGATCACCCAGCCATACCGTGGATTGCCCATCCGCCGCCTCTCATCGCTCTGGCTCATGACCCAAGGACGGATCACACCGCCCCGATCCGACAGCCGGGACAAGAATTCACCGGCGGCGGGCGGCTGGCAACGGCGAGGTTTCGGGAAGCGTTTTTCCGGGGCCCCGCGGGGCTTTCCGGATCCTGGTGGAGCCGAGGGGAGTCGAACCCCTGACCTCCTCATTGCGAACGAGGCGCTCTACCAACTGAGCTACGGCCCCCTCCCAGGATGAGGGAAGGGCGGCACATACGGCCGGGGGGCTCGGGCTGTCAAGGCGGCCGCGAGAACTTCGCGAGCCGACAACTTCCATGCCCGCACATTGCCGCAAGGCCCGACGCTCACTAGGTTCCAGGCTCAACGCAACGGAGACGCGCCCACATGGGTATCGCCATCGTCTGGCTGGTCAATCAGGTCATCGGCCTGATCATCCTGCTGCTCATCGTCCAGGCGGTGATCAGCTGGCTGGTCGCCTTCAAAGTCATCAACCTGAGCCACCCGTTCGCCCGCAACGTGGTGACCTTCCTCGACGCCCTCACCGACCCGATGCTGCGGCCCCTGCGACGCATCGTGCCGCGGCTGGGCGGGGTCGACCTCAGCGCCATCGTGCTCATCCTGCTGCTCGGCTTCGTGCGGGTGCTGTTCAACGCCACCCTCGCCGGGCCCCTCTACCGCCTCTAGGCCGGTGGAAACCCGTCTCGCCGTCCGCCTGACCCCGCGCGGCGGCGCCGACCGCATCGACGGCTGGGGCGAGGACGCGGCCGGCCGGCCTCTGCTCAAGGTCCGGGTCAGCGCCGCGCCGGTGGAGGGCGAGGCCAACGCCGCCCTCGAAAAGCTGCTGGCAAGGGCCCTCGGCCTGCCGAAATCGGCGGTCAGCGTCGCCGCCGGCCAGACGGCGCGCATCAAGGCCCTGGCCATCCAGGGCCTGACCCTTGATGAGATTCGCGCCCGCCTGGCCTGAGCCCTGCGACCGGACGCCTCAGGTTACCCTTTTCGGGTAACCGGCCGATCGCTGTTCGCCAATCGCGCTAGACTCCCCGCAAGGGGGAACGACGCATGGGCCAACCGCCGCCCGCGCGGATGCTGATCCGCAGCTATACCGACATGACCCTGCGCTTCGGCGAAGCCGAACGGGCGCCGCACGACGGCGACCCGCTGACCACCTTCGTCTTCAAGACCCTCTACAGCGCCAACACCCGCCACCTGTCCTACATCGCCGCCGAGTCCGAGCTGCTGGGCCAGGTCGGTCCGCCGGCCGCCGCCGCCCTGGCGCAGCGGCGGGCCCTGCTGCGGCCGGTCAGCGTCCACGCCGTGGCCCAGTCCCTGAACCTGCCCTACGAGACGGTCCGCAGCCGCACCCAGGCGATGATGGCCAAAGACCAGGTGGAGCGGGTCAGCGGCGGCCTGATCGCCGTCGCCGGCCTGCAGCCCGAGGGCCCCTTCGCCGACGCCGTCCTCCACAGCCACGCCGTCATTGTGGACAGCTTTCGCGCCCTGAAGGCGCTCGGCTTCGACTTCGCGGCCCATGCCGTCCCCGCCGTCGCGTCCGGGCCACCGCCGCCGGGCCTGGTGGTGCGCATCGTCCAGGACATGACCAACCGCTACACCGAGGCGCTCGGGCCGGTGTTCGGCGGCATTCTGCCGTTGACCATCTGGGGCGGGGCCATGCGGGCCAATGTCCGCGACCTGATGGCCGATCCGGAGATGGCCTGGCGCTACGCCGGCCAGGACGAGCCGCCGCCCAACCACCTGCGCAAGCCGGTCAGCGTCCGGGCCCTGGCGACCGAGCTGCGCCTGCCGTTCGAGACCACCCGGCGGCATGTGGCGATCATGATCGAGAGAGGCTGGATGGCGGCGGTCCCGGGCCAGGGGGTGATCACCCCGGTCGAGGCGGTGGGCTCGGACGGCCTGGGCCGCGTCAACACCCAGCTGCCCGGCCTCTACGGCCGGATGATCGGCGACCTGACCCGGGTCGGCTTCGACCTGGAGGCGCTCTGACCGCTACTTGTCGATGGTCAGCACCGGCTGGCGCCAGGCGGTGTAGCTGAGCTTGCCGGTGGTCATCCGCCCGTCGGGCAGCTTGACCTCGCCGCCGCCGTTGACGTCGCCGCCGTACCAGGTCTTGTCGGCGGTGACATAGGTGACATGGCCACGGGCCTCGCCCTCGCGGAAGGTTCCGCTCAGCGAGGCGCCGTCCTTGTAACGCCACTCGCCCTGGCCGTCGGCGACGCCGAACACCCAGGTGACGCTGAAGCGGTCGCCGGCCGGGGTCCAGTAGTCGCCGCGCCCCTGGCGCATGCCGCGCACCACCGGGCCGTCGTATTTGGCCGCATACTGGTTGTTGCGGTACCAGACCATCTGGCCCCTGCCGTCGGCGACGCCGTCGACGCACTTGCCGTACCAGCGCACGAACATGTTCGGCTCCGGGCGCGAGGTGTAGACCACGCACTTGTAGAGCACGTCCTTCACCCAGTGCGGGTCGTTGCCGTACATGTCCGGCTTGCCCGGATCCTTCGGCGCGGCCAGCGCGGGCAGGGCGCCCATGGACGAGGCGGCGGCCGCCGCGACGGCGGCGACGATAACGAGGCGCTTGAGCACAGTCCTGCTCCCGACTTGAGGACGAGGCGCCGACTGTTTCAGAAAACACCGATCTCGGCCAGATGGGCTCGACCAGTCACCCGTCCCGGGTCTCAGACCTTGCGCCAGTCCATCACCCACTGGTCCTCCCAGCTCTTGCCGCCGTCGCGGGAGATCAGCTGGCTCCAGCGGCAGGAATTGTCGGTGATCCGGTCCCAGACGCCTTTGACCTTGATCGGCGTCTCGCCGTCGAAGTCGTCGGCCTCGAAGATGCCGGCCCCGTCCTTGAAATAGCCGGTCTGGCCGGGAGTGGTCACCACCCCGCTCCTGGCATTGACCCAATGGTCGCTCCACACCTTCTTCTCGACGTCGAGCATCCGCAGCCCCATGCCCATGAACCCCCGGCTCGGAACTCTAAGTTCCTCGACGCTGCCGACCCCGCTCAGGATGGTCCAGCAGGTTGCCTCGCCTTCGAACGCTTCGAAGGCCGCGCCGGTCGACGGCCGCCGCCGGTGCTGGATCCGCCATTCACCAGCCAGGAAGTCGAAGTCCCCGGGCTTGCCGGGCGGTGGGGCTTCAACGGCTGCCGCTGCGCCGGCCAAAGCCGCCGGGGCCAAGGCCAGTCCGGCGGCGGACTTCAGGACGGCCCGGCGGCCGGGACGATGGATGCTCATGGATGGTTTCCCCGCAAATGATCGCGCGAGGATGACCGCCCCCGCCTGACAGGACCCGTCAGGATTTATTCTCGCAGCATTTTTCGGGCGAGGGCCTCTGAGACCCGTCAGTGCTTCGAATTTTCCTCGCTCTTGCAGGTGTTAAAACAGATTAGGCCTCTATTTTTCCTCGCTCGGTTTCTTGCGGGATCTATTTCTTCTCGCTTGCGGATCAATCCGCACTCGTCAAACTCGAAGCAAGTTTTGGAGATGAACATGACGAGTCTTAAACGCCCCCGCGGTCGCCCCAAAGGATCGGGCATCGATGATCGGCCGACCTTGGAGGCTGTGGCCGATATGCTGTTCAGGGCGCCTCACTTGAGGGCCACGACGGCAATGAAGCGCGTGGCGCTAAGGGCCGGTGAGTCTGACATTCGAAGGCTTCAGGGGAAGTGGCGGGCGGACGAAGTCGCACTCAGGGAGGGCGCACGGCTGCGGGCTGAGGCCCGGAAGGCGGCCGATGGTCGGGACCGTTCGCGGGGGGGCGGTGAGTTGCGATGGAGTAAGCCTGAAAGGCGCGCTGTTGGGGTCAACTGGACGCGCGAAACGGCCACTGAGAAGGCGATGCGTCAATTCATGGAAAGCCCTATCAACAAGGCCTTGGAGCGGATGGCCAACGACCCCGTCATGAAGGCTATCGACCGTATGGCCAACAATCCAACTCTCAAGGCTCTGGAGCGTTTGGCTAACAACCCGACTCTTCAGGCTATCGAGCGCATGACCAAGGACCCGACCTTAAGAGCCATGGAGCGAATGAGGGAGCAGCAGGAAACGCTGCATCGCTTCAATGAACAGCAAGAGGCAATTGCCCGGCTTATGCGCCGACCCTAACCCCTGGCGACGCGGACGATAGGATCAGAGTCCGGCTTCGGTTTTCTGGGAAGGAAAAATGGTGCCGCTTACAGGACTCGAACCTGTGACCCCCTCATTACGAATGAGGTGCTCTACCAGCTGAGCTAAAGCGGCCTGACAGACGGGTCTGTCTTCTGGAGGGGCGCTATTTAGCCGGACGCGGGGCGGTTGCCAAGCGGCGGCGGCCCAAAGGCTTTTTGGGCGGCGGATTGGCCCCCGAAGCAGAGGGGGCCGGTTCGTCCGGAACACCCTCGTAGAAGCCCTCGATGCCGGGGTCGTCCGGGATCGGCAGGGCCATGGCCCCGGTCTCGGCGGCGGCCAGGAAGGGCGTGCTCTCCACATAGCTGACCGGCAGCTCGGGCAGGTCGCTCATCGCCCGTTCGCGGCGTTCCAGGCGGGGGTGGATCAGCTCGCCGGTCTCGGCGTAGGTCGAGACGAGGCGCGCCCAGTCGTCGGGCTGGTAGGCGAAGGCCTGGCCCTCGGGGTCGAGGTCGGACCAGTCGGCCTCCTGCGGGGCGGCGGCGCCCCGCGCGATCCAGGCGCGGGCCTCGTCGACGGCCCCGGCGGCGTTGGCGGTGCGGGCGAACAGGCCGGCCAGGCGGGCGGTCAAAGGCTCGGCTTCCAGCTCGGCGGCGGCGGTGCGGGCGGCGCCGATCTCGCCGGCGATCAGGGCCTGCTCGACCATCAGGATGCGGCTTTCGCGATCCGTGGGGTTGAGGGCGGCCAGGGCGGCCAGCCGCCGGGCCCGTTCGCGCGGCGTCTCGGTGGTCTTCAGGTCGCGATAGGCCAGCCACAGGGCCGGGTGCGGCTTCTGCTTCCAGGCCGCCTCGATGAAGCCGGTGGCGCGGCTGGCGCGGGTCTCGCCGCTCAGGCGGGCGGCCATCACCGCGCCGGGCGCGAAGTCGGGGGCCAGCCTGGCCGACTGGGCGGCGTAGTCGTTGGCCTGGCGGCGGGCGCGGTCGTCGCCGCCCTCGAGGCTGGCGGCCGAGGCGGCCAGCAGGGCGGCGCGGGCCCGGTCGGCGACGATGGGCGAGACGATCTTGCGGTCCAGCGCGCTCTTGACCAGTTCCAGCGCCCCGGCCCAGTCGCCCGCCTCCAGCCGCGCTTCCAGCACGGCGCGCCAGGCCCAGCGGGCGGTGCGGGCCAGGCCGTAGGCGGCCTCGGCGTGTTTCAGGGCCCCGGCCTTGTCGCCTTCGGCCAGGGCCGTGGTCATCAGGCCCTTGTGGCCGGCCAGGCGCATCTCGGGGAAGGGGACCATGGCCCCGTAAGCGCCCTTGGCGGCGGCCACGTCGCCGGCCGCCTCGGCCGCCTGGGCGGTGAGGATGCGGACCAGGGCAGGACTGTCGTCGGCCAGTTCGCCGGCTTTCAGGGCCAGGCGGCGGGCCTCGCCGCCATCGCCGGCGGCGGCGGCCAGGAAGCCTCTGGCCAGGGCTTCGCCGGCTTCCTTGCGGCGGCGCTCGATGCGGGCCAGCTCGGCGCGGCGGGGGATTTCGAGCAGCCAGATGGCCAGGCGCCACAGCAGGGTGGCGGTCAGGGCCGTGAAGATGACCATCAGCACGGCGGTCGAGGCGGTCATCTGCACCCGCCAGCCCAGCCAGACCAGATGCGCCTCGCCGGCGTCGCGGGTCAGGGCCATCAGGGCGACGGCCGCCGCGGCCAGGATGAAGACGACGATGGCGGTGCGGATCACGGGCGCGCGCCTCCAGCCGAGGCGAGGTCGCTGAGCGCCTGGGCGCGGATGTTGGCCAGGTGCTGGTCGAGCGCCACCCGCTGCTGGGCCCGCGCCTTCCAGGCGTTCATCGCCGTGGCGGCCCCGGGCGGCAGGGCCCGCAGGCTGTTGACGGCCCCGACCAGGTCGCCCTCGGCGGCCTGGCGTTCGGCGCGGGCGAGGACGGCGTCGGGGGCGTTGCCGGTGGTTTCGCTGACCCGGCGGATGCTGACGATCCCCGACAGGGCATGCAGGATGCGGTCGACGACGCCGGCCCCTTCGCCGGGCTCGCGGGCGGCGGTCGAGGCGCGGGCGGCGATGTCGGCGTATTCGGCGGCCAGGGCGGCGCGGCTGGGGACGCCGCTCTCGGCCATCGGGCGCAGGGCGCGGGCGTCGGGCGACAGCGGCAGAACCCGCTCGAGGGCGGCCAGTTCGGCCTCGAAGGGGCGCGAGGTCTGGGCGGCTTCCGCCAGGCCGGCGGCGGCCAGGGCGGCGCCGGCGGCCGACAGGGTGCGTTGCTGGCTGGCCTCGACGGTGGCGAGGCGGGCCTCGAGGTCGTCGTAGTTGGTGGCGGTGACGGGGGCGACGGACGGCGCCCCGGCCAGGTCCGGAGCCTGCGCGCCGACCGGCCGGTCGAGGCTGGGCGGGATGGCTGCAACCGTCTGCGGCGCGGCCGGATCCTTCGGTGACAGCCAGTCGGCGATCTTCGAACCGGCGAAGCCGAGGGCCACGCAGATGACGCACAGGGCGGCGATGGCGACGATGCCGATGCCTCGACCCCGGGGCCTGGCGAAGGCGGCCGGATCGCGGGGCGGGGTGATGTCGTCGGTGTCTTGCGCGGTCATCGGTTAAGCGAATCGTTCCGGCCAGCCTTGGCGGCTTTCAGAGCAGATTAAGCAGGGATGGCTCGTTGGGGAACGGGGCGACGGCGATCTTCGCATTTTCCACGGCGCGCAAAGGGGCGGCGACGGCTTCGGACAGGGCCAGAAGGCGCAAATGCGGGGCCGGATGGGCCGTCAGAACCTCCGCGAGGAGGCCGGCGGCCTTCGGGGAATGGACGGCAACGGCGGCGATCTCCGGCAGTCGGGCCAGCGCCGGGGCGAGATCGACGGGCAGCGTGTCGTAGAGCGCGGCGGCGTGGGCGATGAGGCCCAAGGCTGTCAGGTGGCCGACGAGATCGCCGGCCGGATGCAGGGCTCCGGCGTGCAGGATGCGGCCGGGGCGGGCCCTGGCGAGGAGCTCGGCGAGGGCGGCGACATCGCCGTCGGCCGATTGCACGTCCCCGAAGCCCGCCGCGCGGGCGGCTTCGGCCGTGGCCTCGCCGACGGTGAAGGTGGGCAGGCGGGCGTCAGTCAACGCCACGAAGGCGCGGACGCCCTGGGCGCTGGTGAAGGCCAGGGCGGCGATGCCGGTGAGATCGAGCGCGGCGTCCGGCAGGGCCCGCGCCTCCAGCAAGGGCGCAACCAACGGCGTCCACCCCATCGCTTCGACCCGCCGGGCGGTCGCGGAAGCGCCGGGCTCGGCGCGGGTGATCCAGACGAGGCGGGAGGGAGTGGGCACGGGGGCAAGCTGACGGCTCCCAACCGCCCGATCAACCCCGGCTGTTGAAGGCGTCCACGACGGCGTCAACCGCCGTGAGTGTCCCTTCTCCCTTTGCGGGAGAAGGTGGCGCGAAGCGCCGGATGAGGGGTCGATAGGTCTTCAAGCCGCGCAGAGGCGGTCGGGCCGGGCTGTGTCACGAGCCGGTGAGCCCCCTCATCCGACCCCTTCGGGGCCACCTTCTCCCGCGAGGGGAGAAGGGAGACCAGAGGCGAAGCTTTCCAGCGGCAACGCTTACTCGTGCAGCACGATGGCGTCGCCGCCCTCGAGGCGGACCGCATCCCCCAGTTCCTGTCCCAGCGCCCGGGCGGCGGCCTCCGCGCCGTCCTCGGGCAGCATGATCCCGCCCTCGCGGCGGAAGCGCCGGCTCCCGTCCGGCGTCAGGGCCTCGACGATCAGGGTCAGGTGGCGGTCCTTCAGCAGGGCATGCGTCCCGATCGCCGTGCGGCAGCTGCCTTCCAGCGCCGCCAGCGCCCCGCGCTCGGCGGCGACGGCGATGACGGTGTCGGCGTCACGCACGGCGGCCAGCCAGTCGGCGCCGATGTCTTCCACCCGGGTCTGGATGGCCAGCGCGCCCTGGCCCGGAGCCGGCGGGTTGGCGACCGGGTCGAGGAAGCTCTTCACCACCCCGCCCAGGCCCAGCCGGTTCAGCCCCGAGGCCGCCAGCAGGATGGCGTCGGCCTCGCCGCGCGCCAGCTTGGCCAAGCGCGTATCGACGTTGCCGCGCAGCATGACGATCTCGAGATCCGGCCGCGCCGCCAGGCATTGCGCCGCGCGGCGCAGGGAGGCGGTGCCGAGGCGGGCGCCCTGCGGCAGGCTTTCCAGGGTGTCCCACTGCTCGCTGACGAAGGCGTCGCGGGGGTCCTCGCGTTCGGGGATGGCGGCGATGGCCAGGCCGGGCGGCATCTCGGCCGGCACGTCCTTCATCGAGTGGACGGCGGCGTCGATGCGGCCGTCGAGCAGCGCCTCCTCGATCTCCTTGGTGAACAGCGCCTTGCCGCCGACCTCCAGCAGCCGGCGGTCCTGGATGCGGTCGCCGGTGGTGGTGATCTGGACCAGCGGCGCGACCTCGTCGGCCCGGTCGGGAGCCCCCAGGGCGGTGGCGATGCGCAGTTGCATCATGCGCGACTGAGCCAGCGCCAGCTTGGAGGCGCGGGTGCCGATCCGGACGACAGGTTGCGGCGACATGGCGGGAGGGTTACCTCGGGCGTTCAGAACTAGACCGGCTGCTACAGGAGCAGCCCCGGAACCGCAAATCCGTATGATCCCGCAGACCGTTCTCGGCCTCGAAACCAGCTGTGACGAAACCGCCGCCTCGGTGGTGCGCCTGCATGCCGACGGCCGCAGCGAAGTGCTGTCCTCGGTGATCGCCAGCCAGATCGCCGAACACGCGCCGTTCGGCGGCGTGGTGCCGGAAATCGCCGCCCGCGCCCATGTCGAAAGCATCGACGGCATCGCTCAAAGGGCCATGGCCGAGGCGGGCGTGGCCTACGGCGACCTCAGCGGCGTCGCCGCCACCGCGGGCCCCGGCCTGGTCGGCGGGGTGATGGTGGGCCTCAGCTTCGGCAAGGCGGTGGCCCTGGCCCGCGGCCTGCCGCTGGTGGCGGTCAACCATCTGGAGGGCCACGCGGTCTCGGCCCGGCTGGGGGCCGACATCCCCTATCCCTTCCTGCTGCTGCTGGTCAGCGGCGGCCACTGCCAATTGCTCGAAGTGGCGGGCGTCGGGCGGTGCAAACGCCTCGGCTCGACCATCGACGACGCGGCCGGCGAGGCCTTCGACAAGATCGCCAAGGCCATGGGCCTGCCCTACCCCGGCGGCCCGGCCCTGGAAAAACTGGCCGAAGGGGGCGACGCCAAACGCTTCCCCCTTCCCCGCTCGCTGCTCGGCCGCGAGGACTGCGACTTCTCCTTCTCCGGCCTGAAGACCGCCGCCGCCCGCATGGCCGAGAAGGTCACCGCCCCGGAGGACCAACGCGACCTCGCCGCCAGCGTCCAGGAAGCCATCGCCCGCCAGCTGACCGAGCGCTCCGAGCGGGCCATGAAAGCCTACGCCGAGGGCCACAGCGGGGGTTTGCGTTTCGTCGTCGCCGGCGGCGTGGCGGCGAACAAGCATGTCCGCGCCCGGCTGCAGGCCGCCGCCGAGGCCCACGGCTTCTCCTTCACCGCTCCGCCGCTGGCCTACTGCACCGACAACGCGGCGATGATCGCCCTGGCCGGCGCCGAGCGACTCAGCCTCGGCCTCAGCGATGGTCTCGACGCCGTCGCCCGCCCCCGCTGGCCCCTCGACCAGGCGGCCGCGGCGGCCAGCCCGATGCACAATCCCGGACGCAAAGGCGCAAAAGCATGAAGCGAGCAGCGGTGATCGGCGGCGGGGCCTGGGGCACCGCCCTGGCCCAGGTGGCGGCCCGCGCGGGCCTGAGCGTCTGCCTGCAGATCCGCGAGACCGAGGCCGTGCGCCAGATCCGCGAGACCCGCGAAAACGCCATGTTCCTGCCCGGGGTGAAGCTCGACGACGCCATCGCCGCCACCACCGACATGGCCGACCTGGCCGGCGCCGACCTGGTGCTGGCCGTCGCCCCTGCCCAGTTCCTGCGCTCGGCCCTGACCGAGTTCGCGCCCTATGCCCGCGCCGGCCTGCCGGTCCTGCTCTGCAGCAAGGGCGTCGAGCAGGGTTCGCTGAAGCTGATGACCCAGGTGCTGGCAGAGACCCTGCCGGACTGCGCCCCCGCCGTCCTCTCGGGCCCCAGTTTCGCCGGCGAGGTGTCGCGCGGCCTGCCGACGGCGGTCACCCTGGCCTGTCCCGACGAGGCGCTCGGCAAGCGGCTGGCCGAGGCCCTCGCCACCCCCACCTTCCGTCCCTATCTCGCCTCCGACATGATCGGCGCCGAGGCCGGCGGGGCGATCAAGAACGTCCTGGCCATCGCCTGCGGCATCGTCGAGGGCAAGGGCCTGGGCCGCAGCGCCCACGCCGCCCTGATCACCCGCGGTTTCGCCGAGATGACCCGCATGGCCGAGGCCCTCGGCGGCGAGGCCGAGACGGTCGCCGGCCTCTGCGGCCTCGGCGACCTCGTCCTCACCTGCTCCAGCCCGCAGTCGCGCAACATGAGCGTCGGCCTGGCGCTCGGCGGCGGCATGACTTTGCAAGAGGCGCTGGCCGGCAAGCTGTCGGTGGCCGAAGGCGTCGCCTCGGCTCCGGCCGTGCGGGCCCTGGCCGCCGGCAAGGGCGTCGAGATGCCGATCTGCGCCGCCGTCGCCGCCATCCTGGCCGGCGAGGTCGGGGTCGACGAAGCCATCCTCGGGCTGCTGTCGCGGCCCCTCAAATCCGAACGATAAGGAAGACCATGGCCCTGTTCGTCATTTCCTGGCTCGACCGCGACGGCGGCCTGCCCACCCGGCTGGCGACCCGCGAGGCGCACCTGGCCTATGTCGCCGCCAATCCGGGCGTGGTGAAGCTGGGCGGGCCCTTTCTCAACGGCGACGACATGGCCGGATCGATGATGATCGTCGAGGCGGAAACCCAAACCGCCGCCCAGGCCTTCCACGACGCCGACCCCTACAAGGCGGCGGGCCTGTTCGAGACCAGCACCGTGCGGCCCTGGCGGATCACCATCGGGAGCCTGGCCTGAATCCGGCCCGCCCCAGGCCCGGCACGCCGCTCTGCCCGCTGGAGGGCATCGACGATCCCGGGGCCAAGGGTTTCCGCTTTCGCGAGGGCGACGCCCTGTTCGCCGGCTTCGTGGTCCGCAAGGACGGCGGCCTCTACGGCTATGTCGACGTCTGCCCGCACGCCGGCTGGCCGCTGGCCATCATGGACAACTACCTGACCCGCCAGAAAGACCGGCTGCTCTGCGCCGGCCATGGGGCCCTGTTCCGCCTCGAGGACGGGGTCAGCACGGCCGGACCCTGCGCCGGCCAGGCGCTGGAGGCCTGGCCGGTGGGGCTCCGTGACGGCGTGATCGTCACCCTTTAGTTCGAAGGCGGCGTCGGCTCGGGGGCCGGGGCCGGAACGGCGGGCGGCGTCACGTTGTCGGCGGCGCGGTTGGCGGCGGCGCCGACGTTGCTCGCGGCGTTCGCGGCCGACTGCGAGACGTTGGCCGCCGCGTCGGTGACCGCCTCGGTGCGCAGGGCGTCGTTGTTGTTCTGGCTCATCAGGAAGAAGGCGACGATGGCGATCAACGCCAGCACCCCGATGCCGATCAACACGGCGCCCATGCCGCCGCCGCCGCCGCGTTCGACGTAGACGGGGGCGCCGCCGTCGCGGCTGACTTCTCGTTCGGTGGTGACGCCGTCGGTGCGTTCGACTGTGCGCGTGGCCATGACTGTAATCCCTGTGTTTTGTCCCGGCCGTGGAAACGGCGGGCGGGCAGGGCGGTTCCGGTTTACCAAGGCCGAAACGACAAAAGGCGGCCCGAGGGCCGCCCTTTGCGATGGTCTCGAAATGGAGCGGGCGAAGAGATTCGAACTCTCGACCCCAACCTTGGCAAGGTTGTGCTCTACCACTGAGCTACGCCCGCGCTCCAGGGCCGCTTGCGCCGCCCGAATTCGAGAGCGCGGCTTATGGCAGAGGGCGCAAACCTTTGCAAGCCGGTTTGGCGCCGACTTTTGCCGCCTCTCAGAATCCCATTTTCGGGGCCTTGAGCCGCCGCTTGTTGACGTGCTTGGCCGGGGCCGGACCGGTCTCCTCGGGCAGCTCGCCGCGGAAGTAGAACCGCTGCCAGGCCTCGCGCATGGTCTCGGGGTCCTGCTTGGCCAGCTTGGCGTTGAACTCCGAGCGCGACTTGTACCAGGCCTCGTACTGGTCGCGCAGGTCGGGGTTCTTGTTCAGGCTCTTGGTCAGCGGCTGGGTCTGCTGCAGGGCCTGGTCCGGCATCAGGGTGATGAAGCAGAACGGCTCGCCCTTCTCGAAACGGATGCGCCCGGGCCGGGTGAACATCCAGTTCATGGTGAAGGGGAAGGGCAGCCAGTCGGTCTCGACCAGGCCGGTCAGCGGCTGCACCCCGTCCTTGATGTGGTTGGGCGGCCCCGCGCACCACATCGACCAGCCCGGCGGCGTGCGGAACAGATAGCCGGTGTGGAAGGTGATGATGCCGCGCGAGAAGTGGCTCTTGACCAGGTCGTGGAAGCCGGGGTGCTGCTGGTCGGGCGTGAAGGTGATGCAGTCCTGGTGCGCCCCGCCGTTCCACTCGGCCGTGAAGCCGACCGGATTGAGGATCTCCCAGCCGGTGGTGTTGGCCATGGTCAGCGGCAGGCAGCGATAGGGGTGGCGCTCGGCGAAGGCGTCCATCCAGGCCCGCTGCGGCCGGCCGGGCACGATGTCCGGCGGCCGCTCGTTGGTCGGATAGCATTCCAGGATCAGGGGCGGCTTGATCAGGTCTTCGCTCATGGCCCTATCCTCTCGCGCCCGCCGAGGGATTTCGCAAGAGGCCGCGGCATGCAGCGGCGTGCATCGTCCCGGCCCGGGCCCATTTCGGGGGCGCCTTGGTTGCGGCGAATTCCGGCGCCAGACTGGACCCATAAGGTGGAAATCGGCGATAGGTCGAGGCCCGCCCGACGCCGCGCCGCCCAAGGACCTCTATGACGCCCGCCGACACGCCCTCCGACTCTGGCGACCAGACCCCGAACGACACCCCGGAACCGGAAGCGCCCGCTCAGGCCGCCCCCGAGGCCCCGGCCCCGGCCCCGGCCCCGGCCCCGGCCGCGCCGGCCG
>JAQGIK010000165.1 GCA_028291265.1 Caulobacter sp. | reverse complement strand
TGACCAGCCCGGAGCGCACGCCGTTATGTTTCCCCTGGAAATCCAGACCCTGGCGCGGCTGCTGCTGGAAGAATGCCGCGACCAGCGCTTGCGGATCGTCACGGCCGAAAGCTGCACCGGCGGGCTGGTGTCGGGGGCCCTGTGCAGCATTCCCGGCGCCTCGGACGTGCTGGAGCGGGGGTTCGTGACCTACTCCAATCGGGCCAAGCAGGAGATGCTGGGCGTGCCGGGCGACCTGCTGGCCGACCATGGGGCGGTGTCGGAGCCGGCGGTGCGGATGATGGCCGAGGGGGCGCTGGAGAACAGCAGCGCCCACATCGCCGTGGCCATCACCGGCGTCGCCGGCCCCGGCGGCGGCACGCCGATGAAGCCGGTCGGCACCGTCCACTTCGCGACGGCGCGCAGCAACCGGGGTATCCGGCATGTGGTCGAACGGTTCGACGGACCGGACCGCATCGACGTGCAGATCGCCGCGGTGATCATGGCTTTGACCATGTTGCGCGAAGCGATCTGACGGATTGCGCGCCAAATCTGGCTTCGTTTTTCGGAAAAATGTGGAGTTACAGGCGATTATCTCGATCTCCTGACGAAACCCGGGTGGCCCTTCGGTGGCCCTTCGGTGGACATTCGGTGGCCCGCCGGTGGCCTTCGGGTGAGACTTCGGCCGCCCGCGCGTCGCCCGGCGGTGGCCCTGCCCTTTCGCCGCCGGGGGCTTGTCGAAGCGGCCGGGCTATTATCCCATGTCGCCCAGGAGGAACCCCCATGGAATTCACCAAGCCGCCCGCCGTGCCGACCGGCGTTTACCCCTATCTGATCGTCAAGGGCGGCGCCGCAGCCGTCGCCTTCTATGAGGCGGCGTTCGGGGCAAAGGAACTGTTCCGCAACCTCGGCCAGGACGGCGTGCGGATCATGCACAGCCGCCTGGAGATCAACGGCGACGTCCTCATGCTCTCCGACGACTTCAGCGAGGCGGGCGCCCCTGCTGCGGCGGGCATCACCCTGCACCTGCAGGTCGACGACGCCCGCGCCTGGTGGGACCGGGCCGTGGCGGCCGGGGCGAGCGTGCGGATGCCGCTCGAGGACATGTTCTGGGGCGACCGCTACGGCCAGCTCACCGACCCGTTCGGGCACAGCTGGTCGATCGGACAGGCGCTGTCGAGCCAACTTACCTTCCGTCGAGATATTCCTACCGTCCGAAAGACCACCCCAAATGACGAATGTCGCAATTCTGGTTGGCAACTCGACCTACACGGTTCAGCACGACCTGCCGTGCTGTTTAAATGACGTTGCGGCAATGCGTGAATTGATCGAATCAACCGGCCGGTATGGTGCGGTCAAGGTGATCGAGAATGCAGATTCAGAGACGCTAAAGGCGAAACTTCGCGACGCGTTGGACGGATACGATTCCCAACTTGATGAGCTGTTCTTCTATTTTACGGGACACGGCCACCAGGTTGATGGCGAATTCTTCTACTGCGCGACAAATTTTGACTCGCGCCGTCCCAATGAGACGGGAGTTTCGAATTCAGATTTGCACGACCTGATCAGGCCCACCGATCCGACCTTGGTCGTAAAGGTCATCGATGCCTGCAATTCCGGCACCCCGCTTATCAAATCGAATGGTGGCTTCTTGCCACCACCCAAGGGTGGGCTTTCCCACTTGTTTCAGTTCGCCTCATGCCTCGACTCACAAGATTCGTTGGTCGGGGAGCCACTTAGTGAGTTTACGCAGAAATTCCTCTCGGCAAGCCTGAGGAAGTCGTCTGGGGCCCTGTTCTATACTGATGTTGTCGCCGCCCTTCGAGACGAATATATTTCGAATAATTCGCAAACGCCACACTTTATTACTCAAGGTACGGGCCGCGAGTTGTTTGTTGACGACGTCGCTAAACTTGCGGATTTTCGGCGCTCACTAGAGACGGTGTGGGCCCCGAAAACTTCAGATGACGCCGCACTTTCTGACGGAAGCGGGGGAACTCCAGTCGTTTCGCCTGACGCCGAACCCCCGAGTTTGCTGCAACTGCTCAATATAGCCGAGGAAAGAGCTGCGCGTCCTGCCGACATAAAGCTATTTATTGATCGTCTGTTTGATGGCATTGCGCTTGAGCTAGCTAGAGAAAGTTTTGCTGATTATTATGAAGCTGTCGTCGTTGAGCACAGCGATTTTCAGGAAGACACAACGCGCGGATTTATTATCCGCTCACTGCACAGAGAGGAAAGGCCCGACAATTTTGTTACGGCGGACATTATCAGAAAGAGAAAAAGAAGATCCGCGTTAGATTTTGGCTTTTCGACGGCCTTGGCAGGTCTCTACGGAGACGATGACTTCGATGAGACATGGGATCTTCGATTGAATTATTCTCTGGATAGAGCTCAAATGAAGGTTACTCTTCGTCCAAAATTTACAAGCCTTCAGCAACTGGTTCTCATCGTCACGTGTGCGCCTAGCCTAAACTACTGCTACGTCTTTGAACGAGTTACGCAGCATCGACGCAACGATTTTGACACCTTCGATGACGAGGGCGCAGAGGTCGTTCGGCGTTGGTACAAGCGGGTGTGGACTTATGACTCGACGGCCGTCTCCGCGCAGATTTGCGAAAAGCTGCGTGAAGTGATTAGGAACTACTTGGAACAGGCTGCGGAAAGGCTCAGCAAAGAATAGACACCTCTTCCCGACTCCTTCTCCTTCCTGGGTCTCTGATTTCTACCGCTGCTTGATCGCCGCCCGGCCCAGATAGATGGCCTGGTCGTCCAGTTGTTCCTCGATGCGCAGCAGCTGGTTGTACTTCGCGGTCCGGTCCGAGCGCGCCAGGCCGCCAGTCTTGATCTGACCGCAGTTGGTGGCCACGGCCAGGTCGGCGATGGTGTTGTCTTCGGTCTCGCCCGAGCGATGGCTCATGACGGCGGTGTAGCCGGCGCGGTGGGCCATATCGACGGCGTCGAGGGTCTCCGACAGGGTGCCGATCTGGTTGACCTTGATCAGGATGGAGTTGCCGAGGCCCTTCTCCAGGCCCATGGCCAGGCGGGCCGGGTTGGTCACGAAGAGGTCGTCGCCGACCAGCTGGACCTTCTTGCCGAGGGCGTCGGTGAGCAGCTTCCAGCCTTCGAAGTCGTCCTCGGCGCAGCCGTCCTCGATGGTCAGGATCGGGTAGGCGCCGGCCAGGCGTTCGAGGTAGCCGACCATGCCGGCCGGGTCGAAGGTCTTGCCCTCCCCTTCAAGCACGTACTGGCCGTTCTTGAAGAACTCGGTGGAGGCGACGTCCAGGCCGAGCACGAAGTCGTCGCCGGGCTTGTAGCCGGCGGTGTCGGCGGCCCGCATGATGAAGTCGAGCATCTCGTCGGCGGTGCCGATGTTGGGGGCGAAGCCGCCCTCGTCGCCGACGTTGGTGTTGTGGCCGGCCTTCTTCAGGCCCGCCTTCAGGGCATGGTAGATTTCGGCGCCCATGCGCAGGCCTTCGCGGAAGCTGTCCGCGCCGGTCGGCAGGATCATGAACTCCTGGATGTCGACCGGGTTGTCGGCGTGCATGCCGCCGTTGATGATGTTCATCATCGGCACGGGGAGGACGCGGGCGCTGACGCCGCCGACGTACTTGTAGAGCGGCAGGTCGGCGCTGACGGCGGCGGCCTTTGCGGTGGCGAGGGAGACGCCGAGGATGGCGTTGGCGCCGAGGCGGGCCTTGTTGGGCGTGCCGTCGAGGCCGATCAGCAGGGTGTCGATGCGGCGCTGGTCGCCGGCTTCCATGCCGGAGAGGGCGTCGAAGATCTCGCCGTTGACGGCGTCGACCGCCTTTTCGACGCCCTTGCCGCCGTAGCGCTTCTTGTCGCCGTCGCGCAGCTCGACCGCCTCATGGGCGCCGGTGGAGGCGCCGGAGGGCACTGCGGCGCGGCCGAAGGAGCCGTCTTCCAGGACCACATCGACTTCGACCGTCGGGTTGCCCCGGCTGTCGAGGATTTCGCGGGCGATGATGTCGATGATTTCGGCCATGGGGCTCCCTTTGCGCAGGCTGGCGGGTGCTTAGCCGCCGAGGGGCTTTGGGGCAACCGTCAGGCGCAGCCTTCCATGTAGCGGATGGTCCGGTTGCCCGCGAGGATGGTGACGACCCTGCCCTTGTCGTCGATCGCGAACCGGTAGCCGCGCTCGGGCGTCCGCCAGACGTAGAGGTCGTGGGCAGGCGGTTCGCCATAGGGGGCGGGTTCGCGTTCCACGGCCTTCCCGTAGACCTGGTGGACCTTCTCCGCCGGATCGCCCAAAGCGACGCCCTCGGCCGTTGTTCCGGTCTCGTAGAGCGTGATGCGGGCCACGCGGCCATCCTCAGTAAGGAAGGCCATGGGCTGTCCTTCGATGAGGTAGTCCCCGCAGATGGCCAGATCGTCCGACGACTCGGTCGCGACCAGTGGCCCCGGCGCGGCGGCGCGGGCTTCCTCGACAGTCATGCCGATCTTTAGGGCGCCTAGGCCGTCGGGCGTGAGGACGAGTTGGCCGGCGCCGACGGTGAACAGGGAGGCCAGGGCCAGAAGAGGGATCAGAACGCGCATGGGGCGATGACAACACCGCGCGACGATGGCCGCAAGCTTGACTGTCCCTAGGGCGCGTGGGCTTTCCGTGGAGAAATGGAGGACACCCATGCTGCTGGTCGAGAAGAAGGACGGCATCGCCGTCGTCACCCTGAACCGTCCCGAGGCGATGAATGCGCTGTCGAAGGCGCTGCGGTCGGAGCTCTACAAGGCCATGGTCGACATCGATCGCGATCCGGAGGTGTCGGTGGTGGTGCTGACGGGGGCCGGCACGCGGGCCTTCACGGCCGGGCTGGACCTCAAGGAGTTGGGCTCGGACGCCAAGGCGATGGGCGCGGCGAACGCCGAAGGGGCCGACGAGAACCCGGTTAAGGCCATCGAACTCTGCACCAAGCCGGTGATCGGGGCGATCAACGGGGTGGCGATCACCGGCGGCTTCGAGGTGGCGCTGGCCTGCGATGTGCTGATCGCCTCGGAGAACGCCCGGTTCGCCGACACCCATGCCCGGGTCGGGATCATGCCGGGCTGGGGCCTGTCGCAGAAGCTGTCGCGGCTGATCGGGGTCTATCGGGCCAAGGAGCTGAGCCTGACGGGGAACTTCCTGGATGCCAAGACGGCGGCCGACTGGGGGCTGGTCAACCGGGTGGTGTCGGCCGAGGAGTTGATGTCGACGGCCATGAAGCTGGCGGCGGACATGGCGACGATCCCGGTCGAGACGCTGAGCTTCTACAAGCGGCTGATCGACGACGGCTTCGCGAGGAGCTTCGAGGATGGCATGGCGCTGGAGCACAAGCGGTCGAGCAAGCACAACAGGAAGGTCACGCCAGAGGCGGTAGAGGCGCGGCGGGCGGCGATCCAGGCGCGGGGGCGGGGGCAGTAGCGCTCACACCATCAACCAGTCCCGCCACGGAGCCCAGGCCGAAAAGGCCCCGGCGACCAGGCAATAGCCCTCCGCATTGGGGTGAGCGCCGTCGCCAAGGGCAGCCTGATCTCGCCAGACCGACCAGTCGGCCACGACAGCCGCCAGATCAAGGTAGGGCGTCTCCAAATCGCTGCAGAGGCCGGCCAGCCCCTCCGAAACAGCCGGCAGGCGGGCCCTGACTAGTGGATTGACGCCGGGCGGCGGCGAAACGAACAACACCGTGCGGCCAGCGGCCTTCGAAGTCTCAATCAGCAGGCCAGCGTTGTGGAGGGTGCTGGCGAGCGGCAGGTCGAGGACCAGATCATTGGTCCCGAAGGCCAGGACGACGGCCGACCGGTCTCCCGCCGAAAGACGCGGGGCGATTTCGCTTTCCGCACGACGGACGATGTCGGCGCTGGTGTCCCGTCGTATGCCCAGGTTGTAGGGGCTCAAGTCCGCGCCCCGCCCACGCGCGTCGGCGACGACGCGACCGACCCAGCCCAGGCCGCTGTCGTCACCGATCCCGGCAACGAAGCTATCGCCGACGAAGCAGGCGCGCAGATCAGTCATCGGGGCTCCGATAGTGACGTTGAAACGCGAAACGCCGCCTGCGCGAGGCGCGGGCGGCGTCGAACGACTTCAAACGAAGTGAAAGACTAGTCTTCCTTCGGCGTCATGATCTGACGACCGTTGTACATGCCGGTCTTCAGGTCGACGTGATGCGGACGGCGCATCTCGCCGGTGTCCTTGTCCTCGACGAAGGAGTTGGCGCCAAGGGCGTGGTGCGAACGACGCATGTTGCGCTTGGAGGGCGAGGTTTTGCGTTTGGGAACGGCCATCGGACTATCTTTGCTCGCTGAGCATGAAACGGATACGGCGGCCGGTGGGGCCGCCGCGTGAGGCGGGGTGTATGCCCGATCAGGCCTTGGGATGCAAGTCCGGCTGATCGGCGGCCTTCACGGCTCGTTCGCGGGCGGTTTCGGCGGGCTCGCCGGACTCGTCCGCGCCGATCACCGGATGGGCGGCGTGATAGTCGCTCAGGGCCTGACGGGCGCTTTTGACCTGTTCCGCAAGCGTCTCGCTGACTTTGTCGCCTTCGGCGAAAGCCCGGGACTCAGCCGAGCCTGTGTCGGGTACACTACGCATATAGCCCCAAACTGGGCGTGTAACGTTTGGTTCCGCCGCCGCGGTTGTTTCTCGGCCCGGCGAATCAGGCCGCCATGGCGTGCCGCCAGGAGGGTTGGGGAATGAACCGGTTGAAACGATCTCTGGCGATCCTGGCGACCGCGGTCCTGCTGGCGCCGCCCATGGCTGTCGGCGCGGACGAAGAGCGTCACGCCGGCTGCCCGGACTCGCTGGAAACCAGCCAGTCGGCCGCTGCGCCCGACGGTTGGGAGGCCGGTAGATCGAACCAGAAGGTGGTGTTCGACAACATCAACCTGTCGGATGGCCATCCCCGCGACATGGCCTTCCTGGCGCCGGACAAGACGGTGTCGCGAGGCGAGTTCTTCACAAACAGCTGGACCGTCGAGGGGATGGGGGAGCGCGGCCTCTGGCTCAGCTGCACCTATCACCACAGCGATGTGGTGCTGATCAAACGCCTGCCGGCCGGGGTGAAGACCTGTGAGGCGACCTACTTCCAGCCGGACGAACGCGCGCTGGCGGGCCTGACGAAATTCAGCTGTCGGCCCTGACAGCGCCGCCGACCCATTCGCGCAGGATTGTCTCGCCGTCGCGAAGGCGCACCAGCGGCCGCCTCGCCCCATCACGACGGATGTAGCCGACCTGCAGCGTCGGATCGGAACCAACGTGACCCAGCGCGATCTCCTCTTCCGGGAAGACGACGGTGGTCGTCTCACCCGCGTAGACCAGCACACAGCCGGTCTGGTCATGGACCATGCGCGACCACAGCTTGATCTGGCCGTAGTAGGGCGCCGTCCGCCAGGCATCGGGGCGGGCCGGCTCGACGTCGATGCACAGCTGGCCGATGTCCCGTTCGTCGCGGATCAGGAAGCCGGCGACGTCGGGTCGCCAGGCCTCGCCGAGGGCCTCGAGGGCCAGCCAGCCGCAGGTGAAGGTCCGGCAGGGCGTCGGGCGGTCCGGATAGATGCCGCAGCCGCCGCTGAGGTGCCTGCAGGGCGTTCCAGGGCCCTTGGCGAGCTCGGGGATGTCGAGGACGGTGCAGCAGAGGGTGCAGGGGCCGCAGGACTTCATTAGCCCCTGCCCTGCCCTAGACCAGCCGGCTCTGGGTCTTGGCGGCGGCGATGAAGCTGGCGAACAGCGGGTGGGGCGCGAAGGGGCGGCTCTTCAGTTCCGGGTGGAACTGCACGCCGATGAACCAGGGATGGTCCAGCCGCTCGACGATCTCGGGCAGCACGCCGTCGGGCGAGGCGCCGGTCATCTTCAGGCCCGCGCCCTCGAAGGCCCCGCGATAGCCGATGTTGACCTCGTAGCGGTGGCGGTGGCGCTCGCTGATCTCGGTCGCACCGTAGATCTCGGCGATCTTGGAGCCCGGCGTCAGCCGCGCCTCGTAGGCCCCGAGCCGCATGGTGCCGCCCAGGTCGTCGCCCTCGCGGCGCTCGACCCGCTGGTTGCCCTGCGTCCATTCGGTCATCAGGCCGACGGCGGGCTCCTCGGTGGGGCCGAATTCTGTGGAGCTGGCGTTGGGCACGCCGCCGCAGTTCCGGAGGGCCTCGATGACGGCCATCTGCATGCCGAAACAGATGCCGAAATAGGGGACGTTTCGCTGGCGGGCGAACTCGGCGGCGAGAATCTTGCCCTCGGCGCCCCGCTCGCCGAAGCCGCCGGGCACCAGGATGCCGTGCACCCCCTCCAGGCGCGAGGCGGCGGCGCCGTCCTCGTTCTCGAAGGTCTCGCTCTCGACCCAGTCCAGCTTGACCTTGACCCGGTTGGCCAGGCCGCCATGGGCCAGGGCCTCGATGAGGCTTTTGTAGGCGTCCTTGAGCACCGTGTACTTGCCGACCACGGCGATGGTCACCTCGCCGTCCGGGTTGAAGGTCACCTCGTTGATGGCCTCCCAGCGGCTCAGGTCGGGCTTGGGCGCGTCGGTCAGGCCGAAGACGTCGAGCACCTCGGCGTCGAGGCCCTCGCGGTGATAGTCGAGCGGCACGGCGTAGATGCTGGCGCTGTCCATGGCGGTGACCACGGCGCTGGGCCGGACGTTGCAGAACAGGCCGATCTTGCGCTTTTCCTCGGCCGGGATCGGCTGTTCGCAGCGGCACAGCAGGATGTCGGGCTGGATGCCGATCGAGCGCAGCTCCTTGACCGAGTGCTGGGTCGGCTTGGTCTTCATCTCGCCGGCCGTCTTGATGAACGGCAGCAGGGTCAGGTGCAC
>JAQGIK010000164.1 GCA_028291265.1 Caulobacter sp. | reverse complement strand
CTCGCCGACCAGCAGGGCTTCGAAATCCGGCGCGGCGACCAGGAAGGCTTCGTGTTCCTGCGCCGTCCACAAGCCCATCACCGGCTCCACCCCGCCGCGGTTGTACCAGGAGCGGTTGAACAGCACGCAGTCGCCGGCGGCGGGCAGGTGGGGCACGAAACGCTGGAAGTACCACTGGGTCTGTTCGCGGTCCGAGGGTTTGGGCAGGGCCACCACCGGGGTGGTGCGGGGCGGCAGGTGTTCGACGATGCGGCGGATCGTGCCGTCCTTGCCGGCGGCGTCGCGGCCCTCGAAGATGACCAGCACCTTCTCGCCGTCGGCCATCGACCATTGCCGCCAGGCGACGATGGCGGTCTGCAGGGCGATGAGCTCATCCTGGTAGGCGTCGGAATTTTTTCCCATCCGCCACGCTAAACACGGGCGGCCTTGTCGCGCTAGAAGGCGGACATGATCCGTCTCTTTGTTCACGACGACCTGAAGGCCGGGGCGCCCATCGCGCCCGGCATGGAAGCCTCCCGCTACCTGATCGCGGTGATGCGGCTGGCTATCGGCTCGGAGATCCTGCTGTTCAACGGCCGCGACGGCGAGTGGCGGGCGACGGTGGTCGATCCGGACAAGCGCCGCTGCCGGCTGACGGTCGGCTCGCGGGTGCGGCCGCAGCAAGCCACCCCCGACCTGACCCTGGTCATGGCGCTGGTCAAGCGCGGCCGGCTGGAGACCGTCATCGAGAAGGCGGCCGAGCTCGGCGCGGCCCGGGTGCAACTGGTGATGACGCGGCGGACCAACGCCGACAAGGCCAATGTCGAGCGGCTGGCGGCCATCGCCGTCGAGGCGGCCGAGCAGACCGGCCGGCTGGACGTGCCGGAAATCCTGCCGCCGGTGAAGCTGTCGAAGCTGCTCGACGGTTGGGACGCGGGCCGGCGGCTGATGTTCTGCGACGAGACCGGCGGCGCGCCTGTGCTGGACGCGCTGGGCGGCGCGGCGGGCGGGCCGTGGGCCATCCTGATCGGGCCGGAGGGCGGCTTCGATCCGGACGAGGCCGAGCGGCTGCGAGCCATGGACTGCGCCTCGGTCGTGTCGCTGGGTCCGCGCATCCTGCGGGCCGACACCGCGGCGATCAGCGCCATGACCCTGTGGCAGGCGGCGCTGGGCGACTGGCGCGGCTAGAGCCGCCGGGTGTCGAACAGCAGATAGGCGTCCGGGTGATCCTTCGAGCGCTCGAGGAAGAAGCGGTAGGTCTTGTGGTCGTCCTTGCCGGGCGTGCGGGGGCCGCAGCCGCAGTCGGTCCATTCGTTCCAGATCGGCAGCAGCACCTTCAGCCGTTTGGCCCCGTCGTGGCCCTTCTCGCGACGTTCGACGGTGACCCAGAAGCTGACTTCGTCCGTCGGGGTCTGGTTGCGAGCCAGGCGGCCGACCACGACCAGCTGACTGTTCATGAACAGCCGCTCGTCGCCCCAGCGGCTGCAACTGCAGGCGGCGGCCTTGCAGGGCCACAGGGCCACCGAGCCCGGCAGGAGCAGCAGGGCGGCGACGATCAGGGTCGTCCGGATCAGGGCGCGCATCTGGTCCCCCTCTTTTCTTGCCGACCGTCACACGGCCTTGCGAAGGTCGTGATTGTCTCCCACCTGCTGAACAGCGTAAAGATCGCCGCCGGTTGGGGAAGGGCCTCCCCCACCATCGGATTTGAATAGCCTGGGGAGGCAGACATGGCGGATGCAGCGACGGACGATCGTCCGCTGACGCTCGAAGACCTGACGGGCTATTTCGCCGACGGCTCAAAGCCGAAGAGCGCCTGGCGCGTCGGGGCCGAGCACGAGAAGTTCGGCTTCAACCTCGCCGACAACTCGACCGTGCCCTACTACGGCGAGCGCGGCATCGAGGCCCTGCTCAAGGGGCTGATGCGGTTCGGCTGGGCGCCGGTGCTGGAAGACCGCGCCGACGGCGGCCAGACCATCATCGGGCTGGAGCGCAACGGCGCCAACGTCAGCCTGGAGCCGGGCGGCCAGTTCGAGCTCAGCGGCGCGCCGCTGAAGACCATGCACGACATCTGTTCGGAGACCGGCCAGCACCTGGAAGAGGTGAAGACCGTCGCCGACGAACTGGGCCTGGGGTTCCTGGGGCTGGGTTTCCACCCGACCATCCGCCGCGACCAGGCCGAGATCATGCCCAAGGGCCGTTATGTGATCATGCGGCGCTACATGCCGCTGGTCGGCAACCTCGGGCTCGACATGATGCTGCGCACCTGCACGGTGCAGGCCAACCTCGACTTCTCGAGCGAAGCCGACATGGTGGCCAAGTTCCGCACCTCGCTGGCGCTGCAGCCGATCGCCACCGCCCTGTTCGCCAATTCGCCGTTCACCGAAGGCAGGCCGAACGGCTTTTTGACCTCGCGCGCCAACGTCTGGACCGACACCGATCCCGACCGCACGGGCCTGCTGAACTTCGTCTTCGAGGACGGCTTCGGCTTCGAGACCTACGCCCGCTACGCGCTGAAGGTCCCGATGTATTTCGCCAAGCGCAAGGGGCTCTACATCGACCTGGCCGGCCAGTCGTTCGAGAAGTTCATCGACGGCAAGCTCGACGACATGCCGGGCCAGCGGGCGACGATCAAGGACTGGGCCGACCACACCACCACCATCTTCCCCGAGGTGCGGCTGAAGTCCTACCTGGAGATGCGCGGTTCGGACGCCGGGCCCTGGAGCCGGCTCTGCGCCCTGCCGGCCCTGTGGACGGGCATCTTCTACGACGACGCGGCCCTGGCCGCGGCCTGGGACCTCTGCAAGGACTGGACGGCGGAGGACCGCGAGGGCCTGCGCCGCGACGTGCCGCGGCTGGGGCTGAAGGCGCAGGTCGCCGGCCGCTCGGCCCGCGACGTCGCCGTCGACATGCTCGCTATTGCAAAGCAGGGCCTGCGCAACCGCGGCGAACTGGACGGCAGCTTCATCGACGAGACCACCTACCTTGGCGAACTCGAAGCCATCGCCGACAGCGGCCTGACCCCGGCCGACCGCCTGCTGGAGCAGTTCCACGGCCCCTGGGGCGGCGACATCAACCGCGTCTTCTCGGACTGCGCCTACTAGCTCAGCGGGTCGATGTCCGCGTAGGGCGGGTCGTGCGCCGGCACCTTGCGCACCGGCTCCGCCCCCGCAGGGCTCATCTCGATCTCCACATGCTGCGGATAGAAGGCGATGTGGTCCTTGATCAGCGAAGCGCTGTCGATCGGGTCCTCGTAGGACCAGGCGGCGTTGTCGATCACCTTGGCGTCGCGATAGATGGTGAAGTAGCTGGCGTCGCCCTTGTGCGGACAATGGCTCGAATGGTCGGTGCGGCGCAGGGCCAGCATCTCGACATCCTGGCGCGGAAAATAGACGACGGGCGCGTAGGTCCCCTCGTTCAGCACCACGGCATTGGCGGAATCGGCGATCTCATGGCCCTCGAACAGGGCGCGGACGCGACCCGGGGCGGCGGCGAACTTCAGGTAGGGCTCGGTCATCGGGACGGCTCCTTTGGCTTGCAGCGTGGTGAACGCCTCAGATGGGGAGCCGGCTCCCGCAAGGCCATCCCCCGAACACCGTTGGGTAAACCGTTGCTTGTGAAACGATCCGCCGCGTGATTTTCTCCCGGCAAATCGGGGAGGTTGGGGTGGAATCCGTTTCCGCAGCCAGCCAGCGAGCTCAAACAGGGTTATTGAATGAACAGTATCGTCATCGCGCTGGGGATCCTCGTGACCCTGGCGACCGGGATTCCGGTGTTTCTCCAGCTCAGGAAGCACCCGAAAGGGCTGTTCATCCTGTTCTTCGCCGAGATGTGGGAGCGCTTCTCCTACTACGGGATGCGCGGCATCCTGATCTTCTACCTGACCCAGCACTTCCTGTTTGACCGCAAGTACGCCACCGGCCTCTACGGCTCCTACACCAGCCTGGTCTACCTGCTGCCGCTGATCGGCGGCATGCTGGCCGACCGCTGGCTGGGCACCCGCAAGGCGGTCGCTTTCGGGGCGCTGCTGCTGGTCGCCGGCCACGGGATGATGGCCGTCGAGGGCAAGGCCGCCCAGGAAAACCTGATCTACAAGGGCGCCACCTACGAGTTCGTGGTCGAGGGGGCCGGCGAGGCCCGCAAGGTCAACCTGCAGGTCGGCGACAAGACCTATTCGGTCAGCCCGTCGGACGACGGCGGCCTGGCCATCAACGGTCTGCCGGCCGACGCGCCGCTGCCGGCCACCCTGGCCAAGGGCAGCTTCAGCAAGGAAGTCGTCAAGCGCGACCAGACCTATGTGAACATCTTCTTCCTGGCCATCAGCCTGATCATCATGGGCGTCGGCTTCCTGAAGCCCAACATCTCGACCATCGTCGGCCAGCTGTATCCGCAGGGCGACCCGCGTCGCGACCCGGGCTTCACGCTCTACTACTACGGCATCAACCTCGGGGCCTTCTGGGCCTCGGTGCTCTGTGGCTACCTGGGCACCAACTACGGCTGGGGCTGGGGCTTCGGCCTGGCCGGGATCGGCATGCTGGCCGGCTACGTCGCCTTCATCCTCGGCAAGCCGCTGCTTGAGGGCCGGGGCGAACCGCCGGTTCCCGAGCGTCTCAAGAAGCCGCTGCTGGGCCCGATCAACACCGAGGGGGCCATCTACCTGGCCGCCATCCTCGGCGTCGGCGTGGTCTACTTCCTGGTGCAGTACGTGGCCGTCGTCGGCATCGTGCTGATCGGCAGCATCCTGCTGTCGCTGGCCTACATCGTCTATTTCATGATCGCGCAGTGCAACAAGATCGAGCGTCAGCGGATGGGCCTGGCCCTGGTGCTGATCGTCGGGGCCGTGGTGTTCTTCACCCTCTTCGAACAGGCCGGCACCTCGCTGAACCTCTTCGCCGAGAGCAACGTCGACCTGTCGCTGATCAGCCAGCCCTACACGCTGGACCTGCTCGGCAAGACCTTCTTCTTCGGCACCCGTGAGATGGTCATGGCGCCGGGCGTGGCCGACAACGTCCTCTGGATCGACATGGGCATTTCCGCCGCCCAGACCCAGTCGTTCAACGCCGGCTTCATCCTGATCTTCGCCCCGCTGTTCGCCGCCATGTGGCTGTGGCTGGGCCGGCACAACAAGGATCCCAATCCGACCATGAAGTTCGGCCTCGGCCTGCTGCAGGTGGGCCTGGGCTTCCTGGTCGTGGTCTGGGGCGCCGGCATGGCCGACGCGCAGTTCCGCATGCCGCTGTTCATGCTCGGCCTGCTCTACCTGCTGCACACCACCGGCGAGCTGTTCCTGTCGCCCGTCGGGCTGTCGGAGATCACCAAGCTGTCGGTGGCCAAGGTCGTCAGCTTCATGATGGCCGTCTGGTTCCTGTCCAGCTCGGTCGCCCAGTACGTCGGCAGCATCATCGCCGGCCTCATCGAGACCGAGACGGTCGGCGGCCAGGTGCTCGACAAGAAGGCGGCCCTGATCGCCTCGCTCGACGTGTTCGGCAAGCTGGGCTGGGCCGGTGTCGCCATCGGCGTGCTGTTCGTGCTGATCAGCTTCCTGATCAAGCATTGGGCGCACGGCGTCAACGACGCCTCCAACCACCCGGTCGAGGCCATCGACGCCGACCGCCAGGCCGGCCCGGACCGTCACCCGGCCTAGGGCTGGCGCATCCGACAAAGACGAAGGCCCCGGAGCGATCCGGGGCCTTTTTCTTGTGTCGGTGCAAGGAAAGGGGGAGCGGCGCTGTGTCCAGCGGGACTGGGTTGGTCGGGCGGGGGACTTGAACCGCCAAGGGACCAACCCGAAGGACACAGCGCCGCTCCCCTGGTCGCCAGGCGTCGCCGGGCATGGCGACGTCGGCGGAGTTGGCGTCAGAAGGTCTTGCGGATGCGCATGTAGAAGAAGGACGGGAAGTCGAGCGGCCGGTTCTCGCGGTAGTAGACGCTGCCGGTGTCGCGCGGGGCGTCGTAGAGTTCCCGGCTGCGGGTCACGTCGCGGCCCAGGAGGTTGTGGGCCTCGATGCGGATGGCCAGATCGGGCTGCGGCTTCCACTCGGCGTAGAAGGTGACCCAGGTTTCCAGCTGGATCTCGTCGACCCGGTCGTAGCGGTAGTAGCGCTCGGTGAAATTGCCGAACACGTCGACGCCGAACTGGGTCTTGTACTGCGGCAGGTCCTGCGAGAAGCGCACTTCCCAGCTGAACGGCTCCTGGCCGCTGAGGCGGCGGGCCACGCCCGTGGTCGGGTCGGTGACCTCCGACTTGCGCCAGGTCAGGGTGCTGCGGATCAGGCCGCCCTGCAGGCCGAGGTTGGCCAGCGGCAGGTTGACCGACACCTGGCCGACGTCGTTGACGCCGTCGCCGATGTTGCCGGGCGCATCGAAGTTGCAGCTGAGGTCGCTGGTGTCGGGCAGGCCGCCGACGATGGGACAGCTGGCGACGTCGGTGACGCGGATGCGGTCGATGACGTCGGTGATTTCCTCGTGGATGTAGCGGAAGGTGATGGCGCCGTCCTTCCAGAACTTGCGCTCGTAGGCGGCCTCGACGGCCGTCACCTTGGCCGGCTCCAGGTCGGCGCCGCCGGCCGTCACCGTGCCGCCGGTCGACAGCGAGATCGAACTGGCGAAGTCGCGGAAGTTCAGCTGGCCGACTTCGCGTTCGATGCGCACCCGCACCTGGTCGACGTCGGTCGGCGACCAGGTGGCGATGACCCGGGGCTTGTAATAGGTGAATTCCTTGGAGAGGTTGGTCGCCCCCGACTGGCTGATCTTGCTGGCCTCGACCTTGATGCCGCCCTCGATCGCCAGCTTGGGGGTCATCCGCCAGTTGGCGGTCAGGAAGCCCTCGTAGCGTTCCTCCTCGACCCGCACGTCGGCCTGCGGCAGGACCACGGCGATGCCGTTCTCGACATAGTCGGTCGAGGCCTCGAGGAAGTTGAAGGCCCCCTCGCCGCCGCCCTCGACGATCAGTTCGGGGCTGAAGGTGTAGCGCAGGGAGGCGCGGCCGATGGTCTCGCCGCGCTGGCTGTCCTCGCTGAACAGGGCGCTGTCGGTCCCGTCGTCGAAGCTGGAGGTATAGGTGGTGTCGCTGCCGGTCTGCAGGGCGGTCAGCTCGACCTTGGCCTTGCCGAACTCGCGCTCCCAGCTGCCGCCGAACTCGGCGTCTTCCTGGTCCTGGCGGTCCTTGACCACGAACAGCCGGCTGGTGCGGGGATTGTCGAAGGCGTTCAGCGACCACTCGTAGATGTCGAGGTGGTAGCGGCTGTTGACCGCCACCCGGCCCCCGAACAGCGGGCTCTTCCAGCCGGCCTTGAGGTCGGCCCCGTGGCCGGTGCCGGTCTCGTCCCAGGCGGTGCGTTCGACGGCGCCGGTGGTCAGGTTCTCGCCGCGCTGCACGCCTTCGCCGGCCCCGTCGTCGATGCCGACGTAGAACAGGTTGGACCAGTTGAAGGTGCCCGGGCCGACCGGGGCGCTGCCCTCGAAGCGCATGGCCGGCTGGGTGCGGCCGTCCTGGTGGATGGCGTTGGCGACCGCGAACAGCCAGGAGCCGGTGCGGTCCTTCTTGAGGATGATGTTGGCGATCACCGTCTTGCCCTGCATGTCGATGCCGGGAGCGCCGCCGCGGATGACGTCGATGCGCTCGACGTCCTTGGCCTGGATGCGGCGCAGGGCGTCTTCGAGGCCCTCGGTCTTGGAGGCGTTGCGCTGGCCGTCGATCAGCACGTTGCCGGCCGCGCCGCCGTAGCCGCGCACGCTGTCACCTTCATCGAAGGCGAAGCCGGGGATGCGGGCGATCATGTCCATGGCCGAGTTGGGCGAGGCCTCGGCGAAGAAGCTGGCGGGGTAGGGGGTGACGCCCTGGTTGGCGACCGGGGTGACGGCCTGGACCGCGGCCGGTGCGGACTCCTGGGCGAGCACGATCGCCGGCGCGGGCGCGGCCGTGGCGATGACTTCCGGTGACGCAGCCGCCAGCAAGGCGATAATCGGGCTCATACAGGTTCTCCCCCTTCAGAGCCCCCCGGCCCATCAGGTGGCGGCAACCTGCCTGCGCCCCGGGGCAGGGGCACGTTACAAGCCTGAAATGTAGATTAAATTTGTGAAATGTTGCCGGTGATCAGGTGGGGCAGGGAAGTGGCGCAGCCGACCTCCCTCCCCGAATGGGGAGCAACCATGTTTAGGCCGCCTGCTTAATCCACGGTGACTGTCGCTGAAGGACGAGGTTGGCGGCTTCGATGAGCTTTCGCATGACGGCGACGATGGTGAGCTTTGAGGGCTTGCCGTTGGC
>JAQGIK010000125.1 GCA_028291265.1 Caulobacter sp. | reverse complement strand
GCCGGTGGTGACGCCGGCCTTCAGCGCCGCCGCCGGATAGAGGCTGGCCATGCCCTCGGCCGACAGGGTGCGGATCCAGGTTGGATGGGTCAGCTTGCGCGCCTCCGGCGTGCTGGGGTTGCGGAAGCGGAAGGGAATATCGACGCGGAAGTCGCGCAACTGGCTGGCCTGGTCGGGCGAAAAGCTGACCGCGAAACGCGGGGCCAGGGCGCGGGCGGCCTGGCCGAAGCCCTTGCCCCTGGGGATTTCGGAGATCAGATCGCAAGTCTTCGGCACGCCCAGCTTGTCGAAACCGCAGCGTAGCGCCGCCTGGCCGCCGGCGGGCAGGTCCTGGGCCTCGGCGGGATAGACGGCCTCGACCTCGGCCAGGACCGGGGCTCGCGTCCAGGGCGGATCGAGCAGCAGGGCCGGCGTGGGATTGGCGCTGTTGCCGCGAAGGCGGGTGCCGAGGGGCGGCGCGTCGGTCGGCGGGCGCGGTTCCCAGATGATCGAAACGCCGATCTTGCTGGCCACCGGCTGGCCGTCGCGCAGGGCCGGCTTCATGCGGAACTGCGGCGTCATATGTAGGGCCGCGGCCCCGAAGTCGTACCCCCCCGGCGATTCCGACCGAACCTTGCAGGTGTCGAGGAAGCCTTCCACCGTGACTCGGCACAGGATGTCGGCGCGACCGCCGACGCCGGCCCGTCCGGCCTTGATCGGCAGGGCGGCGGCCAAGCCTTGAGGGGTGGGCTTCTGCAGCCATTCGGGCTGGGCGTCGTTCGGGCCGAGGAAGGTGACGTCGTCCTTGAACACACGCCCTGCGACCGAGACGCCCTGACTGTCGACCGGCTTGAAACGATAAAGCCGGGCCAGTTTCAGCGCCGACTCGCCAAATCCCAGGCCCTGGGGTGTTTCCTTCAGCACCTTGCAGTCGGCGAAGGTTCCCTTGTCGGTGGCGACGCAGGCGAAGTCGACCTCGCCGCGCACCTTGGCGGCGCGGGCGGCCGGTGAAAGGGCGGCGACGGCGTCGGCCGCCCGCGGCGTGGCGGTGAAGTCGGGCGCCCAGTCCGTCTCCGGACCCGGAGCGGCCCAGGCCGCCGCGCCCAGGGCCAAGGCGGCGCCCCCCGCGCCGCAAACCGTCGTCCAACCCATCGCCATCCCCACAACCAAGGATAGAACCTCACCTGATCGCCCACCGATGGCAAGGGCGGGCTGACCCGCGCGCCGAGAGTCCCTATGTTGCGTCCATGACCGACACGCTCGCGCCCGATTCCGCCGTTCCGACCGACCGCCCCCTGACCCAGGACGGCCCGCCCGTGCGGCTGTTCCTGGTCGACGGCTCCGGCTACATCTTCCGCGCCTATCACGCCCTGCCGCCCCTGACCCGCAAGAGCGACGGCCTGCCGGTCGGCGCCGTCCAGGGCTTCTGCAACATGTTGTGGAAGCTGATGCGCGACATGCAGGGCGACGCCCCGACCCACCTGGCGGTGGTGTTCGACCACTCGGAGAAGACCTTCCGCAACAAGCTCTACGACAAGTACAAGGCCCACCGGCCGCCGCCGCCGGAGGACCTGATCCCGCAGTTCCCGCTGGTCCGGGAGGCCACCAAGGCGTTCGGGGTGCCGTGCCTGGAGCTGCCCGGCTATGAGGCCGACGACGTGATCGCGGCCTACGCCTGCAAGGTCCGCGACCTGGGCGGCGAGGTGCTGATCGTCTCGTCCGACAAGGACTTGATGCAGCTGGTCGGGCCGCAGGTGTCGATGCTCGACACCATGAAGAACCTGAAGATCGGACATGATCAGGTTGTCGAGAAGGTCGGCGTTCCGCCGGACAAGGTCGTCGATGTGCAGGCGCTCTGCGGCGATTCGGTGGATAATGTGCCGGGCGCGCCCGGCATCGGTATCAAGACGGCCTCGGCCCTGATCCTGGAATATGGCGACCTCGACACCCTGCTGGCCCGCGCCGGCGAGGTGAAGCAGCAGAAGCGCCGCGAGACCCTGATCGAATTCGCCGACCAGATAAGGCTGTCGCGGCAGCTGGTGCAGCTGGATTGCGACACGCCGCTGCCGTCGCCCATCGACGACCTGGCGGTGGAGGCGCCGGACGCCAAGGTGCTGGCGGATTTCCTGGAGCTGATGGAGTTCCGCACGCTCGCCCGGCGGGTCAACGAGGCGGGCGGCGGACAGGCCCCGGCGGCGACGCCGGCGCCCAGCGCGCGCGGCTATCAAGCGCCGCAGCACGGGGCCATCGACGTCAACGCCTACCAGTGCGTCCGCGACCTCGAGACGCTGGACGCCTGGATCGCCCGCGCCCAGGCGGCGGGGACCGTAGCCTTCGACACCGAGACCGACGCCCTGTCGGCCTCGGCCGCCAACCTTTGCGGCCTGTCGCTGGCCGTGGCGCCGGGGGAGGCCTGCTACATCCCGGTGGGCCATGCCCATGAGGGCGAGGGCGGGCTGCAGCTGGAGGCGCCGGCCGACCTGACGCAGATCCCCATCGACGAGGCCCTGGCGCGGCTGAAGCCGCTCTTGGAGGACCCCGCGGTGCTGAAGATCGCCCAGAACGGCAAGTACGACATGGCCGTCCTGTCGCGCTACGGGATCAGGGTCGGGCCGATCGAAGACACCATGTTGCTGTCGTTCACGCTGGATGGCGGGTTGTACAAGAGCCACGGCATGGACGAGCTCTCCAAGCGCCTGCTGGAGCACGAGCCTATCAGCTTCAAGACGGTGGCCGGGACGGGCAAGGCGCAGAAGAGTTTCAAACATGTCGAGCTGACGGCGGCGACCTGCTACGCGGCCGAGGACGCCGATGTCACGCTGCGCCTCTACGAGCACCTGAAGCCCCGGCTCGCCCAGGAGAAGCTGGCCACCGTCTACGAGACGGTGGAGCGGCCGATGCCCGCCGTGCTGGTGGAGATGT
>JAQGIK010000104.1 GCA_028291265.1 Caulobacter sp. | reverse complement strand
CGCCATTCTCGACGTCAAGATGCCGCGCATGGACGGCATGGAAGTGCTGCGCCGCCTGCGCAACACGTCGAACCTGCCGGTCATCATCCTGACCTCGAAGGATGACGAGATCGACGAGGTCCTGGGCTTTAATCTCGGCGCCGACGACTATATGCACAAGCCGTTCAGCCAGCGGCTGTTGCTGGAGCGGGTCATGGCCGTGCTGCGCCGCGCGGCGCCGGAAGACAGCGGCGTCTCGGCCGAGGCCCGCGAGGCCGCCAGCGCCAAGATGATGCGGCGCGGCAAGCTGACCCTCGATCCCGAACGCCACGAGAGCCTGTGGGAAGGCAAGCCGGTGCGGCTGACCGTCACCGAGTTCCTGCTCCTGCAGTCCCTGGCCCAGCGCCCCGGCTTCGTGAAGAGCCGCGACAATCTGATGGACGCCGCCTACGACGATCAGGTCTACGTCGACGACCGCACCATCGACAGCCACATCAAGCGGATGCGCAAGAAGTTCCGCCAGGTGGACAACGAGTTCGACGCGATCGAGACCCTGTATGGCGTCGGCTACCGCTACCGCGAGTCCTGACCCTCAGAAATCTGAGGCGAGACAGCCGGACGCGCCCAGGCGCGTCTCGCGCTGGCGCTTCTGGTCGCGTGGCTCGCGGCTGGGGCGGCTGATCGTCGGGTTGAACCTGATCGGGCTGGCGGTGCTGATTTCCGGGGCCCTGGTGCTCAACGAGATCCGCCGCGGCCTGGTCGAGGCCCGCATCGACAGCCTGTCGGTGCAGGGCGACCTGATCGTCCAGCTGATGGCCGAGGCCGCCACCCAGGGCGAACCGGTCCCCTTCCTGCAGGCCGACCGCGCCGCCCAGCTGCTGCAGCTGCTGCATCTGTCGCCCTCGCAACGGGTGCGCCTCTACGACACCCAGGGGCGGCTGCTGGCCGACAGCTACGTCGTCGACGACCGGGTCGAGTGGCGAGCCCTGCCCCCGGCCCGCCGACGTGGCGAGGCCGGCCCCAGCTTCCGCCTGCAGGACGCCGACGCCGACCCCAAGGTCATCGACAAGGCCCGCCGGGCCCTGGCCGAGGAATGGCGCGAGGCCATGCTGGGCGAGCGGGTGCGCAACACCCGGATCGCCGAGAACGGGGCCACGGTGGTCAGTGTCTCCATCCCCGTCCAGCGGGTGAAGGCGGTGCTCGGCGTGCTGACCCTGGAGGCCAGCGACGTCGACGAGATCATCGCCGCCGAGCGCCTGGCCCTGATCCCCTTCGCCCTGATCGCCATCGCGGTGACGCTGCTCAGTTCGGTGCTGCTCTACGCCCTGGTGGCCCGGCCGATGCTGCGGCTGGCCGAGGCCGCCGACCGGGTGCGGCTGAACCGCGCCCGCGCCATATCCCTGCCCGACCTGGCCCGTCGCCAGGACGAGATCGGCGACCTGTCGCGCTCCCTGGAGGAGATGACCGACACCCTGTCGAGCCGGATGGACGCCATCGAACGCTTCGCCGCCGACGTGGCCCACGAGATCCGCAATCCGCTGACCTCCATCCGCTCGGCCGTCGAGACCCTGGAGATCGTGCCGGACGGGGCCGGCCGCGAGAAGCTGCTGGACATCCTCAAGCAGGACGTCGGCCGCCTCGACCGGCTGATCGGCGACATCTCCAACGCCTCGCGGCTGGACGCCGAACTCTCCCGCGAATCCTTCCGTCGCTTCGACGTCACCCGCCTGCTGACCGACATCCTGTCGATCTATGACGCCGCCCGGAAGTCCGGGGAGGCCCGGGTGAGCCTGACCGCCCCCGAGGGCGAGACCGTCATCGCCGGCCAGGAAGGGCCGCTGGGCCAGGTGTTCCGCAACCTGATCGACAACGCCCGCTCCTTCAGCCCCAGGGACGGCGAGGTCCGCGTCAGCGTCATCCCCGAAAAGGGCCGGGTGCGGATCGAGGTCGAGGACGACGGCCCCGGCATCCCGCCCGACAACCTCGAAACGGTCTTCGAGCGCTTCTATACCGCCCGGCCCAAGGGCGCGGCCTTCGGCGGCAACTCCGGCCTCGGTCTCTCCATCGCCCGCCAGATCACGATTGCCCACGGCGGCACGGTGCAGGCCCACAACCGCACCGATGACGAGGGTCGGGTCATCGGCGCCCGTTTCGACGTCAACCTTCCCGGCTCCCGCTGATGATCCTGCATGCCGGCCTCGTCGCCCTTCGCCTGCGCGGCCGTTGGCGCGGCGTGCTGATCGAGGGCCCGTCCGGGGCCGGCAAGAGCGACCTGGCCCTGCGCTGCCTCAGCCTGGGCGGCCGGCTGGTGGCCGACGACCGGGTGCTGGCCTGGACCAGCGAGGGCCGGCTGTTCGGCCGCGCGCCGGAGACGCTGGCCGGCCTGCTGGAGATGCGCGGCCTCGGCATCGCGCCGGTCGAGGCCCTGCCCTACACCGGCATCGAGCTGATCGTCGCCTGTGAGGCCGAGCCCGCCGCCATCGAACGGATGCCCGAGCCGGAGGCGGCCGAGCGACTCGGTGTCACGCTTCCCCTGCGTCGCCTGTGGCCGTTCGAACCCGCCGCGCCCCTGAAACTGATCGCCGCGCTCGAACGGGTTGGGTTTCGCTGACGACGGGCGTATCAAGGCCTCCCGCGCGGCCGAATGGCCCGGGTATGGGGATGATTTTGTGAGAATGCGGGCATGATCGGCCTGGTGATCGTCACGCACGGACGGCTGGCCGAAGAGTTCGTCTTCGCCATGGAGCATGTGGTGGGCCCGCAGGAGCAGGTCGTACCCATCTGCATCGGCCCCGAGGACGATATGGAAAAGCGCCGCAAGGACATCCTGGCGGCCTGCGGGCGCGTGGATACCGGCGAGGGCGTCATCCTCTTGACCGACATGTTCGGCGGCACGCCGTCGAACCTGGCCATCAGCGTCATGGAACAGACCCGCGCCGAGGTCATCGCGGGCCTGAACCTGCCGATGCTGATCAAGCTGGCCAGTTTGCGGACCCGCGAGAGCCTGGAAGCCTGCGTCCACCACGCCCAGGACGCCGGCCGCAAGTACATCGCCGTGGCCTCCTACATGCTGGCGGCCGATAAGTGACGGCACGGCGCACGGTCGAAATCGTCAATGAGCGGGGGCTGCACGCCCGCGCCTCGGCCAAGTTCGTCAAGCTGGCCGGCAGTTTCGACGCCGAGATCCAGGTCAGCCGCGACGGCCAGTCGGTCGACGCCCGCTCGATCATGGGCCTGATGATGTTGGCGGCGGGGATCGGCTCGACGGTCGAGATCAGCGCCGAAGGGCCCGAGGCGACGGCGGCGCTGGACGCCCTGTGCGAGCTGGTGGCCAACCGCTTCGACGAAGACCGGTAGCTCCCGAGGCCGCCACCGGCTTTTCAAACTCTCCGCCCTTGGGGCGGAGAGTTTGCGCGCTTCGCCGCTAGACCCTGATGTCCACCAGCGACCCCGGCCGCAAAATCTTCTTCGGCGGCTCTTCCGACATCGCCGACGCCTGCAGCGGCCGCTGCACGGGCGGGGCCACGGGGGCGGCGGCCACAACCGGTGCGGCCGGGGCGGCGGCGCGGCCCATGGCGGCGTCGAAGAAGGCCCGCTGAGCCGCCGTGCGGGCGGGCGGGGTGGTCGGCGCGGCGGCGGGTTGCCAACTTGTGGGACGGATATCGGCCATGCAAACAGGCTTCGGCGGTTATGGTTAGTGAAACCTTAACGCGCCTGGCTGAGCAGGGTTCGGGCCGCCGTCTCGTCCAGTTCGCCGATGTGCTTGGCCAGGATGACGCCGTCGGAGGAGACCAGGTAGGTCTCCGGCGGTCCGGTGACCCCGAACTCCATGCCGGCCCGGCCGTCGCGGTCGACCAGCACCGTGGCGAAGGGATCGCCATGTCGGGCGAGGAAGGCCCGGGTCCTGGCCCGATCGTCCTTGTAGGCGACGCCGACGATGGGAATGCCTTCGGCCTTGAGGGCCATCAGCTGCGGGTGCTCGACGATGCAGGGCGGGCACCAGCTGGCGAAGAAGTTGACCAGGTAGGGACCGTCGCCGACCTTCACGGCCGACAGCGCGGCGCTGTCGAGGCCGGGCAGCATGACCGCAGGCAACGGCTTGCCGACCATGGCGTGGGTCTCGACCTGGGTGTCCCGCCACAGCGACTTGGCCCCGAACACGGCGGCCAGCAGGATCAGGGCGACGAGCGGCAGCAGGGCTGCCACCTGTTTGAGGCTGGGGCGTTTCACGCCCAGTCGTCCTCCAGCCCCTTGGACTTCGCCTGCGCGGCGGCGCGGCGGGCGGCCAAAAGGCTGTCGGCGACGATCCAGACCAGCACCACGGCGGTGATGGCGAAGGCGCTCCAGATGTAGGGGGCGTACTGGCCGAATTCGACGTCGAACATGGTCAGTCCTCCGCGGCGCGCAGGGCAGCGGCGCGCAGGCGGCGCAGCCGCACCTCGGTGCGGATCCGGGTCAGCCACAGGGCCCCGAACAGGCCGAGATAGGCCAGGCCCATGATGCCGAGCGTCGCCCCGTAGACCGGCGGCAGGCCGTCGCCCTTGGCGGCGCCGAGGGTCGAGGAGCCCTGGTGCAGGCTGTTCCACCAATAGACCGAGAAATGGATGATCGGCAGGTTGACCATCCCGACCAGCGCCAGGATGGCCCCGGCCCGGGCGGCGCGGGCCTCGTCGTCGATGGCGGCGCGCAGCGCGATATAGGCCAGCCACAGCAGGAACAGGATCAGCACCGAGGTCATCCGCCCGTCCCACTCCCACCAGGTGCCCCAGGTCGGCCGGCCCCAGAGCGAGCCGGTGACCAGGGCGAGACCGGTGAAGGCGGCGCCGAGCGGGGCGCAGGCGCGGGCCGCCAGATCCGCCAAGGCCTGACGGAAGACCAGGTTGAGCAGGCTGGCGACGCCGAGGCAGGCATAGCTGAACATGGCCAGCCAGGCGGCCGGCACATGGATGAACATCATCCGCACGGTGTCGCCGTGCAGGGCGTCCTCGGGAACGGTGAAGGTACGGTAGAGGCCAAGCGCGAAGGCGCAGGCGGTCGCCACGCCCAGCACGGGGGCGGCGATCCGCGAGAAGGCCATGAACGACCTGGGATTGGTCAGGAAAGAGACCATACCCGCCGTCTAAAGAGGTGCGAGACGGCGGGCAAGGAGGCGTGACGATCAGGGCCAACCGGCATTCGCCCCCAAACTCTCAAGTTCATCCCGGCGAAGGCCGGGATGAACTGATTTAGAGAAGGAATCGAGGCTTCAGTCGTCGTCGCCGCCGTCCACCTCTTCGTCGTCGACGATGACCTGGACGTCGATGTAGTCACCGTCCAGCATGGCGAAATCCTCGCCGTCTTCGCTGTTCCAGGCCATGCCGCCGGGCATCGGCGGGCCGCCTTCGGGGCCGCCCCGCATGATGATGCGGTGATCGCCCTCACCGCCCATCGGACCGCCCATATGGCCGCCCATGGGACCGCCGCGACGGATGATCTTCATGTGGCGGCCGCCGCCGTGGCGGGCGTGCAGGGTGTCGAACACCTTCTGCTGGCTGGGGCTGAGCTGGCCGTAGAAGGTGCGGGTGGCGGCGGCGCGCCTGCTGAAGGCGGCCTGGTGCTCGGCCATCATCTTGGCCTGGCGGTCGAGGCGCTCGGGCGTGGTCAGCATCTTCGGTGCTTCCGGCGGCTTGCCGTCCATGTCGTGCTTCATCTCGAACTTGTGGATTTCCGGCTTTGTCGCCTCGAGGAAGGCCTTGAAGGCGCCTTCCTGCTCGGGCCGCAGTTGCAGGATCGTGCGCATGTGGTCGGCGTGGGCGGCCGGGTCCATATGCATGCGCATCGGCATCGGCCGGCCGTCGTCATTGCTGCTGACAACGACGCCGTCCTTGATGACGACGACCTTGCGCTCGACCTTGGCCTCGCCGTCCTTCTTGCCGGGCTCGCCGGCAAGGGCCGAGCCCCCGGCGGTCAGGACGAAGGCGGCGGTGGCCAGCAGGCCGGCGTGACGAAGGATCTTTTTCATTTGGTTCGGTCTCCCCGATGTCGATGGCCGCAGGTTGAATGGACGATGTGGCAGGTGGATGTCTGGTTTCGGCAAATTTGTTGCCGTCCTGTAGCGTTCACTGAACAGCGTTTCGGCACGCCGCCGCCATGGCCAGCGGCGACAGGGCCACCGCCCCGGCCGTCCAGCCGAGCAGCAGCAAGAGCCCGCCGCCGGCCCCTGAGCCCAGCTGATCGGCATAGAGGGCGGCGCCGCCGAAGATGACCGGCGGGCTGAACAACGGCAGGACGATCGCCGCCACCAGCAGGCCGCCGCGCCGGGCGCCGAGCGCCAGGGCGGCGCCGATGCCGCCGACGAAGACGAAGGCCAGGCCCCCGGCCAGGGCGCAGGCCAGGATCGTCGGGGCCGAACCGAGCGGCGCCCCCAGCATCACCGCCGCCACCGGCGCGGCCAGGGCCAACGGTCCGGCGGTGGTGATCCACTGGGCCAGGCATTTGACGGCGCAGACCAGCTCCAGCGCCATCGGACCGGTCATCAGGAGGTCGAGGCCGCCGTCCTCGAAGTCGCGCTCGAACAATCGCTCCAGCGACAGCAGGCTGGCCAGGGCCAGGGCCATCCAGGCCACGCCCGTGGCGACCGGCGCCAGCCGGCTGGTGTCGGGTCCGGCCGCCAGCGGCAGGAGGACGGTGATGGCGGCGTAGAAGGCGAGGGCGGGAAGCGGCCCGCCGCCCCGGCCCCAGCCCAGCGCCAGTTCGCGGCCCAGCAGGGTGAAAAGCGGCCTCATGCGCCGATCTCCAGCACCGTGGCCGGGATCGGCAGGGGATCGTGCACGGCCGCCAGGATCAGCCCGCCGCCGGCCAGGTGCGTCTCCATCATCCGCGCCAGCAAGGCCCGGCGGGTCGCGTCGAGCGGGGCCATCGGCTCGTCGAGCAGCCACAGCGGCCGCGGCGCGGCGATCAGCCGGGCCAGGGCCAGGCGCCGGCGCTGGCCGGCCGACAGCCGGCGGACCTCCAGGTCGAGCAAGGGGGTCAGGGCAAGTTGCTCGATGGCCCGGGCCACGCCCTCGTCGTCGCCGCCCAGCCAGCCGGCCTGGAAGCTGAGCTCCTCAAGGGCCGTGCGACCGCCCTTGAGGCCGTCGGCATGGCCGAGCAGATGCACCGCCTCATGCCGCGCGACGTCGGCGTCCGCGGCCCCTTCGAAGACGATCTCCCCGCTTTCGGGACGCAGCAGGCCGGCGATGGCGCGCAGCAGGCTGGTCTTGCCCGAACCGTTGGCGCCGGTCAGGGCGACGGCCTCTCCGGCGGCCAGCCTGAAGGCCAGATCGCGGAACAGAATCCGCTCGCCGCGCCGCACCGACAGGCCTTTGACGGCGAGGGCCGAGATCATGCCTCTAGCCGACATAAGAAGACCATGGCGCCGGCATGGACGTTTGCCGAAACCGGGAGTAGACAGCCCCCGACCGACCTCCTGTGGCATTGCAGGAGCGTACGCGGCGCCGTTTGGGACCCTGTGCGTCCCTTGCGAGGTGCGCGCGATCCCGGAAGCGGTTTTCGGGCGGTCCGAACAGGAAAGGTACTCCCACCAAATGGCGTCCATCGACAGCCTGCAAGTCCGCCGTACGCTCAGCGTCGGCGGCAAGACCTACGTCTACTACAGCCTGCCCGTCGCGGAAGAGGCTGGTCTTTCCGGTATTTCGCGCCTGCCCGTCTCCCTGAAGGTCCTGCTCGAGAACCTGCTGCGCAACGAAGACGGCGCCGAGACCGACGGAACCGACTTCCAGGCCATGGCCGCCTGGGTCCAGAACAAGGGCGCCGTGCAGCACGAGATCTCGTTCCGCCCGGCCCGGGTGCTGATGCAGGACTTCACCGGCGTGCCGGCCGTCGTCGACCTGGCCGCCATGCGCGACGCCATGACGGCGCTGGGCGGCGACCCGACCAAGATCAACCCGCTGATCCCCGTCGACCTGGTCATCGACCACTCGGTGATGGTCGACCATTTCGGCACCCCCAAGGCCTTCGCCGACAACGTCGCCATCGAGTATGAGCGCAACCTCGAGCGCTACAACTTCCTGCGCTGGGGCAGTTCGGCCTTCAACAACTTCCGCGTCGTGCCGCCCGGCACCGGCATCTGCCACCAGGTGAACCTCGAATACCTGGCCCAGACCGTCTGGACCGCCAAGGACGCCGGCCACGACGATGAGGTCGCCTATCCCGACACCGTCGTCGGCACCGACAGCCACACCACCATGGTCAACGGCCTTGCCGTTCTGGGCTGGGGCGTCGGCGGCATCGAGGCCGAGGCGGCCATGCTCGGCCAGGCCATCCCGATGCTGATTCCCGAAGTCATCGGCTTCCGCCTGACCGGCGCCCTGCCGGAAGGCGCGACGGCCACCGACCTGGTGCTGACGGTCACCCAGATGCTGCGCAAGAAGGGCGTGGTCGGCAAGTTCGTCGAGTTCTTCGGCAACGGCCTGGCGAACCTGACCATCGAAGATCAGGCGACCATCGCCAACATGGCCCCCGAATATGGCGCCACCTGCGGCTTCTTCCCAGTCAGCCAGGCGACCGTCGACTACCTGAAGGCCACCGGCCGCGATCCGGCCCGCGTCAACCTGGTCGAGGCCTACGCCAAGGCCCAGGGCATGTGGTTCGATCCGGAAGCCCCGGAGCCGGAATTCACCGACGTGCTCGAACTGGCGCTCGACGACGTGCTGCCCTCGCTGGCCGGTCCCAAGCGTCCGCAGGACAAGGTGCTGCTCAGCAACGCCGCCTCGGCCTTCGCCGAAGCCCTGGCCGGTGAGTTCGGCAAGAAGGAAGGCGCCGACCTGCGCGTTCCGGTGAAGGGCGAGAAGTTCGACGTCGGCCACGGCGACGTGGTCATCGCCGCCATCACCAGCTGCACCAACACCTCCAACCCCTCGGTGCTGATCGCCGCCGGCCTGCTGGCCAAGAACGCCCTGGCCAAGGGCCTGTCGGTCAAGCCCTGGGTGAAGACCTCGCTGGCCCCCGGCTCGCAGGTGGTCACCGACTACCTGGCCAAGGCCGGCCTGCAGAAGCACCTCGACGCGCTGGGCTTCAACCTGGTCGGCTACGGCTGCACCACCTGCATCGGCAACTCCGGCCCGCTGCCGGAAGCGGTCTCGGCCGCCATCGCCGAGGGCGACCTCGTCGCCGCCTCGGTGCTGTCGGGCAACCGCAACTTCGAAGGCCGGGTGAACCCCGACGTGCGCGCCAACTACCTGGCCAGCCCGCCGCTGGTCGTCGCCTACGCCCTGGCCGGCTCGATGAACATCGACCTGCTGACCCAACCGCTGGGCCAGGACAAGAAGGGCAAGGACGTCTTCCTGAAGGACATCTGGCCGACCAACGCCGACATCGCCGCCCTGCAGAAGAAGTCGGTGACCAGCAAGATGTTCGCCGAGCGCTACGGCGACGTCTTCACCGGCGACAAGAACTGGCAGGCCATCAAGGTCACCGGCGGCCAGACCTACGCCTGGGACATGGGCAGCACCTATGTGCAGAACCCGCCCTATTTCGTGGGCATGGACATGAACCCGACGGCGGTGACCGACATCGTCGAGGCCCGCATCCTCGGCGTGTTCGGCGACAGCATCACCACCGACCACATCAGCCCGGCCGGTTCGATCAAGAAGGCCAGCCCGGCCGGTGAATACCTGCTGCAGCATCAGGTCCGCTTCGAGGACTTCAACGGCTACGGCAGCCGTCGGGGCAACCACGAGGTGATGATGCGCGGCACCTTCGCCAACATCCGCATCCGCAACAAGATCACCCCGGACATCGAAGGGGGCGTCACCAAGCACTTCCCGTCGGGCCAGGTGATGCCGATCTACGACGCGGCCATGCGCTATCAGGAGGAAGGCCGCCCGGCGGTCGTCTTCGCCGGCAAGGAATACGGCACCGGCAGCTCGCGCGACTGGGCGGCCAAGGGCGCCAAGCTGCTCGGCGTCCGCGCCGTGATCGCCGAGACCTTCGAGCGTATCCACCGCTCCAACCTGGTCGGCATGGGCGTGCTGCCGCTGCAGTTCCTCAACGACGGCTGGCAGCGCCTCGGCCTGACCGGCGAGGAGATCGTCTCGATCCGCGGCCTGCAGGACCTCGCGCCCCGCAAGCAGCTGATCGTCGAGCTGTACCGTCCGTCGGACGGCCGCATCGCCCGCTTCCCGGTCCGCTGCCGCATCGATACGCCGACCGAGCTCGATTACTTCAAGAACGGCGGCGTCCTGAACTACGTCCTGCGCAACCTGGCCAAGCCGGCCGCCTAGGCGCATTTCAGCCTCGAACGGCTCAAACCCTCCCCGGAAACGGGGAGGGTTTTTGTTTGCGCCCCCACTCGAGCGCCCCGTCTCACGGCCTCGTGAAGCCACCTTGGTCACCGCTTCCGGTTAAGTGCTGGCCATGAGGCGTTTCCTCCCCCTGCTCGCCCCCGCCTTGGCATTGCTGGCGCTCGCCCCGCTATCGGCCGTCGCGGCCCCGGCCCCGAAGACGCCCGTGGTGGTCGAGCTGTTCACGGCCCAGGGCTGTTCGTCCTGCCGCGCCGCCAACACCCATCTGGCCGACCTGGCCGACGATCCGGGCGTGCTCGCCCTGACCTTCGCGGTCGACTACTGGGACTACCTCGGCTGGCCCGACACCTTCGCCAAGCCGGCCTTCGCCGAGCGCCAGAAGGCCTATGCCCGCAAGCTGGCGGTGCGCGAGGTCTACACCCCGCAGGTCGTCATCGACGGCCGCTTCCAGACCGGCGGTGTCCGTGCCGACAAGGTCGACGCCCTGGTCGCCCAGGCCGCGCGGGGACCGCACAACCCGCCCGACATGCTGTTCATGCAGAACGGCCGCGTCGCCGTCGGCTCCGGGCCCGCGCCGCGCGGCGGGGCCGACGTCTGGCTGATCCGCTATGACCCCCGCGCCGTCGAGATCACGCCCAAGAAGGGCGACAATCGCGGCGAGGCCGTGGTTCACAAGAATGTCGTCCGCCAGGTCGCCCGACTTGGCGCCTGGTACGGCAAACCCAGCGCCTATCGCCAGCCCAAGGCGACCGAGGACGGCCTGAAGACGGTGATCATCGTCCAGGCGGCCAAGGGCGGTCGCATCCTCGGCGTGCTGGCCGAGAAGGCCTCCTAGACCCGCAGCATCAGGCCGCCGTCGACCCCCAGCGCCTGACCGGTGACAAACCCGCCGTCGTCGCTGGCCAGGAACAGGGCGGCGCGGGCGATGTCGAGCGGCTGGCCGAGGCGTTTGAGCGCCGCCTTTTTCGCCCAGACGGCGGTGACCTCCTCGCGCTGGAAGCTGGCGGCGGTCATGCCGGTGGCGATGGCGCCGGGCAGGATGGCGTTGGAGGTGACCGCGTGGCGGCCGAGCTCCAGGGCGAAGGTCCGCATCATCCCCACCACCCCGGCCTTCGAGGCGGAATAGGCGACCAGGCCGTTGTCGGTGTGGCGCGCCATGATCGAGGCGGTGAAGATCAGCCGGCCATGGCCGCTCGCCGCCAGATGCGGCGTGGCGGCGCGGGACAGGCGGAAGCCGGCCCGCAGGTTGATGGCGACCAGCCGGTCGAAGGCCTCGTCGGTGGTGTCGGCGACCGGGGCGCCGTGGCTGATGCCGGCGTTGTTGTAGAGGATGTCGAGGCCGCCGAATTCGGCCACCGCCTTGCCGACGATGGTTTCGGGAGCGGCGTCCTCGCCGATGTCCTGGCCGAGCGGGGCGATGGCGGGGTGGTCGAAGGCGAGGTCGGCGTCCGGGCGGTCGACGGCCAGCACCTGGGCGCCCTCGGCGGCGAACAGTTCGGCGGTGGCGCGGCCGATGCCGCTGGCGGCCCCGGTGACGATGGCGCGGCGGCCTGCAAGTCTGCCCATGGCGTTCTCCCTTTTCAGCGAAGAGAACAGGTCGCCCCAACGTCAGGCAAGAAATCGTCAGGCAAAGAAAAAGCCCGCGTCGCCAGGGGGGGAGGGTGCGACGCGGGCTCTCTTTAAAGTCGTCGGCTGACCGCGGTTGGCGATCACGACCCCGGTGGGGGCTGGGGGGGCTGTTCAGGTACCGAAGCCGTGGGCGCTTCGATCAGCCGACAGTGACTTTATCGCTCCCGAAGCGGGCAGGGTTTGGTCGCAAATGAGGTCATTGCGCGGCCCCATATTTCAGCGGTCGCACAAACCACGGCCCCTCTCGCCAAACTCGAAAAAGGGGCTAGGCTGACGGGGTCGATGAGCCTTGATCCGACATACCAGTCCCCGCCCGGCGCACAGGTTTTTTTCGAGCGCCGGGAGCTGGACCTCATCATGCGCCTGTACGGGCGGATGGTGGCCGCCGGCGAGTGGCGCGACTACGCCATCGCCGGTCTTTCCGAACGCGCCGTCTTCTGCATCTTCCGGCGGGCCTCGGAGCAGCCGCTGTACCGCATCGAGAAGCAGCCGGATCTGGCGCGCAAACAGGGGGCCTGGTCGGTGATCGGTCAGGGCGGCATGACCTTGCGGCGCGGGCACGACCTGGCCCAGGTGCTGCGGCTGTTCGAATCCCGCAAGTTCCAGGTCGTGGAATAGACAAAGGCCCCGGCGTTTCCACCGGGGCCTTGATCGTCGCTAGCTGCGGCGGCCGCCGAACAGGGCGAGCAGGAACTGGAACATGTTGATGAAGTCGAGGTAGAGGCTCAGGGCCCCGAAGTTGGTGGCCACGGCCAGCGACTGCTGGTCGCCGCCGAGCTGGTAGTAGGTCATCTTCAGGCGCTGGGTGTCGTAGGCGGTGAGGCCGGCGAAGATCAGCACGCCGACGACGCTGATGATCAGCTGCATCAGGCCGCTGCCCAGGAAGACGTTGACCGCCATGGCGATGATCAGACCGACGACGCCCATGATCAGGAAGGTGCGGAAGCCCGACAGGTCCCTCTTGGTCGTGTAGCCGTAGAGGCTGAGGGACCCGAAGGCGGCGGCGGTGATCAGGAAGGTCGTGGCGATCGAGGCGCCGGTGTAGCGCAGCACCCAGACCGCGCCGGAAGCGCCGATCACCGAGACGATGGTCCAGTAGAGGGCGCCGGAACTGCGGGCCGTGGGATTGCGCATCATGAAGCCGGCGCCGATCACCAGCACCAGCGGCGCGAAGGCCAGAACCATGCCCAGGACCGTGTAGCCGGCCAACGCTCCGTTCTCGTTGACCCGATAGAGCAGGTCCCGGACCGGCGCGAAATTGGCGACGCTGAAAGCCAGGGCGGCGGAAACCACAAGCCCCAGGGCCATCTTGTTGTAGACGCCCAGCATGAAGGCGCGAAGACCGGCGTCCACCGACATGTCGGCGGTGTGCGGGATCGAGCGCGCCGTAGTGCGTTCGAAGTCGCTCATGAAAACTACCCTTTACACACTGCCCCGGAATGGGGCCGTTGGCTGAAATATCGTGCCTGTGGCGGTTTGACGCAAGGGGCGCGGTGAACCTCTTGGGATTTCAGGGTTTTTCTTACTCTGTCCTGAGCACAGGCGCGGGCCGCCGCGACAGGGCCTGGGCCGCCGCCAACAGGCCGCCGACCGCCGCCAGAGCCGCCGCGCCGCCGACCAGTGCGACCACCCCGCTCCAGTCGACGCTCCAGGTCGCTTCGAAGATCAGCACCACCACTGGCCAGGCGGCGGCGTAGCCAAGCGCCACCCCGAACACCCCGGCGATCAGGCCGACGGCGCCATACTCGACCCCGTAGGCCAGCAGGATCTGGCCGCGCGAGCCGCCGAGCACCTTGAGGGTGGCGGCCTCGCGCGCCCTCGCCCGGGCTCCGGCGGCGATGGCGCCGGCCAGAACCAGCAGACCGGCCAGGGCGGCGACGGCGGCGGCCCCGCGCACCGCCAGGCTGAGGCGGTCGAACATCTCGACGGCCTGGGCCAGGCCTTCGCGGACGCTGATGACGTTGACCTCGGCGAAGCCGGCCCCGAGCGCCCGGGTGGCGGCCTGTTCCTGGGCGGCGCTGGCCTTGGCGATGGCGATCCAGCGCATGCCGGCCCCCTGCAGCGCCTGAGGGTTCATGATGATGGTGAAGGCCGGGCTGAAACCGCCCCACTCGACCTTGCGCAGCACGGCGACCCTGGCCTCGATGTCGCGGCCCAGCACATTGACGGTGATGGCGTCGCCGACGTTGAGGCCGGCGCCCTTGGCGGCGTCGATCTCCATGGCGACCTGGGGTGTCGCCTCATCGGCCTTCCACCACTTGCCTTCTTTGACGCCGGCGTCGTCGGGTTCGCTGGCGAAGACACTCATCTGCAGGTCGTTGTCGTAGGCCCAGCGCTCGCTGTCCTTGACCTTGGAGAGATCGACCGGCTGGCCCTTCACCGCGACGATGCGGCCGGTGACGAACGGAAATTGCAGGAAGTTCTTCTTGGTCAGGGAGACGCCGAAGGCTTTCTCGACCGTGGCGTCGAAGGCGTCGATGCGTTCGCCCGGCACGTCGAGGAAGACCATCGAGGGGGCGGTCCTGGGGGCCACCTCGCTGACCTGGGCCAGCAGGCTGGACTGGATCAACACCACCGAGGCCAGCAGGGCGACGCCGAGGCCGATGGCCGGCGAGGCGGTGCGGGCGGCCGAGCGGGGGCCGGCGAGATTGGCCAGGCCGATGCGCCAGGGGCCGCTGGCGAAGCGGCGGAGCTTTCCGGCCAGCCAGGCGGCGGCGCGGCCGAGCAGGGCCAGCAGGCCGAAGGCGAAGGCGACGCCGACGATCATGATGATGGCCGACAGCGGCGTCGGGGCGGTGATGACGGCCAGGCCGGCCAGGCCGAAGCCGGCGAGGACGGTGACCCACAGCTCCAGGCCCCAGCCGATCCGCCCGACCAGGTCGCGGCGGAACAGGGCCGAGGGCGGCGTCGAGCGGGCGCGGGCCAGGGGCACGAGGCTGAAGGCGGCGGCGGCCAGCAGGCCGAAGGCGGCGGCCTTGAGCAGCGGCATGGGATAGACGGCGAACAGGGCCGGAATGGGCAGCTTGTCCCGGGCCAGTTCGCCGAGGATCAGCGGGGCGCTGGCCCCGATGGCCAGGCCGATGGCGACGCCGAGCAGGGCCAGGACGGCGACCTGGATGAGGTAGAGGTTGCGGATCAGCACCCCCTCGGCCCCGAGCGCCTTGAGGGTGGCGATGGAGGGCTTGCGGGCCTCCAGATAGGCGCCGACCGCGCCGGCGACGCCGAGGCCCCCGGCCACCAGGGAGGCGAGGCCGATGAAGCCGAGGAAATACTCCAGCTGATCGATCAGCCGTTTGACGCCGTTGGCGGCCTCGTCGCGGGTGCGGACCTCCAGGCCATTGACGGCGGGGCCGCGGCGCGGCGGACCGGCCTGGCGGCCGCCGGGACGGCGCTGGCCGAGGCCCTCCCTGGGGAGTTGCGGGTCGAGGCCGCGGGCGGCGGCGTTGTCGACGGCCCCCTTGGGCAGCGAGAAGCGGGCGGTCTCGCCGCGGTCGGGGAGGCCCTCGGCCAGGAAGCCGCCGTCCTCGACGGCCTTCAGGCTGGTGAGGACGCGGGGGGCCATGGAGAAGCCGCGGCCGAGACGGTCAGGTTCGGAGACGAGCACGGCGCGGGCGACGAACTTCGCCTCGCCGATCAGGAAGTGGTCGCCGAGCTTGAGGCCCAGACGGTCGAACAGGGCCTGCTCGATGGCGGCGCCGGTGGCGTCGCCGTCGGATGCGAAGGCGGCGTCGAGATTGGGCGCGCCGGTCAGCTGGACCTTGCCGACCAGGGGATAGCCGGGGGTGACGCCGCGCAGCTCGACCAGGCGGCGCTCGCCGTTCGGGGATTCGGCCATGGCGGCCTGGCCGGCGGAGAAGACGGTCTGGCCCAGCGCCTGGAACTTCGCCCGCTCTTGCGGCGTGAAGCGGCGGTCCTCGACATTGACCCGCAGGTCGCCGCCGAGAATCTCGCGGCCCTGGGTGGCCAGGCCCTGGCGGAAGGCCTCGGCCGTCGAGCCGGCGGCGGCGATGGCGGCGACGCCGAGCGCCAGACAGGCCAGGAAGATGCGGAATCCGGCGACGCCGGAGCGCAGTTCACGGGCGGCAAAGCGGAAAGAGAGCGGCAGGCTCATGCGGATTGGCGCTGTTCTTCTGAGATTTCAGAGGCTTGTCGGGAAACTGCGGTGGAAACGCGGTGGACTTCCGGTGGCCCTCGGGTGGCCCTTTGGTGGGCATTCGGCCGCCTGGAAGTGGCCCTCCGGTCGCCCAGGTGAACCGGGCCGGCGCTTATCGAAGCGGCGATATCCATTATCGCATGCTGGGGCGTGAAAAGGGTTCGCCTCGGGGCGCCCTTCTCCCCTCGCGGGAGAAGGTGGCGCGAAGCGCCGGATGAGGGGGCTCCCAGGTCTTTCAACCGCGATGAGGGGGTGGCGACAGGCAGTGTCAGGGGCCGGTGCGCCCCCTCATCCGACCCCTTCGGGGCCACCTTCTCCCGCGAGGGGAGAAGGGAGACCAGAGGCGACCTCACCCGACGATCCGCCCATCGCCCATCGTCACGATGCGGTCCGCCCGGGCGGCCAGCTCCGTGTCGTGCGTCACCAGCACCAGCGCCGCGCCGGTCTGGGCCACGAGGTCGAACATCATGTCGGCGACGGTGTGGGCGTTGACGCCGTCGAGATTGCCGGTCGGCTCGTCGGCGAACAGCAGCTTGGGTTCGACGGCCAGGGCGCGGGCCAGGGCGACGCGCTGCTGTTCGCCGCCGGACAGCTGGTGGGGATAGTGGGTCAGGCGTTCGGCCAGGCCGACCCGGGCCAGCCACTGGCGGGCGGTCTCGTCGGCGTTTCGGCGGCCGGCGATCTCCAGCGGGGCGGCGACGTTTTCCAGGGCGGTCATGTTGGGCAGCAGGTGGAAGCTCTGGAACACCAGGCTGACCTGGGCCCGCCGCAGTTTCGCCCGGCCGTCCTCGGACAGTCTGCCCATGTCCTGCCCGAACAAGGCCACCGACCCGCTCGTCGGCCGCTCCAGACCCGCCGCCACCGCGATCAGGCTCGACTTGCCCGAGCCCGAGGGGCCGACGACGGCCACCCGCTCGCCGGGGGCCACGTCGAGGTCGACGCCCCGCAGGATCTCCACCGGCCCGGCCGCCGAGGGCAGGGTGAGGGTGACCGCTTCAAGGCGAAGCGGCGGGGTCGTCGTCTGGGCGTCGAACATATTTGGGGTCGGCCTGTTGAAACGGGGAGGAAGCGTTTGGGAAAGCGATGACCTCACCTACATAGGGCGCTGAGATGGCGAACACACCTGAACGATCTTTCACGCGGCGCATGGCGCTGGCGGGCCTGGCCCTGCTGCCGGCCGCGCCGGCGTTTGCTCAAGGCGGGGGCGCAGCCAAACCGCGCATCGTCACCGTGCTCGGCGACAGCATCACGGCGGGCCTCGGCCTGCCGCGGAACCTGGCGCTGCCGGCCATGCTGGAGGTCGAACTCAAGCGGCTGGGCAAGACCGTCAAGGTGCGCGGGGCCGGCGTCTCGGGCGACACCTCGGCGGCGGGCCTGGCGCGGGTCGATTTCAGCGTGCAGTCGGACACCGCCGTCTGCGTGGTGGCGTTCGGCGGCAACGACCTGTTGCAGGGGCTGGACCCGAGGAAGACCAGCGCCAACCTCGACCGGATCATCGGCAGGCTGCAGGCGCGGCGGATCAAGGTGGTGCTGGCCGGCATGGCCCCGCCGCCGGCCCTTGGCCGCAGCTATGCGCGGGACTTTTCAGCGATCTTTCCGGCCCTGGCCAAGAAGCACGGCGCGGCCCTCTATCCCAACCTGCTGGCCGGGGTCGGCGGCATCCCGCGGCTGAACCAGCGCGACGGCATCCATCCGACGGCCGAGGGGGTGCGGATCATCGTGCGCGGTCTGGCGCCGGTGGTGGCGCGGGCGCTGGGCTAGGAACTTTCAATCGATTGTCCGTCGCCGGGCCCTGACTTCCCTCAGGGCAATCGGCTTAAGGGCGTGGAAACTTCGGGGACAGGGGATCGCATGCAGTATTCACAACTCGGCCGCACGGGCATTTCGGTGTCGCGCTGCTGTCTGGGCACCATGACCTGGGGCTCGCAGAATAGCGAGGCCGAGGCCCATGAGCAGATGGACTACGCGCTCGAGCGCGGGGTGAATTTCTGGGACACGGCCGAGATGTACGCTTCGCCGCCGACGCCGGAGACGCAAGGCTCGACCGAGCGGCATATCGGGACCTGGTTCGCCAAGTCGGGGAAGCGGGACAAGGTGGTGCTGGCCTCGAAGGTGGCCGGGCGCTCGCCGATGACCTGGCTTCGGGCCGACGGCTCGCCGACCACGCAGACCAGGGTGCAGATCGACGAGGCGGTCGAGAGCTCGCTGAAACGCCTGCAGACCGACTACATCGACCTCTACCAGCTGCACTGGCCGGACCGGGCCGTGCGCATCTTCGGCGGCATGACCTTCCAGGCCTACGGGCCCGAGCATGAGGGGTTCGAGGCGATCCTTGACGCGCTGGACGCGCACGTGAAGGCGGGGCGCGTCCGGTCGATCGGGGTCAGCAACGAGACGCCGTACGGGGTGATGAAGTTCCTGGAAGTCTCGGACCGCCTGGGGCTTCCGCGCGTGGCCTCGATCCAGAACGCCTACAGCCTGGTCAACCGGGTCTATGAGTACGGCCTGGCCGAGATCGGGGTGCAGGAAGACGTCGGCCTGCTGCCCTATTCGCCGCTGGCCCAGGGGGCGCTGACCGGCAAGTACCTGGACGGCGCCCTGCCGCCGGGCGCGCGCAAGACCCTGTACAACCGCATGCAGCGCTACGACGGGCCGGGGTCGCAGGAAGCGATCCGGGGCTATGTGGCGCTGGCCGCGCAGTACGGGATCGATCCGGCGACCCTGGCCCTGAAGTTCTGCGACACCCGGGCCTTCGTGACCTCGACCATCATCGGGGCGACGTCGATGGCGCAGCTGACGACGGACATCGACGCGTTCGACTATGGCTGGACGGCGGAACTGGAGAAGGCCGTCGATGCGCTGCATGTCCAGCGGCCCAACCCCTGCCCGTAACGCCGCGCCCTTCTCCCGCTCGTCGGGAGAAGGTGGGCCCGAAGGGCTCGGATGAGGGCGGCGCCAGCGGTTGACGGTTGAGGACAGGAGCGGCATCACGGTCGGCGCCAGAACGCGCGCCACCGGACAGGCCGGCGCTGCCCTCATCCGACCCGCTTCGCGGGCCACCTTCTCCCGACAAGCGGGAGAAGGAACTCCTTGGCCGGACAGACCGGCAATGAACATGCTTCGACTCTTCGCCGCCATCGCCGTTCCCTGGGACATCGCCCGGGGCCTGGCCGAGCACCAGACGGGCCTCAACGGCGCGAAATGGCGCACCGCCGAGCAGCTGCACCTCACCCTGCGGTTCGTCGGCGACACGGCGGAGAACAGGGCCGCCGACCTCGACGCCGAACTGTCGGCCATCGCCGCCGAACCGTTCGACCTCGAACTCGCCGGGGTCGGGCATTTCGGCGAGGCGCAGGATATCCACGCCATCTGGGCCGGGGTGGCCGAGTCGCCCGCCCTGACCCGCCTGCAGAAGCGCTGCGAGAGCGCGGCGCGGCGGGCGGGGCTCAGCGCCGACACCCGGCTGTACAGGCCGCATGTGACCTTGGCCTACCTGCGGCGGCCGGGTCCCGCGGCGGTGATGGCCTGGGAGGCGGAGAACAACCTGCTGCACAGCCCCGCCTTCACGGTGAAGCGGTTCGGCCTCTACTCCAGCCACCCGAGCCGCGACGGCTCGGTCTATCGGCTGGAGCAGGACTACCCCCTGCGGTGACCAGCCGGTCCCGCCTGATCGCCTGCTGGATCCTCGGGCCCTTCTATGTCGCCTTCGGGCTGCTGCACCTGGCGGCGGCGGCCAGCTTCCTGCCGATCATGCCGCCTTACGTTCCCGAACCGCTGCTGGTCGTCCAGGCCACGGGCCTGGCCGAGATCGCCGGCGGCGTCGGTCTGCTCGTCCCCCGCCTGCGCCGGTGGGCGGGCCTGGGGCTGGCGCTCTACGCGGTCGGGGTGTTTCCGGCCAACCTGCATCACGCTTTCGGCGGCGTGCATGTGCCGGGACTGCCCGACAGCTGGTGGTACCACGGGCCCCGGCTGCTGCTGCAGCCGGTGCTGGTGGCCCTGGCCCTGTGGGCCGGGGGGTGGTTCGCCCCTAGACCCTTTAAAAAGGGTCTAGATTCAAACATTTAGAGCATGTCCGGGCGGCCGAACCGCGTACACTTCGGCCTGACATGCTCTAGATCGGATTGAGCCCGGCCTGGGCCAGGTTTTCCGTCTGGAAGAGGGTTTCGTAGGCGCCGATCAGGTCGGCCGGGGCCAGTTCCAGCATGACGCTGTTCTCGATCCAGAACTCGATGACCTCGAACATCGGCGGCGCGCCGGGAGCGCCGCGACCATAGCGGCGGGCGTGCCAGCCCTCGCGGGCGGCGACGGCGAGGATTTCCTGCTCCTCGGCCGCGACCGACACCAGCAGGTGGAAGGGCCAGTGGGTGGGCGGCTGGGCGTTCAGCCCGGCCTCGACCGGGCCGCCGTCCGGGCCGGGCAGGGCCTGGGTGGCGTAGGGATAGACTTCGATCATGGTGCCGTGGTTGTCGCCGGAGACGGCCATGAAGGCGCCGGGGATATTGCCGGGGAAGGGATAGGCGGCGCCGTGCATGACCTCGGCGAGAACGCGGGTGACGTGTTCGGGGTCGTGGGCGGGGATGGAGGCGTGGTGGATCATGCTTTCAGGACCTTGGGGGAGGAGACATTCAAACCGCCGGTAATCGAACGGCGGTCGGCGAGGCGCGCTGAATGTCACCGATCGCCGGGACGGACCATTTAATTCCCTGTCATGGTTGGCGGCTTGACGTCGGGTGAGCATTGCGCGGCGCCGCGATATGGCCCCACCCTGCCGCCAACGAGAAGATCAGGGGAAACGCGTGAGCACTGCGGAAGCTGTTGTCGTCCCGGCGTTCAAGCCGCCCTTCCACATCAAGGCGGCCTACGGGCTCGGCCAGGCCGTGCAGAGCGGCGGCTTCGATGTCGCCCTGCCGCTGACCTTCTTCTACTACACCCAGGTCCTGGGGCTGTCGGGGGTGCTGACCGGCATCGCGGTGGGCCTGAGCCTCTGCGCCGACGCCATCATGGACCCGCTGGTCGGGTCGATCTCGGACAACATCAAGTCGAAGCTGGGCCGGCGGCTGCCGTTGATGCTGCTCAGCATTCCGCTGGTGGCGCTGGGCTTCGGGCTGATCTTCGCGCCGCCGAAGGGGCTCGGCGAGGCGTGGCTGTTCGCCTGGCTGCTGGGGGCCTCGCTGGTCGCCCGCGGCGCCACCTCGCTGTTCAACGTGCCCTTCATCGCGCTGGGGGCCGAACTGTCGGACGGTTATCTGGAGCGGTCCCGGATCGTCGTCTGGCGGACGGTGATCGGCCTGTTGTCGGCGGTGGGGGTCATCATCCTGGCCTACAGCGTCTTCCTGACGCCGCCGGAAGGGCTGTTCAAGCTGGCCGCCTATCCGGCCCTCGGCTGGTCGGTGTCCGGCCTCCTGGTCGTCTGCATGGTCCTCTGCTGCGCCGGCGTCGCCCGCTACGCCATGGCCCTGCCGCAACCGGAGACGACCGACCGCTCGATGGTCAGCCGGCTGCCCGGCGAGGTGGCGGAGATCTTCTCCAACCGCTCGTTCCGGACCCTGTTCTTCTCCTGCCTGCTGATCATGGTGGCCATCGGCGTCAACGGCACGACCGGGGCGCACCAGAACACCTATGTCTGGAAGATCGGCACCGACAAGATCCAGTTCCTGACCTTCATCCTGCTGATCGGCACCCTGATCGGGGTGCCTTCCGCGCCGATGCTGGCCCGCTGGTTCGAGAAGCGGTCGGTGGTGATGATCGGGGTCACCATGCTGAACCTGGTCTGGCTGGTGGCGCCGCTGCTGTGGATCTTCGGCCTCTACCGGCCGTCAGGGCAGGCGGCGATCGCGCCGCTGATGGTGATGATGATCGTGGCCGGGATCGGCATCGGCCTGGTGCTGGTGGCCTTCCCGGCGATGATGGCCGACGCCGCCGACGAACACGAACTGCGCTTCGGCCACCGGCGCGAGGGGCTGTACTTCTCCGGCATCACCTTCGCGGCCAAGGCGGCCAGCGGGGTCGGGGTGCTGCTGGCCGGCATCGGGCTCGACATCATGGGCATGCCGGAGAAGGCCGACCCGCTGGTGGCGGTCGATCCGGACGCCCTGATCCGGCTGGTCGTCGTGCACGGCCCGCTGGCGGCGGTGATCTCCTGCGTCGGGGTGGCGCTGATCTGGCCCTACGCCATCACCCGCAAGGTCCATGACGAGATCTCGCTGAAGCTGCGCGGGCGCTAGGTGTCGTTTCCAAGAAGGTTGTTCACACGCTGCCATGGTGTGAGGCCTTTGATGCCGGAGTGGGGCCGAGCGAGATTGTAGCTGTCGGTCCAGGGCTTGATGGCGGCGGCTCGCTGGTCTGACGAGGCGTAAGGCTGTGCGTAGGCCCATTCCCGCAAGCTGGTCTGGATGAAGCGCTCAGCCTTGCCGTTGGTCCTTGGCGTGTAGGGCCGGGTGCGGACGTGGCGTGCTCCGGCGGCGAGCAGCGCCTGGGCGAAGAGCTTGCTGCGGTAGGCCGAGCCGTTGTCGGTCATCACCCGCTCGACGGCGACCCCGTGGCGGCGCAGCCAGGTCAGGGCGCGTTCGAGGA
>JAQGIK010000093.1 GCA_028291265.1 Caulobacter sp. | reverse complement strand
TCCAAGAAGATCACCGTCGACGTGAAGGGCGAGGTCTCGGAACTGAAGACCACCATCAACACCATGGTCGACCAGCTGAACGCCTTCTCCTCGGAAGTGACGCGGGTGGCCCGCGAAGTCGGCACCGAAGGCAAGCTGGGCGGTCAGGCCAACGTGCGCGGCGTGACCGGCGCCTGGAAGGACCTCACCGACAACGTCAACCTGATGGCCGCCAACCTGACCGGCCAGGTGCGGAACATCGCCGAGGTGACCACCGCCGTCGCCATGGGCGACTTGTCCAAGAAAATCACCGTCGACGTGCGCGGCGAGATCCTCGAACTGAAGAACACCATCAACGTCATGGTGGACCAGCTCAATTCCTTCTCCTCCGAAGTGACGCGGGTGGCGCGGGAAGTCGGTACGGAAGGCAAGCTCGGCGGTCAGGCCCAGGTGAAGGGCGTGGCCGGGACCTGGAAGGACCTGACCGACAACGTGAACTTCATGGCCGCCAACCTGACCGGCCAGGTGCGGAACATCGCCGAGGTGACCACCGCCGTGGCCCGCGGCGACCTTTCCAAGAAGATCACCGTCGATGTGAAGGGCGAGATCCTCGAGCTGAAAAATACGATCAACGTCATGGTCGATCAGCTGAACGCCTTCGCCTCGGAAGTGACGCGGGTCGCCAAGGAAGTCGGCACCGAAGGCAAGCTCGGCGGCCAGGCGCAGGTCCCCGGGGTCGGCGGGACCTGGAAGGACCTGACCGACAACGTCAACTTCATGGCCGCCAACCTGACGGGTCAGGTGCGGAACATCGCCGACGTGACCACCGCCGTGGCCATGGGCGACCTGTCCAAGAAGATCACCGTCGACGTGAAGGGCGAGATCCTCGAGCTGAAGAACACCATCTACACCATGGTGGACCAGCTCAATTCCTTCTCCTCGGAAGTGACGCGCGTCGCCCGGGAAGTCGGCACCGAAGGCAAGCTCGGTGGTCAGGCGCAGGTGCGCGGCGTCGCCGGCACGTGGAAGGACCTGACCGACAATGTGAACATGATGGCCGCCAACCTGACCGGTCAGGTGCGGAACATCGCCGAGGTGACCACGGCCGTGGCGCGCGGGGACCTCAGCAAGAAGATCACCGTCGACGTGAAGGGCGAAATTCTCGAGCTGAAGAACACCATCAACGTCATGGTCGATCAGCTCAACGCCTTCGCCTCCGAAGTGACCCGCGTCGCCAAGGAAGTCGGCACCGAAGGCAAGCTCGGCGGTCAGGCCCAGGTGCCGGGCGTCGGCGGGACCTGGAAGGACCTGACCGACAACGTCAACTTCATGGCCGCCAACCTGACCGGCCAGGTGCGCGGCATCGCCGACGTCGTCACCGCCGTGGCCCAGGGCGACCTGAAGCGCACCCTGACCCTTGACGCCAAGGGCGAGATCGCCAGCCTCGCCGACACCATCAACGGCATGATCGAGACCCTCGCCACCTTCGCCGACCAGGTGACCAACGTCGCCCGCGAGGTCGGCATCGAGGGCAAGCTGGGCGGCCAGGCGCGGGTGCCCGGCGCCGCCGGCCTGTGGCGCGACCTGACCGACAACGTCAACGAACTGGCCGCCAACCTGACCACCCAGGTGCGCGCCATCGCCGAAGTCTCCACGGCCGTGACCAAGGGCGACCTCACCCGCTCGATCACCGTCGACACCTCGGGCGAAGTCGAGGAACTCAAGAACAACATCAACGAGATGATCCGCAACCTGAAGGATCAGACCCTCAAGAACACCGAGCAGGACTGGCTGAAGACCAACCTGGCCCGCTTCACGCGGATGCTGCAGGGCGAACGCGACCTCTCGACCGTGTCGCACATGGTGCTGTCGGAACTGGCCCCGCTGATCAACGCCCAGCACGCCGTCTTCTACGCCGCCGATCATGACGAGGACGACCAGATCGTCCTCAACCTGGCGGCCAGCTACGCCTTCAATAACCGCAAGCACGTGGCCAGCACCTTCCGCCTGCGCGAAGGCCTGGTCGGCCAGTGCGCCCACGAGAAGTCGCGCATCCTGCTGACCAACGTGCCCAAGGACTACATCCAGATCAGCTCGGGCCTCGGTGAGGCCGCGCCGCTCAACATCATCGTCCTGCCGGCCATCTTCGAAGGCGAGGTCAAGGCGGTCATCGAACTGGCGACGTTCGGCGAGTTCTCCGAAACCCACCAGAGCTTCCTCGACCAACTGATGGAATCCATCGGCATCGTCTTGAACACCATCGCCGCCAACATGCGGACCGAGGGGCTGCTCAAGCAGTCGCAGCTGCTGACCAGTGAGCTTCAGGCCCAGCAGGAAGAGCTGAAGAAGACCAACGACCGGCTGGAACAGCAGGCGACGTCTCTGCGCCAATCGGAGGAACTGCTCCGCACCAAACAGGACGAACTGCAGCAGACCAACGCCGAACTGGAGGACAAGGCCCAGCTCCTGTCCAACCAGAACAAGCAGGTGGAAGGCAAGAACCGCGAGGTCGAACAGGCCAAGCTGGCGCTGGAGGAGAAGGCCGAACAGCTGGCCCTGACCTCCAAGTACAAGTCCGAGTTTCTGGCCAACATGAGCCACGAACTGCGCACGCCGCTGAACTCGCTGCTGATCCTGTCGAAGCTGCTCAGCGACAACAACCAAGGCAACCTGTCGGACAAGCAGGTCGAGTTCGCCCGCAACATCCACGACGCCGGCTCAGACCTGCTCGGCCTGATCAACGACATCCTCGACCTGTCGAAGATCGAGAGCGGCACCGTCACCCTCGACATCGGCGAGATGGGCTTCGCCGACCTGCGCGACCAGGTCGACCGCACCTTCGCCCAGGTGGCCCGCACCAAGAGCCTCGACTTCGAGGTCGAACTCGACGCCGACCTGCCGCGCGCCATGTACACCGACGACAAGCGCCTGCAGCAGATCATCAAGAACCTGCTCTCCAACGCCTTCAAGTTCACCGAGAAGGGCCATGTGAAGCTCAAGGTGAGCCGCGCCGAAGAGGGCTGGAGCGCCGGCAACGACCACCTCAACCGGGCCGGCCAGGTGCTGGCCTTCCAGGTCGAGGACAGCGGCATCGGCATCCCCGAGGAGAAGCAGCGCATCATCTTCGAGGCCTTCCAGCAGGCCGACGGCACCACCAGCCGCAAGTACGGCGGCACGGGCCTGGGCCTCTCGATCAGCCGCGAGATCACCCGCCTGCTCGGCGGCGAATTGAAGGTCGAGAGCCGCACGGGCCTCGGCAGCACCTTCACCCTCTACCTGCCGCTCAACTTCAGCCCGGCCCAGGCCCCGCTGATGAGCCGCCCGATCCCGGCCCCCGTGCCGCGGATGATGATCTCCAACACCCTGTCGGACGATGCGCCCGAGCCGGTGGCCGACGACCGCGATGTCATCACCGCCGGCGACTCGGTGGTGCTGATCGTCGAGGACGACAACCGCTTCGCCGACATCCTGCTGTCCCTGGTCCGCGACGCCGGCTTCAAGGGCGTGGTCACCGGCGAGGGGCAGGCGGTGTCGTCGCTGGCCCGGCGCTTCTCGCCCGACGCCATCATGCTCGACATCGGCCTGCCCGACATCGACGGCCTGGCCCTGCTCGACATGCTCAAGCGCACCCCGGAGACGCGGCACATCCCGGTCCACCTGATCTCCGGCCACGACCAGAAGGGCCTCGGCCTCTCGATGGGCGCCTACGGCTTCACCCACAAGCCGGTGGAGCACGACCAGGTGGTCTCGACCCTGGAGGAGGTGAAGAGCTTCGTCGCCCGCACCAGCCGCCGGGTCGCCGTGGTCGGCGGCGAGGACGAGGCCAGCCTCGTCCTGCGCGGCAGCTTCGAGGTGGTGGAGATCGTCGCCGACCTGCCGTCGGTGCTGGCCAAGCCGGCGGCCGAGCGGCCGGACGCCGTCGTCGTCGAGGCCGGAGCCCTGGCCCCGCAGCTCCTCGTCGACCTCCTGAAGACCGCTCAGGATCCGGCTCATCCGGTCATCGTCTACGCGCCGCGCGACCTGCCGGCCGAGGAAGACCGGCGCCTGCGGCTGGCGGTGTTCGGGGGCCTCGTCCGCCTGGCCCGCACGCCCGAGCACCTGATCGACCAGGTCAGCCTGCTGCTACACGAGCGCACCGACAACCTGTCGGAAACCGCCCGCGCCAGCCTCAGCCGCACCCGCAGCCACGACGCCGTCCTGACCGGCCGCAAGGTGCTCGTCATCGACGACGACATCCGCAACATCTTCTCCCTGGCCAGCGCCCTGGAGGAATACGGCCTGGAGCTGGTCTACGCCGAAAGCGGCCGGGCCGGCCTCGACCTGCTCGACGTCCATCCCGACGTCGACGCCATCCTCGTCGACATCATGATGCCCGACATGGACGGCTACGAGACCATGCGCGAGATTCGGGCCCGCGAAGGCTTCGGCGATCTGCCGGTCGTGGCGGTCACCGCCAAGGCGATGAAGGGCGACCGCCAGAAGTGCATCCAGGCCGGGGCCTCCGACTATGTCTCCAAGCCGGTGGACATCGACCACCTGACCTCGGTCCTGAGGGTCGGCATCCAGCGCACCGACGCCATGCGGCTGGCCAGTGACACCGTGGTCGCCCTCATGCCGCAGGCTGGCTGATGACGATTGCGCCCCGCACCCGCTGGGCGACGCCAGAGCCGGCTAAGGACCCGGCCCAGGCGCGCATCCTGATCGTCGACGACGACGAGCGGAACGCCTTCGCCGCCGTCCAGGCGCTGGAGACGCTCGGCCATGAACTGGTCGTCGCCCGTTCCGGCGAGGAGGCCCTGCGCGCGCTTCTCGTGGACGAGTTCGCGGTCATCCTGCTCGACCTGCACATGCCGGGCATGGACGGCTACGAAACCGCCCAGATGATCCGCTCGCGCAAGAAGAACGCCAGCACCCCCATCGTCTTCCTCACCGCCATCTTCCGCGACGAGGCCCACGTCTTTCAGGCCTACTCGGCCGGCGCCGTCGACGTGGTGTTCAAGCCGGTCGATCCCTTCATCCTGCGCTCCAAGGTCAGCGTCCTGGTCAACCTCTACCTGAAGACCGCCGAGGTCGAGCGCCGGGCCGCCGAGGCCCACCGCCTGCTCGACGAAAACGCCCGGGTGACGGCCGCCAAGGAGCACGCCGAACGAGCCCTGCAGCGCTCGCGACAGCGGGAGGAGGCCATTCTCCGCTCCCTGCCTATCGTCTTCCACGCCCGCACGGCGGCCCCGCCTTTCGCCCCATCCTTCGTCAGCGACAGCATCGAGCCGATCACCGGGTTTTCGCCCGCGCGCTTCGTCGAGGAAGGCGCGTTCGGGGCTTCGCGCATCCACCCCGACGATCTGGACCGCGTGATCGAGACCATCTCGGCCGCCGTCCACACCGGCGCCTACGCCTGCGAGTTCCGCTGGCAGCACGCCGACGGCAGCTGGCTGCACCTCCTCGACCAGGGCGTGCTCGCTCCGGCCGGGGAGGGCGAGCAGGAGATCTTCGGCGTCATCATGGACGCCACCGAGCGCCGCTCGCTCGAGGAACAGCTGGCCCAGGCCCGCAAGATGGAGGCGGTCGGCCAGCTGACCGGCGGCGTCGCCCACGACTTCAACAACCTGCTGACCGTCGTGCTCGGCAACGTCGACATGCTGACCCGCCGCGACGAGGACGCCGTCAAACGGGCCGTGCGCATCGACGCCGTGCGCCAGGCGGCCGAACGCGGCCGCGACCTGACCCAGCAGCTGCTGGCCTTCTCCCGCCGCCAGCACCTGACCCCGGTCACCCTCGACGCCTGCGTCCTGATCCGCGACTTCGCCTCCCTGCTGCGTCAGGCCGTGGGCGAGGCGATCACCGTCGAGCTCGACCTCGCCAAGACGCCGCTACCCGTCCACGTTGACCGCACCCAGCTTGAGACGGCGCTGCTCAACCTGGCGGTCAACGCCCGCGACGCCATGGAGGCCGGCGGCCAGCTGACCATCACGGCCGCGAAGGCGGGCGAGTCCGTGGTGCTGGAGGTGCGCGACACCGGCTCGGGCATGACCCCTCAGGTCCGCGACCACGTCTTCGAACCCTTCTTCACCACCAAGGAAGTCGGCAAGGGCTCGGGCCTCGGCCTCAGCCAGGTCTACGGCTTTGTCAGCCAGTCGCACGGCGCGGTCAGCATCGACAGCGCGCCGGGGCAGGGGACGGCGGTGCGCCTGGTCCTGCCCCTGTCCGCCGACCTCTGCCAGGTGCGCGAGGAGCCGCCGGACTTCACCGACGCCGCCACCGGCCACGAACGCATCCTGGTCGTCGAGGACGAGGCCACGGTGCGCGACCTCGCCGTCGAGATGCTGCGCTCGCTGGGCTACCAGATCGTCACCGCCGGCGACGCGGCCGAGGCCATGGCGGTGCTGCGCGAGGACGAGGCCATCGACCTGCTGTTCTCCGACGTGGTCATGCCCGGCGGCGAGAGCGGCGTCGGCCTGGCCCAGGCCGCCCGGACCCTGCGTCCGGCCCTGCCGATCCTGCTGACCTCCGGTTACGTCGCCGAGCCCGCCGGGTTGAGCGGCGCCGACTTCCCGCTGATCGACAAGCCGTACGACGTGGTCGGCCTGTCGCAGCAACTTCGCTCACTGCTCGACGGCCCGGCCAAGCCCAAGCGCGGCCGGCGACCGCGCCACGGCGCGGCGGCGGCGCGGGCCTGACCGTCTAGATATCGACAATGATCTTGCCGAAGTGGGTCCCCGACTCCTGGTGGGCGAAGGCGGCGCCCAGCTGCGCCAGCGGGAAGGACTTGTCGAGCACCGGCTTGAAGCCGACCACGTCGATGGCCCGGACCATGTCCTGCTGATGACGGCGGCTGCCGACGGTCAGGCCGATCAGCCTGATCGACTTGCCCATGATGGCCACCGTCGGGATCTCGCCCGAATAGCCGGCCAGCACGCCGATCAGGCCGATGTGGCCGCCGATGCGGCTGGCCGTGATCGACTGGGGCATAGTACCCGAGCCGCCGATCTCGACGATATGGTCGACGCCGCGGCCCTTGGTGATCTCGCGCGCCTTGCCGCCCCAGCCGGGGGTGGTCTTGTAGTTGATCAGGTGATCGGCCCCGAGCGCCTTCAACCGCTCCAGCTTCTCGTCGGACGAGGAGGTGGCGATGACCTCGCAGCCGAACGCCTTGGCGATCTGCAGCGCGTAGATCGACACCCCGCCGGTGCCCTGGACCAGCACGGTCTCGCCGGCCTTGAGGTTCCCGTCGTGAACCAGACAGCGCCAGGCGGTGACCCCGGCGCAGGTGATGGAGGCGGCCTCGGCGGCGCTCCAGCCCTTCGGCGCCTGGGTGAAGGCCGTGGCCGGCATGATCACCTGTTCGCGGGCATAGCCGTCGATGCCGTCGCCCGGCACGCGGGTGAAGGCGCTCTCCGGCGGCTCGCCATCCAGCCAGTCGGGGAAGAAGGTCGAGACGGCCAGGTCGCCGACTTTGAAGTCCTTGACGCCCTCGCCGACGGCGACGACCTCGCCCGCGCCGTCCGACATCGGCACCCGGTCGCCCGGCGTCGGGATCATGCCCTTGACCACCATCAGGTCGTGATAGTTCAGCGAGGAGGCCCGGATCCGGACCTTGATCTCGCCGGGACCCGGTTCGCCGGGATCGGCCCGGTCGACCAGCGCCAGCTTGTCCAGTCCGCCGCCGCCGTGAACCTCAATGGCCTTCATCACCGGTCTCCATGCCTTGTTCGTTCTCTGGCCCGCTACGTTGAAACGGGTTCCAAAAAGAAATCGCCGGGACAATCAGACGACTGCCCCGGCGGAAGACAAGCGCTAGATGGAAAGGCCTAGCCGCGCACGGAGCGCGGCAGGTCGAACCGGTCGTTGTTCATCACCTTGGTCCAGGCCTTGACGAAGTCGGCGACGAACTTGCCGCCCGCGTCGCTGCCGGCATAGACCTCGGACAGGGCCCGCAGTTCCGAGTTGGAGCCGAAGGCCAGGTCCGTCCGCGTCGCCGTCCACCTCTGCTGCTCGGTTTTGCGGTCGGTGCCGACGAACTTCTCGTCGCCCGAGTCATCCACCTGTTTCCAGGCGGTGTTCATGTCGAGCAGGTTGACGAAGAAGTCGTTGGTCAGCTGGCCGACGCGGTCGGTGAACACCCCGTCCTTGCTGCCGCCATGGTTGGCGCCCAGCACCCGCAGGCCGCCGACCAGCACCGTCATCTCCGGTGCGGTCAGGCGCAGGAGCTGGGCGCGGTCGACCAGCAGTTCCTCGGTCGGCACGCTGAACTTGACCGACAGATAGTTGCGAAAGCCGTCGGCCTTGGGCTCGAGCACATCGAAGCTGTCGGCGTCGGTCTGGGCGTCGGTGGCGTCCACCCGGCCCGGATGGAAGGGAACCTCGACGCTGTGGCCGGCCGCCTTCGCCGCCTGTTCGACGCCGACGTTGCCGGCCAGCACGATCAGGTCGGCCATGGAGACATTGCCTCCGAAGTCGGCCTTGATCCCGGCCAGGGTCTCCAGCACCGCCGACAGTTTGCCGGGGTTGTTGACCTCCCAGTCCTTCTGCGGAGCCAACCGGAGCCGAGCCCCGTTGGCGCCGCCCCGGTGGTCCGAGCTACGATAGGTGGCGGCCGAAGCCCAGGCGGTGCTGACCAGGTCGGAGACCGACAGGCCCGATGCCGCGATCTTGCCCTTCAGCGTCGCGATGCCCGCCGCATCGACCGGCGCATGGGTTGCGGCCGGTAGCGGGTCCTGCCAGATCAGGTCCTCGGCCGGCACTTCCGGGCCGAGGTAGCGGGCCTTGGGTCCCATGTCGCGGTGGCACAGCTTGAACCAGGCACGGGCGAAGGCGTCGGCGAAGGCGGCCGGATCGTCGCGGAACCTCTCGGTGACCTTGCGGTACTCCGGGTCCATCTTGAAGGCCATGTCGGCCGTGGTCATCATCGTCGGCACCCGGCGGTCGGGGCTATGGGCCCCTGGCGCCAGATCGCTCGGCGCGACGTTCACCGGCTGCCACTGCTTGGCCCCGGCCGGGCTCTTGACCAGCTCGTAGTCGTAGTCGAGCAGCATGTGGAAGAAGCTGTGGTCCCAAGTGGTCGGGGTCGGGGTCCAGGCCCCTTCGATGCCGCTGGTGATCGTGTGATCGCCCATGCCGCTCTCGTGGGTGCTGATCCAGCCGAAGCCCTGGGTGGCGATGTCGGCGCCTTCCGGCTCGATGCCGACCAGCGAGGCGTCACCGGCCCCGTGCGCCTTGCCGAAGGTGTGGCCGCCGGCGGTCAGGGCGACGGTCTCCTCGTCGTTCATGCTCATGCGCAGGAAGGTCTCGCGGATGTCGCGGGCCGACTGCAGCGGATCGGGATTGCCGCCCGGGCCTTCCGGGTTGACGTAGATCAGGCCCATCTGGATGGCCGCCAGCGGGTTCTCCAGCGCCCGTCCCGACTCCTCCTCGATGCGGGTGACGCCGACCCACTCTTCCTCGGTGCCCCAGTAGATGTCCTTCTCGGGCTCATAGGTGTCGGCGCGGCCGCCGCCGAAGCCGAACACCGGCCCGCCCATCGACTCAATGGCGACGTTGCCGGCCAGGATCATCAGGTCGGCCCAGCTGAGCTTGGCCCCGTACTTCTGCTTGATCGGCCACAGCAGGCGACGCGCCTTGTCGAGGTTGCCGTTGTCCGGCCAGCTGTTCAGCGGCGCGAACCGCTGGCCGCCGGCCGAGGAGCCGCCCCGGCCGTCGCCGCTGCGATAGGTGCCGGCGCTGTGCCAGGCCATGCGGATGAAGAAAGGCCCGTAGTGGCCGTAGTCGGCCGGCCACCAGGGCTGGCTGTCGGTCATCAGCGCCGTCAGGTCGCGCTTGAGACCCGCGTAGTCGATCGACTTGAATGCCTCGGCGTAGTCGAAGCCGGCGCCCATGGGGTTCCCCTGGTCACCATGCTGGTGGAGGATTTCGAGGCTGAGCTGGTTGGGCCACCAGTCGCGGTTGGTGCGGCCCAGCAGGCGCCTCAGCGCGGCCGGTTCCTTGATCGGGCAGCTCAGCGGCGAGCCTTCGTCGTTGCCGTCCATGGTCGTCTCCTCCGGCGTTTGCGCCGGTCAGAGGCCGGCGTTTCAACCGACAGGCGACACCCAAACGGCGCCCAAGTCCAATCGATTGAAATTTACTTCGCCATAGAGTGGCTCTTTGGAACCCGGCGATCCGTCAGAGATGGACCGCCTGTCCCGACCGCACCGACTCCCCCGCCGCCTCGGCCAGCACCAGGGCCTCGACCCCGTCGGCATAGCCGATCGACGGCGTCGCCCCGCCCAGGATATCGGCGAAGTGGGCCATCTCGGCGACATAGGCGGCGGCATACCGGTCGAGGAAGAAGTTCTGGAACGGCGCCGCGGCCGCGCCGGCCTCGGTCCAGACCTGGACGGTGTTTTCGGTGACGTTGGCCGCCTTCAGCATGCCCTTCGACCCGAACGCCTCTATCCGCTGGTCGTAGCCATAGCCGCTGCGGCGGCTGTTGCTGATCATGCAGATGCGGCCGGACGCCGTCTTCAGCAGGATCTTGGCCGTATCGACATCGCCGGCCTCGCCGATGGCCGGATCGACCAGGCAACTGGCCGAGGCGAAGACCTGGGCGACGTCCTCGTCCAGCATCCAGCGGGCCATGTCGAAGTCGTGGATGGCCATGTCCTTGAAGAGGCCGCCCGAGACCCGGACGTAGCTCACCGGCGGCGGGGAGGGATCGTGGCTGACGATGTGCAGCGTCTCCAGCTTGCCTACCGCCCCGGCCGTCAGACGGTCCTTCAGCGCCCGGAAGTTGGGATCGAACCGCCGGTTGAAGCCGAGGAACAACGGCTTGCCTTCGAAGGCCTTCGCCGCGCCGCGAGCCCGGCCGAGGTCGAGGTCAATCGGTTTCTCGCAGAACACCGCCTTGCCTGCCGCGATGGCGCGGCCGGCGTAGTCCAGATGGGTGTCGGTCGAGCTCGCGACGATGACGCCGGCGATGCCCGGATCGTTGAGGGCGGCGTCCAGCGCCGTCACTTCGGCGCCGGTCTCGGCCGCCAGGCTCTCGGCGGCGGCGGCCACCGGATCGACGATGCTCTTCAGGTTCAGGCCCGGATGCGCCGCGGCGTTGGCGGCGTGGATGCGGCCGATCCGGCCGGCGCCGATGAGGGCGAGGTTGTACATCGAGGAAACCCTTGCAGTTTGACGGGCGCGCCGGTGGTCGTACTATGGAATGAACATTCCGAATGCAACATCAATTGGAACAAACGCTCACCTTGCGTTGTGTTCGTCACTGGAACGGATATTCTAACTTTCGAAACCGCGCAGGACCCTTCCACGGCATGACCGATTCCGAGATCCCGACGGGTCCTCCGCCGGCCACCGCCGAAGACCTTCGCGCCGCCATCCTCGAACGCTACGACGGCCTCAGCAAGCGGCTGCAGCAGATCGCCCGCTATGTGCTGGACGAGCCCAACGACATGGCGCTGGAGACCCTGGCCGTGCTGGCCGACCGCAGCGGGGTGCAGCCCTCGGCCATCGTCCGCTTCGCCCAGAGCTTCGGCTACGCCGGCGCCAGCCAGATGCAGCGACTGTTCCGCGACGGCCTGCTCAGCGGTCAGGCGGCGCTGGGTTACGGCGAGCGGGTCCGCCGCTTCAACCAGGATGTCGACAGCCGCGAGAGCGGCGCCGGAGCCCAACTGCTCGGCGAGTTCGTCGAGGGCAACACCCTGGCCCTGCAGAACCTCAGCCAGACCATCGGCGAGAAGGACATGGCCGATGCGGTCGCCCTGATCCGCGACGCCGACATCGTCTATGTCGCCGGCTTCCGCCGCGCCTTTCCGGTCTCCTCATACCTGGCCTATTCGCTGCAGCAGCTGGGCAAGCGGACCATGTTCATCGATGGCGTCGCCGGCCTGGCGCGCCAGCAGGTCCAGGGCATCGGTCCCAAGGACCTGCTGATCGCCGTCAGCTACCACCCCTATGCCGAGGAGACGGTGACCGCCGTCGAGATCGCCGTCGGCCGGGGCGCTCGGGTGCTGTCGATCAGCGACAGCCTGGTCAGCCCGGTCGCCAAGAACGCCACGGCCGTGTTGCAGGTGCGCGAATCGGAAATCCGCTCCTTCCGCTCGCTGGCCGCCTCCATCTGCCTGGCCCAGGCGCTGGTCATCGGCTTCGCCTTCGAAGCCAGCGAGCAGGCGGGCTGACCGGCGGGGGACCGGGCATTCCAACAATGAAATGAATGTTGCAACAATAGAACGAATAGAATAATCATTGCATGGTCAGGCGCGACGGTCGCGCCGGACGCTTCTAAGGGCCCGCATGGCGCAGCACGACAAGACGCTGGATCTGATCGCCATCGGCCGCTCGAGCGTCGACCTCTATGGTCAGCAGGCCGGCGGGCGACTGGAGGACATGGCCTCGTTCGCCAAGTACGTCGGCGGCAGCCCGACCAACACCGCCATCGGCGCCGCGCGCCTGGGCCTGAAGGCCGGCCTCGTCACCCGGGTCGGCGCCGACCACATGGGCCGCTTCATCGAAGAACAGCTGGTCCGCGAGGGCGTCGACACCGGCGGCGTCGTCTCCGACCCGGACCGCCTGACCGCCCTGGTCATCCTCGGCATCCGCGACCGCGAGACCTTCCCGTTGATCTTCTACCGCGAGAACGCGCCGGACATGGCGCTGACCGAGGCCGACATCGACGCCGACTGGATCGGCAGGTCACGCTCGGTGGTGCTCAGCGGCACCCACCTGTCGCAACCGGGCGTCCTCGCCGCCAGCCTCAAGGCCGCCCGCCTCGCCAAGGCCAATGGCGCCCGGGTCGTCCTCGACATCGACTACCGCCCCGTCCTGTGGGGCCTGACCGCCAGGGAGGCCGGCGAAAACCGCTTCGTCGCCAACGACAAGGTCACCGCCGTGCTGCAGCAGGTGCTGCCCCTCTGCGACCTGATCGTCGGAACGGAGGAGGAAATCCACATCCTCGGCGGGGCGACCGACACCATCGGCGCCCTGCGCAACATCCGCCGTATCAGCCAGGCCCTGCTGGTCTGCAAGCGCGGCGCCGACGGTTGCTCGGCCTTCCCGGGCCCGATCCCGGACAGCCTCGGCGACGGCGTCGTCGGCCGCGGCTTCCGCATCGAGGTGTTCAACGTCCTGGGGGCCGGCGACGCCTTCATGGCCGGATTCCTGCGCGGCTGGCTGCGCGACTTAGCCCTGGAAAAGTGCTGCGAGATCGCCAATGCCGCCGGCGCCATCGTCGTTTCGCGCCACGGCTGCGCCCCGGCCATGGCCACCTGGCCGGAGATGGAGCATTTCCTCGGCCGCAGCGACCTGCCGTTTCGCCTGCGCGACGACGACCAGCTCGAGCACATCCACTGGGCCACCACCCGCGATGGCGTTCACAATGAGCTGACCGTCCTGGCTGTCGATCACCGCAGCCAGTTCGATGAGCTGATCGCCCAGACCGGCGCCGATCCGGCCCGCGTGCCGGCCTTCAAGCTGCTGGCCCTGCGCGCCGTCGATGCGGTGGCCAAGGGCGACCCGCGCTTCGGCATCCTGGCCGACGGCCGCTATGGCTTCGATACGCTCGCCAGGGCCGCCGACTATCCCTACTGGATCGGCCGCCCGATCGAGCTGCCCCAGTCGCGCCCGTTGCAGTTCGAATGCTCGGCCGACGTGGCGACGGAGCTGGCCGAATGGCCGCTGAACCACGTCGTCAAATGCCTGGTCTTCTACCACCCGGACGACCCTGCCGGCTTGCGCGAGGCCCAGGAACGTCAGCTGGTCCGCCTGGCCGATGCCTGCCGCAAGACCCGCCACGAATTCCTGCTCGAGGTCATCACCCCCAAGGGCATGGCCATCGACAGCGGAACCATCGCCGACTGCCTGCAAAGATTCTACGCTCTGGGCATCAAGCCCGACTGGTGGAAACTGGAGCCCAGTGACGACGTGGCCGCCTGGCGCAACATCGAGGCCGTCATCCAGCGACACGACCCCTGGTGCCGGGGCGTGGTCCTGCTCGGCCTTTCGGCGCCCATCGAGGACCTGCTGGTGTCCATCGAGGTCGCCGCCGCCATCCCGATCATCAAGGGCTTCGCCGTCGGCCGGACGATCTTCTACGACGTGGCCCGCGAATGGCTGGCCGGCCGGATGGGCGACAGCGCCGCCGTCGCCGCCATGGCCAGCCGCTTCGACACCCTGACCAAGGCCTGGCGCCGGGCGCGCGGCGCGCGGGAGCGGGCGGCGTGACCAAGACAAAGCTGACGGCCGCCCAGGCCGCTGTTCGCTGGCTCAGCCAGCAGTTCGTCGAGGTCGAGGGCGTCGAGGTTCCCTTCTTCGCCGGCTGCTGGGCCATCTTCGGCCACGGCAACGTCGCGGGCCTCGGTGAAGCGCTGCAGGCCGCGCAGGACAGCTTGCCCACGTACCGCGCACACAACGAACAGGGGATGGCCCACGCCGCCATCGCCTACGCCAAGCAGCTGCGCCGCCAGCGGGCCATGATCTGCACGACCTCGATCGGCCCCGGGGCGACCAACATGGTCACCGCCGCCGCCCTGGCCCATGTGAACCGCCTGCCGGTGCTGTTCCTGCCCGGCGACGTCTACGCCAGCCGCCGGCCCGATCCGGTGCTGCAGCAGGTCGAGGCCTTCGGCGACGGCACGGTCAGCGCCAACGACTGTTTCCGGCCCGTCTCCCGCTACTTCGACCGCATCAGCCGCCCTGAGCACCTGCTCACCGCCCTGCCGCGCGCCATCGCCGTCCTGACCGACCCCGCCGACTGCGGCCCGGTCACCCTGGCCTTCTGCCAGGACGTTCAGGCCGAGGCCTACGACTATCCGGAAGCCTTCTTCCAGCGCCGCCTGCACCGCCTGCGCCGCCAGCCGGCCGACCCGCGTGAGCTGGACGATCTCGCCGCCCTGCTGCTGACCGCCGAGGCGCCGCTGATCGTCGCCGGCGGCGGCGTCCGCTACAGCCAGGCCGAAGCCGCCCTGGCCCGCTTCGCCGAGGCCACCGGCCTGCCCGTCGTCGAGACGCAGGGGGGCAAGGGCAGCCTCGCCTGGGATCACCCCGCCAACCTCGGCGCCGTCGGCGTCACCGGGACCAGCGCCGCCAACGCCGCCGCTGAAACCGCCGACCTGATCGTCGGCATCGGCACGAGGCTGCAGGACTTCACCACCGGCTCCCGCGCCCTGTTCGGCGCCCCGGGCCGTCGCCTGGTGCAGGTCAATGTCGGGGCCTTCGACGCCGCCAAGCACGGCGCCCTGGCCGTGGTCGGCGACGCCCGCACCGTCATCGAGGGCCTGGCGACCCGCCTCGGCGACTGGCGCGCATCGGTCGATCATTCCGCCGGCATCGCCGACTGGAACGTCGCCTTCGAGGCCGTCACCGCCGCGCCGGCGGCGGGCGTCCTGCCATCCGACGCCCAGGTGCTCGGGGCCGTCTGGCGCACCGCCGACGAAGACGCCGTCGTCGTCTGCGCCGCCGGCGGCCTGCCGGGGGAACTGCACAAGCTGTGGCGCACCCACCGGCCCGGCGGCTACCACGTCGAGTACGGCTTCTCCTGCATGGGCTACGAGATCGCCGGCGGCCTGGGGGTCAAGATGGCCGAGCCTGGCCGCGAGACCATCGTCATGGTCGGTGACGGCAGCTACCTGATGCTCAATTCCGAGATCGTTACCTCAGTGATGCTGGGGGCAAAGCTGACCATTGTCGTCCTCGACAACCGCGGTTTCGGCTGCATCAACCGCCTGCAGGCGGGCGCCGGCGGCGCCCCGTTCAACAACCTGCTGGCCGACAGCCTCCACGAGACCCTGCCCGACATCGACTTCGCCGCCCACGCCCGCAGCCTCGGCGCCAACGCCGAGAAGGTCAGCGGCTTCGGCGACCTCGAAGCGGCCCTGAACCGCGCCTACGCCGCCGACCGCACCAGCGTCGTCGTCATCGACACCGATCCCGCCTTCTCGACCGAGGCCGGCGGGACCTGGTGGGATGTGGCCGTCCCGGAAGTCTCGGCCCGCGAACAGGTCCGCGCCGCCCGGGCCGATTACGAAATCCAGATCAAGCACCAGCGTACCGGGGACTGACCATGACCGTCCGCTTCGGGGTCAGCCCCATCGCCTGGGCCAACGACGACATGCCTGAGCTCGGCGGGGACACGCCCCTGGCTTCGATTCTGGCCGACATCCGCGACGTCGGCTTCAGCGGCGTCGAACTGGGCGGCAAGTTCCCGCGCGACGCGGCGACCCTCAAGCCGCTGCTGGACGGCTACAACCTCGACCTCGTCGGCGGCTGGTACAGCGGCGCCCTGCTGGTCCACGACGCCGACGCCGAGATCGCCGCCCTGCAGGACCACCTGACGCTGCTCAAGGCCATGGGCAGCACCGTCTTCGTCCATGCCGAGACCTCCAACGCCATCCACGGCGCCCGCGCGATCCCGATGACCGACACGCCCGTCCTCGACGACGCCGGCTGGAAACAGTTCGGCGACCGCCTGACCAGGGTCGCCGACTACATCGCCGCCCAAGGCCTGCGCTTCGCCTACCATCATCACCTCGGCACCGTCGTCGAGCGCGCCGCCGACCTCGACGCCTTCATCCGCCATACCGGCCCCAACGTCGGCCTGACTCTCGACACCGGCCACGCGGCCCTCGGCGGCATCAACCCCGTCGAGGTCATCAAGGCCCATCCGGCCCGCATCGCCCACGTCCACTGCAAGGACATCCGCCGCGCCACCCACAAACAGGTGCGTGAGTCCGGGGCCAGCTTCCTCGACGGCGTGCTGGCCGGGATGTTCACCGTCCCCGGCGACGGCGGCCTCGACTACGGCAAGATCATGCGGGCCCTGTCCGGCATCCACTACAGCGGCTGGATCATCATCGAGGCCGAACAGGATCCGGCCCTGGCCGACCCCAAGACCTACGCCGACCTCGGCTTACGCACCCTCGAACGCGAAGCCGAAGCGGCCGGCCTGAAGAAGGCGGCATGACATGACCCTCCTCGTCCGCCCCCACGCCCCCGACGCCGCCGGCACCGTCCTTGAGGTGACGCCGCAGAGCGCCGGCTGGGACCACGTCGGCTTCAAGGTCGTCAACCTTGCCACCGGCCAGTCTGCCGCTGAGCCGGCGGGGACGCGCGAAACCTGCCTCGTCGTCCTGACCGGCAAGGCCGACATCACCGTCGGGACCGACACCCACAGGGGCCTCGGCGGCCGCGCCAGCGTCTTCGAGGACGCCGCCCCGGCGGCCGTCTACGTGCCTGCAGGCCAGGCCTGGTCGGTCACCGCCGAGGGCGCCGTCGAACTGGCCGTCTGCTCGGCGCCGGGCACGGGGAAGGGCGCTTCCCGCGTCATCGAGCCCGCCAGGATGAGCCGTGAAACGCGCGGCTCGGGGACCAACACCCGCTACGTCCGCAACATCCTGCCGGAAACGGAGGCCGCCGACAGCCTGCTGGTGGTCGAGGTCATCACCCCAGGCGGCCACTGGTCCAGCTATCCGCCCCACAAGCACGACACGGCCACGGCCGGCGAGGAAACCGTGCTTGAGGAAACCTACTACCACCGCCTCAGCCCGCCTCAGGGCTTCGCCTTCCAGCGCGTCTACACCGACGACCGCAGCCTCGACGAGACGGTCTGCGTGCAGGACGGCGACGTGGTCATGGTGCCGCGCGGCTATCACCCCGTGGGCGCCCCCCACGGCTACGACCTCTACTACCTGAACGTCATGGCGGGCCCCAAGCGGCAGTGGATATTCCGCAACGACCCCGCCCACGACTGGATCGCGAAGAAGACCTAGACCATGCGCACCTTGATGCACTTCATCGCCGGGCGGGCCACGCCCGGCGCCTCCGGACGGCTGTCCGACGTCTACGACCCCAACACCGGCAAGGTGCAGGCATGCGTGCCGCTGGCCTCGCTCGACGAGGTCAACGCCGCCGTCGCCGACGCCAAGGCCGCGCAAGTCGGCTGGGCCGCCACCAACCCGCAGCGGCGGGCCCGGGTGATGTTCGAGTTCAAGCGCCTGCTCGAAGTCCACATGGATGAACTGGCGCACCGGCTCTCGGCCGAGCACGGCAAGGTCATCGCCGACAGCCGGGGCGACATCCAGCGCGGCCTGGAGGTCATCGAGTTTTCCTGCGGCATCCCCCACCTCCTGAAGGGTGAGTACACGCAGGGCGCCGGGCCCGGCATCGACGTCTATTCGATGCGCCAGCCGCTCGGCGTCGTCGCCGGTATCACCCCGTTCAACTTCCCGGCCATGATCCCGATGTGGATGTTCGGCCCGGCCATCGCCTGCGGCAACGCCTTCATCCTCAAGCCGTCCGAGCGCGATCCCAGCGTGCCGATCCGCCTGGCCGAACTGATGATCGAGGCCGGCCTGCCGCCGGGCATTCTCAACGTCGTCCACGGCGACAAGCTGGCCGTCGACGCCCTGCTCGACCACCCCGACATCAAGGCCGTCAGCTTCGTCGGCAGCAGCGACATCGCCAATCAGGTCTACGCCCGCGGCGCGGCGGCCGGGAAGCGCATGCAGTGCATGGGCGGCGCCAAGAACCACGGCATCGTCCTGCCCGACGCCGACCTCGACCAGGCCGTCGCCGACATCGTCGGGGCCGCCTACGGCTCGGCCGGCGAACGCTGCATGGCCCTGCCGGTCGTCACCCCGGTCGGCGAGGCCACCGCCGTCGCCCTACGCGAAAAGCTCATCGCCGCCATCGGCACGCTTCGCGTCGGCGTCTCCACCGATCCTGACGCCCATTACGGCCCGGTCGTCTCGGCCCAGCACAAGGCGCGCATCGAAGGCTACATCGCCCAGGGCGTCGAAGAAGGTGCGGAGCTGGTGGTCGACGGCCGCGGCTTCTCCCTGCAAGGCAGCGAGGAGGGCTTCTTCCTCAGTCCCACCCTGTTCGACCACGTGAAACCGCACATGGGCAGCTACCAGGACGAGATCTTCGGCCCGGTCCTGCAGATCGTCCGCGCCGAAACCTTCGCCGAAGCCCTCGATCTGCCCAGCCGCCACCAGTACGGCAACGGCGTCGCCATCTTCACCCGCAACGGCGACGCGGCCCGCGAATTCGCCGAGGGCGTCGAGGTCGGCATGGTCGGCATCAACGTGCCGATCCCGGTGCCGGTCGCCTACCACAGCTTCGGCGGCTGGAAGCGTTCGGGCTTCGGCGACCTCAACCAGTACGGCATGGACGGCGTGCGGTTCTTCACCCGTACGAAAACCGTCACCCAGCGCTGGCCTAAAGGCGGCGCCGTGACCGACCAGTCGTTCGTAATTCCGACGATGCGCTAGTTGAAGCGCCGGATCGCTTGGCCTTCCGCCGCGCGGCGTTAGGGTGGGGCCGATGAGTCCTCCCGACGCGCCCGATCCGCCGCCTGGCCAGCCGGCCGCCCACGGCGTGAAGCGTCTCCTGCTGCGCGCCCTGGGCATCGTCATGGTGCTGCTGGCGATCGCCGGGGCCTTCCTGCCGCTGCTGCCCACCACACCCTTCCTGCTGGTCGCCCTCTGGGCCTTCACCGCCAGCGCGCCGGAGTGGGCCGAGCGGCTGCGCCGGCATCCCAGGTTCGGCCCGTTGCTGATCGCCTGGGAGGAGCGCCGCGCCATTCCGACGTCCGCCAAGACGGCGGCCGGCCTGGCGATGGCGGCCAGCTGGACGGGCCTTGCCCTGACCTATCGCAATGTCTGGGTCGTGGCGGGGGTGGGGATCCTGTTCGTGGCGGTCTTCGCCTACGTGGTCACCCGGCCGGCCCGCTGAGCGGGATCGACCCGATCAATCGCCGCTGGCCCCTCGCCGATAGCGCTCAGGCCTGCGCCCGCGCCGGCTCCGCCTTTCGGCGGCCGGCCAGCCGGATCACGCCGTCGCGCCACAGGGCCTCGACATCGTCCTGCGTCAGGCCGGCCGCCAGCAGCACGGCCTCGGTGTCCTGGCCGATCAACGGCGCCGGGATATGCGCCTCGCCGGGCGACCGGCCGTAGCGGACCGGCGGCGGAATGAGCCGGTAGTCGCCGGCCGCCGGATGCTTTTCGATCGGAAGTTCGCGCACGATGTCGTCCAGGTTGGCGATGACCCCGACCGGAATGTCGTTGTCCTTGCAGAAGGCCAGCCACTCGGCCGTCGTCCGCTGCGGCGTGATCTTGCGCAGCTCGCCATAGAGGAACTCGGTGCTGTCCAGCAGGCCGCGGCCGGTGATCCGCGGATCGCTGAGCAGGTCGATGCGCCCGCCCGCCTCGAACAGCACCTCATAGTCCCGCTGCGAATAGGGCAGGATGTTAAGCCAGCCGTCCCTGGTGCGCTGGGGTCCGCGCTGGGGATTGAGCACGCGCGGATAGCCGGCCGTGCCGCCCTCCGGGAAGGCCACCGCCCCGGCCCCGTGCTCGACCAGCATGAAGGCCCGCATGATCTCCAGCATCGGCGCCTCGACCAGCTGTCCCTGGCCGGTGCGGGCATGGTGCAGCAGGCCGGCCAGCACGCCTTGGGCCACCGCATAGCCGCTGACCTTGTCGGCCAGGATGGTCGGGGCCAGCATCGGCTCGTGGCCGGTGCGGATGCCGGCGTCGACGAAACCGCATTCGGCCTGGATGATGTCGTCGTAGGCCGGGTCGTTGGCCCGCGAGCTGTCGGCGCGAAACCCTTGCGCCCAGCAGTAGACGACGTCCGGCCGGATCTTGCGCACATTCTCGTAGTCCAGGCCCAACCGCTCCAGCGCCGGTCCCCGCATGTTGCTGACCACCGCATCGCAGGTGGCCGCGACCTTGAGCACGGCGGCCCTGCCGGCCGAGGTCTTGAGGTCGATGGAGAGGCTGCGCTTGTTGCGCATGACGTTCAGCGCGACGCCGGACAGTTCCCTGTGCCGGGCCGGTCCGATCACCCGGTTTCCGCCGCCCAGCAGCGGTTCGACGCAGATCACCTCGGCCCCGAGGTCGCCGAGCATCTGGGTGGCGTAGGGCCCCATGATGATGCTGCTCAGGTCCAGGATCCTGTAGCCGGACAGGATGCCGGCGCGCCCGTTGACGGGAAGGTCGGGGATCGGAAGGTCAGGGGAGGTGCTCATGAACTTGCAGGTCCGGATCAGCTGAACTCGGGAGCCGTGACGCCGGGCCAGATGTCCGGCAGGTCGCGACTGACGGCGTTGGGAAACCGTGGCGGGCGTTTCTCGAGGAAGGCGGCGACACCCTCCCTGGCGTCGGCCGACTGGCCGCAATACTGGATGGCCCGGCTGTCGGCCCGGTGGGCAGCCATCGGGTGGCCGGCCCCGGCATTCCGCCACATCATTTGGCGGGTCAGGGCCAGGGAGACGGACGAGGCGTTGTCGGCGAACTCGCGGGCCAGGGCCATGGCCGCCGGCATCAGGTCCTCGGGCGCGTGCAGCGAGCGGACCAAGCCGCGGTCGAGAGCTTCCTGGGCCGGAAACACGCGGCCCGAATAGCACCACTCCAGCGCCGTCTGCATGCCGACCAGCCGCGGCAGAAACCAGCTGGAGGCGGCCTCCGGGGTGATGCCGCGCCGCCCGAACACGAAGCCGAACCTGGCCTCGGTCGAGGCCAGCCGGATATCCATGGCCAGCTGCATGGTGACCCCGACCCCCACCGCCGCGCCGTTGACGGCGGCGATCATCGGCTTGAGGCTGTCGAAGATCCGCATCGTCACCCGGCCGCCGCCGTCGCGGTAGATGTCGCCGACCTTGCCGGCCTCGCGGATCGGGTCGAGGTTGTCGCTGCGGTCGAAGGTGGCGGCGCCCGAGCCCATGTCGGCCCCGGCGCAGAAGGCCCGGCCCTCGCCGGTGACGATCACCGCCTTGACCGCATCGTCGGCGTCGGTCGCGTCGATGGCGGCGACCAGCTCGGCCAGCATCCGGCTGTTGAAGGCGTTCATGCGGTCGGGACGGGCCAGCGTAATGACCGCCACGCCGTCCTCGACCCGGTACTTCAAACTCACGAATTCCAAGCCCCAGCCCTTCCAATACGCAAAGGGCGGCCAGGCGGTGTCAGAACACCGCGTAGCCGCCGTCGATGATGAACATGTCCCCGGTGTGGTAGGCCGACAGGTCCGACGCCAGGTAGACGGCGATCCCGCCGAAATCGTCCGGCCGGCCCCAGCGCCGCATCGGGATGCGCGGCGTGACCTTCTCCTCGACCGAGGGATTGGCGCGCAGGGCGGCGGTTCGTTCGGTGTCGATCCAGCCCGGGATGATGGCGTTGCCGCGGATGCCGTAGCGGGCGTACTCCGAGGCGATCGACCTGGTCATCGCCAGCATCGCCGCCTTGCAGGCCCCGTAGGCCTCGTTGCCGGCCCCGCCGGTCAGCGCCACCAGCGAGGAGACCCCGACCACCGACCCGCCGGGATCGCCGGCCTTGGCCCGCTGCACCATGTGTCGGCAGGCGGCCCGCAGGGTGTAGAAGGCGCCGTCCAGCCCGACCGCCAGGGTGCGGCGGTAGAGGTCGGTGGGAAACTCGGCGAAGGGCGCGGTGCCGCGCGGCGCGGCGGCGTTGGCCACCACCATATCGATCCGGCCCATCGTGTCCGCCGCCGCCAGCATGGCGGTATCGACCGCCTGCTCGTCGGCGACATCGACGCCCTGGCCAAGGGCCCGGACGCCGAAGGCCTGCAACGCTTTGGCGGCCTCGGCGGCCCGCGCGGCATCCGTGCCCCAGACCACGACGTCGGCGCCGGAGCGGGCCAGGGCCTGCGCCATGCCAAACCCGATGCCCCGGGTGCCGCCGGCGATCAGCGCGACCTTGCCGGTCAGGTCGAAGAGGTTGTCAGGCATCGACGCCGTCCTCCGCCTGCCGCCGGGCCAGCGCATCGCGGATCGGCTTCAGGGCCAGACGCAGGGTGATCAGCGCCGCGACCAGGGCTCCGACGCAGACGATGGCCATGGACGTCCCGATGGCGGCGTCGTCCTGGAAGACGAAGTCGGTCAGGGCGCCGACCAGCACCGGGCTGATCGACGGCGAGATGCCGGAGACGCAGAGCAGCAGCACGGCTGACAGCTGGCCGCGCAGTTCGGGCGGGCCGAGCATCTGCAGGGCGGCGACCGCGTAGACCAGGAAGGACAGGGTGCCGATGAAGGCGAAGGCGATACAGACGTAGAACAGCCAGAGCTGGCTGACGAAGAAGGCGGCGGTCAGCGGCACGATCGTGACCGCCAGCAGCCAGGTGTAGAAGCGGATGTGGGCGTCCTTGACGCCCCGCCGGTACAGCCAGTCGACGATGATCCCCTTGAAGAGCACCGTCAGCGCGGCCACGAAGCTCAGCGCGCTCATCACCGGCGCGTACTGCGCCGCCTCCAGGTCGAACCGCCGGGTCAGGAAGGTCGGCACCCACTGCTGCAGCGCCTGGCCGCAGATATTGGCCAGGGTGAAGCCGAGGAAGATCGGCAGCAGGGCCCGCCAGTCCTTGATCAGGTAGGGCAGAAGGCTGGCGCGCGGGGCCGCCGTTTCCGCCCGCGTGCGCGACGGCTCGGTGATGGTGAAGACCAGCGCCGCCAGCAGCACGCCCGGCAGTCCCAGCATCACCAGCGCCATCTGCCAGGGCTGCAGCGCGCCGATGCCGGGGATGTGGGTGACGCCCATGTGGGCGGTCAGGGTGATGATGATCGCCCCGATGCTGTAGGAGGCGGCCAGGCCCAGCTTCGGCCCCATGCCATAGACGCCGAGAGCCGTGGTCAGCCGCTCCTTGGGGAACTTGTCGCCGATCAGCGAATAGGCGGCGGGCGACAGCGAGGCCTCGCCGACCGCCACCCCGACCCGCCCGGCCAACAGGCCAAGGAAGCTGTGGGCCAGGCCGGTCAGGGTCAGTGACAGCGACCAGACCGACACCCCGGCGAACACCACCCAGCGGCGCGGAAAGCGATCCGCCGCCCAGCCGAGAGGAATGCCCAGGGTCGCGTAGCAGATCGCGAAGGCCGGCCCCAGGACCAGGGCCATCTGGAAGTCGGTGATGTGCAGGTCGGCCTTGATCGGCTCGACCATCATGGTCAGGGCGCCGCGATCGATCACCGACAGGATGTAGAGGACCAGCAGCAGGCTGACGCTCCACCAGGAATTCAGCGGAACCTTGGGAACGGCGGCCTTCGGCGCTGTGTCGTCGGTCATGCGATGGCTCTGAACAGTGGACGGTACAGAAAAGGCGAGGCGCATGCGCACTGCGCGCACGCGCCTCAGGGCCCGGGAGGCAGTTTAGTCGAAGCTGCGGGTCAGGGTGACGCCGAACGAGCGGGGACGCTGGATGGCGCCCGTGTAGCCGGCGGGGGAGGCGGTCGAGTAGACGTAGTAGAGTTCGTCGGTCAGGTTCCGGCCCCAGAACTCCAGCCGATACTTCTCATCGGGGCTGGTCCAGGCCAGTTGGGCGTTGAACAGCGTGTAGGCCGGGTGTTCGAAGTTGTTGCCCGGGTCGATGAAGAAGCCGCTGTTGTAGGACACCGTCCCCGAGATATCGATGTGCCCGTAGCCGACGTCGGTGTTGTAGGCGAGGGTGCTGTTGATCATCCATTCGGGCGTGCGGATCATGTTGTTGCCGCTGGCGTCGCCGGTCGCCTGGCTGTTGCCGAAGCCGTTGGGCAGCGGGGTGGTGATCAGGGCGTTGGTCCACTCGTCGTACTGGGCGTGGGTGTAGGCGGCGCCGACCCGCAGCTTCCAGTTTTCGTTGAACAGCGCGGTGACGTCACCGTCGATGCCGTAGATCTTGGCCGTCGCGGCGTTCTGGTAGATGCCGGTGGTGATGTTGTTGATCTTGGTCTGCACCGAGACCTGGATGTCTTTGTAATCGTAGTAGAACATCGACATGTTGGCCACGAGGCGCGGGCCGCTGTGCTTGAAGCCCACCTCGAAGGCGTCGACCGATTCCGGGTCGACCGGGGTCGGGCTGGTCAGGGTGGTGGTGTTGTAGGCGCCGCTCTTGAAGCCCCGGCTGTAGGTCGCGTAGACGTTCGACCGGTCGGTCAGCTTCCACAGCAGCGACAGCCGCGGCGTCCAGGCGTCCCACTTGACGCTGGAGTCGAGAACGGTGGCCGGGCCGACGGTATAGGAGCCGTCCGCCTGCTTGCGTTCGCTGCTGTAGCGCAGGCCGCCGATCACCCGGAAGCTGTCGGTGATGTCGTAGTTGATCTCGCCGTAGACGGCGGCGGCCTGGGTGGCCACGGTCACCGAGAAGTCCTGGGTGATCGGCCCGCCGACGCCCTTGCTGTTGATGCTACGGCGGTCGGCGACGTCGTCGTAATAAAACAGGCCGGCGGTGAAGTTGAGCGGACCGTCCAGGCTGGAGGTGTAGTTGAATTCCTGGGTGAAGGTCTTCTGCGGCAGGAAGGTGTCGTTGGTCGAGGTCGGCAGGTTGGTCACGTCGCTGTCGACCAGCAGTTCGACGTCGAGTTCCGAATAGCTGCTGGTCGAGGTCAGCAGGCCGGCGCCCATGTCATACTTGACCACCAGGCTGCCCGAGCGGTTCGTCGACCGCGAAATCGGGTCGGTGTCATTGTTGATCTTGAGGACGTCCTTGGGGATGACGACCAGGGGATTGGTCAGCAGCGCCAGGTTGCCGTCGATCGGCTTGGTCAGGTAGGCGGCGTTGTTGCTGTTGCGGCTGAAGTTGCCGGTCAGGACGAAGCTGAGGTCGTCGGTCGCCTGGAACAGCAGCTTGGTGCGCAGTCCGAAGGCGTTGATTTTGCCCGTCATCTCCTTGTGGAGCATGTTGTAGACGTAGCCTTCGTCCTCCTTGTAGAGCATGGCCAGGTCGGCGGCGAACCTGTCGCCCAGCGGACCGGTGACATAGAGGTCCGCCGAGCGGGCCTCGAAATTGCCGATCCCGAGGCTGATCTCGCCGTTGGCGTCGAACGAGGGCTGCTTGGTGGTGATGTTGATCGCCCCGCCGGTGGCGTTGCGGCCGAACAGCGTGCCTTGCGGCCCCTTGAGCACCTCGATGCGCTCGACGTTGTTGAACTCGAAGGCGTTCGAGGCCTGGCTGGGCTGGTAGACGCCGTCGACGTAGATGGCGACGTTGGCGTCGGCGCCCGCGCCGGTGATCGCCGTGCCGATGCCGCGAATGGTGGGCTGGGCGTAGGCGCCCTGGCTGACGAAGTTCAGGCCGGGGGTGATGGTGGTCAGCGCCATCGAACTGCTGACGCCGGTTTCCTGCAGCTGCTGGCTGGTCACCGCCGTGATGGCGATCGGCACGTCCTTGAGTTTTTCCTCGCGCCGCTGGGCGGTGACGATCACCTCCTCGAGCGTCGCCGGGCTATCGGCCGGTTCGCTCTGGGCGAAGGCCGCCGCCGGCGCCAGAAGCGTTGCCGCTACCAGGATGCCGCCCAAGCTGTGATTAGTCATGCTGACCCCCTAATGTTGTTTTTTTGTGATGGCTGACGGAACAGGTCCAGTTAAGCGACGTCATTTCCGCCCGAGCTTTACGGACGCCGACCCGCCAGAGCTTGACGAGCCGGTCAGATATAGAGTGAGGCCGCGTCGAAGGACGCACGGGTGCTTTGATGCGAACGAGGAGTTCCTCGGGGCGCGATCCTTCTGTTGGAGATAGTGCCTTGGCAATCTAGGTTGCGATGATGGGATCCTTATACGGATCCAAAACGCTGTCAACTATGGATCCAAAACATCCGCCATCTTTGGATCCGAAATTAACGATGGGGAAGGGTCTCGCCCGTTCGGACAGCCGAAAGGCCGCGATCCGCCGGTCGGCGGTCGCGTTGGCGAGGGGGTGGGCGTTGGGCGTGGAAGCGGCGGGGGCCGGGTCGGCCGGCGCCCGGCGCGATCAGTCGTAGTCGATGCGCTTGGAGTTGCGGCGCACGTGGAAGGCCAGGGTCAGGCTGATGTGGTCGCGCATCAGGGCCTCGACGCCGTCGGCGTCACGCCGCACGAAGCAGTCGATCATCTCGTCGTGCGAATGGGCCGACTTCTGCGCCGTGTCGCCGAGCAGGGCCTCGCTCATCGGGCTGAGCGGCATGCCGGACCACAGACGGTCGATGAACTGGGCCAGCAGCTTCGAGCCGCTGGCCTGGGCGATCAGCTTGTGGAACTCGTAGTTCCAGTTGGCCTTGTTGGGCAGGTCGTCGCGGACCAGCTCGTTGTAGCGCCGCAGCTCGGCGATCTGGCTTTCGGTGATCTTCTCGGCCGCCAGCCGGGCGGCCAGGGGCTCCAGCACCAGACGGATGGAGATGTTGTCGATGACCTCGTCGGGGGTCATCTTGGTGACCACCAGCCGGCCCGGCCGCGCCTCGGTCAGCAGGCCCTCGGCCTGCAGCCGCTGGAAGGCCTGGCGCACGGGCTGACGGCTGACGCCGAGGGCCGCGGCGACCTCGTCCTGATACATCCTCTCGCCGGCCTGGAAGCGGCCGCGGGCGATGGCTTCCCGCAGCGAGCGGGCGACCCGGTCACTCGCGCTGCGCTCGGGGCCGACGTCCGACATGTCTTCGTTTTCCGTGTCTCTGAGGGTCATTCGGAGAAAAAGGGTCCTGCGAAGCTGAGTGGGCGGTGCGTTTCAAAGTCTGGTCGCGACACGCTTGGCCGCCGTTGCACATCGACGCCGAAACGCACCTGAAAAAGTACCAGATCCAAACTTGGATCCATTGCTTTGGGCAAGATCAACCTGTTGTCAATCTTAGATTGTCGGCGAAGCCGTTCCCGCGACGATGTGCTCCAAGCGCCGTCCGTCGGCAAGGCGACGCGGCGCGAATGGCCATGGGCGACGCTCCGCGCCCGGTCGGATTCGCCATCCCGCGACTGAAAAACGGCGGCCCCGCTCTGCCGGGATCAAGCGGGGCGAGCATCGTCGAAAGGTCTTCCGACCCGTTTGACACCTTATCGGATCCACAATAGGATCCAAAACTAAGGTGGCGTACGGAAGCAGCGATGCAGCTCGATAACGATCTCAAGAACACACTCGATGCGGGATTTTCCCCCCGTGGCATGGCCATCTACGGGGCCACCAACCGCGCCGCCGCCATGGGCCAATTGCTGATCGGCCGGATGACGGCCCGAGGGTACGACGGCAACCTGGTCTTCGTCAGCCAGCGGCCGCAGGAAATCGCCGGCCGCCAGACCGTCACCTCGCTCGGCGAGGCTGAGGGGCCCGTCGACCACGCCCTGATCGTGGTGCCGGCCGAGTCGGTCAGCGCGGCCCTGGCCGACGCCGCCGCCGCCGGCGTCAAACTGGCCACCATCTTCGCCTCGGGCTTTTCGGAGATCGGCGCCGAGGGGGCCGATCTCGACCGCGACCTGCGCGCCACCATCGCCCACACAGGCATCCGGGTCATCGGTCCCAACTGCCTGGGCTTCATCAACTTCCGCGACAACATCGGCGCCTCGACCCTGAACCTGCCGGCCGTCACGCCGGGGCCGGTGTCGATCGCCGGCCAGAGCGGCTCGGTGTCGGCCCGGCTGGCCAACGGCGTCTCGGCGACCGGCACCGGCCTCGACGTCATGGTCACCATCGGCAACTCGGTCGACATCGGCCAGGCCGCCCTGGTCGAATACCTGGCCTCGCGGGAGACCACCCGCGTCATCCTGCTCTATCTGGAGACCCTCGGCCCGCCCGAGGCCATGCGCCAGGCGATCATGGGCGCAAGGGCGGCCGGCAAGGAAGTCGTCGTTCTGAAGAGCGGCCGCACCGAGGCCGGGGCCCGGACGGCGGCGACCCACACCGGCGCCACGGCTTCGAAGGACGTTTTCGTCGACCTGCTGCTCAAGGAAGCCGGCGCCATCCGCGTCAAGTCGGTGCAGGAAGCCTGCGACGTCACCTCGCTGCTGTCCCGTGTCGGCCGGCTGAAGGGCAGGGCCCTGATCCTGGCCCCCTCCGGCGGCGACTGCACCCTGGCCGCCGACCGATGCTCGGAACTCGGCATTCCGCTGGCCGTCATGAGCGAGCAAGCCCAGGACGCCATGCGGGCGATGATCCCCATCTGCGCCCCGGTCAATCCGGTCGATCCGACCACCATGGGCATGAAGCCCGGCGCCTTCGTCCCCTTCATCGAGATCCCGGCCTCGGAGCCGGACGTCGACTACCTGATCTTCATGACCTCGACGACGCTGGTGAAGCCGGAGTCCTACGAGAACACGCTTGCCGGCCTCTACCTGGCCCAGGCCAAGGGCATCCCGGTCATCGTCGGCGCGCCGGTTTCGGCCATCTCGCGGGAGGCGCTGGCCAAGGCGAACATCGCTTTGGTCGAGGACAGCGAGCGCGTCTACGAGATCGTCCGCAGCGTGCTCGACACCACGGGCGAGGCCGACCGGCCCCGGCCGGCGGAAGAGGTCCACGCCGGCCCGCCGCTCCGCCTGATGGGTGAACTGGATGCGCTCGCCGCCCTGCGCGACGCCGGCCTGCCGATGATCGAGACCCGCCCGGTCGCCAACCTCGGCGAGCTGGAGGCGGCGGCCCGCGCCTTCGGCTATCCCATCGTGCTCAAGGGCATCCTGCCCGGGACCGGCCACAAGAGTGGCCTTGGCCTGGTCAAGCTGGACCTCGGCAACGAACAGGCGCTGCGCGACGCCTTCGACGACGTCCGCGCCAAGCTCGAAGCCCACGGCGGCGGGACCATCGTCGTCCAGCCGGCCGTGCGCGGCGCCGTCGCCGAACTGCTGCTCGGCGTCGTCAGCGACCCGCAGTTCGGCAAGCACGTCACCCTCGGCATGGGCGGGGTATTCACCGACTTCCTCAAGGAGCGGGCCTGGGGCCGCGTTCCGGTCGACCGCCAGCGGGCCGGGGAAATGCTCGACTCGCTTGCTATCGGGGCCGGCCTCAGAGGCGAGCGCGCCGGGGTCCACGGCCATGTCGAGGGCATCATCGACGCCGTCGTGCGCCTTAGCGACTGGGCCCTGCAGAACGACGACCGCATCGGCGACGTCGAGATCAACCCCCTGATGGTGCGGCGCGGCGACGTCGTCGGCGTCGACGCCCTGGTCGTCCTGCGCGACGCCGCCGGCTCAGACCAACCCCAGCAAAAAACGACAATGGAGAACGCCGAATGATCGACCTGGGGCTGGGGGAAATCGACCAGGCGGTCGTCGAGGCGCTGGACCGCATCCTGGCCGGGGCCGGCGGCCCGGGCTGGCAGGTGTCGGGCGCCCGCTGCGCGCTGGACCGCAATCTGTGGGCCCGGTTGACCGACCTGCTGGTCACGTCGCCCGACACGCCGGCCGACGAGCGGCTGAACCTGCTGACCTACGGTCTGGCCGCCGAACGGATCGGCCGCACCCTGGTCGGCCTGCCGATGATCGACCACATCGTGGCCTTACGCTTCCTGGAGGCCATCGGCCCGGACGGCGCCGAGGCCCGCGCGGCGGTCGGCCGGTCGGGCGCCCCGCTGGCCCTGCTGATCCCGGCCACCCAGAGCCGCGACGCCCAGCCGCCGCTGTCGATGTCGGGCGCCGTCGCCGGCTCGGTCTTGCGCATCCTGCCGAACGGCGCGGTGGACTTCCTGCAGGGCGAGCCGATGGCCTTCGTCGAGAACCTCGGTGACCTGCCGGTCGGCCGGGCGGCCAACGACGACCCGGACTGGCGCACCCTGGCCGAGGTCTCGCCCGATCTGGTCGAGACCGCCGTCGCCGAGCGCAAGGTGCTGATCGCCGCCGTCATCGCCGGCATCTGCGACCGGTCCCTCGAGCTGGCTGTCGAATACGGCAACACCCGCGAGCTGTTCGGCGTCCCGATCGGCAGCTTCCAGAGCCTCGCCCACGGCCTGGCCTCGGGCAAGGTGATGACCGACGGAACCCAGCTGCTGGCCCGCGAGGCCGCCTGGGCCGCCGACGACGAGCCGGCGCGGTTCCTGCACCTCAGCTGGATGGCCTACGCCTACGCCGCCGCCGCCGGCGAACAGGTCACCCGCGCCGCCGTGCACATCTTCGGCGGCTACGGCCTGACCCGCGAATACCCGGCCCAGGCCTACTACCGCATGGCCCGCGCCCTCTGCCTCTTCGTCGGCGACCGCCGCTTCGATCTGCAGAAGATCGGCCGCGACGTTATCGACGACACCCAATCCCGCAGCCTGGTCGGAGCGTAAAAATGGACTTTTCCCTGGGCAAGGAGGTCGAGGACTTCCGGCTGGTCGTGCAGGACTTCCTGAAACCCTGGATCGTCGAGACCGACGGTGTCGAGGGCTTCGCCGGCAAGGCCGTCGAGCCGGACCTGCAGCGCGGCATGGGCGACCACGGCTGGCTCAGTCTCGAAAGCGAGATGAGCATGGACTGGAACATGAAGATGTTCGTGTTCGGCGACGAGGCCAGCCGCCGCGGCTTCCACCTCTCCAGCGTCGCCACCACCATGATGGTCGGCTTCACCCTCTCGCAGGTGGCCAACGAGGAACAGAAGGCCCGTTGGTTGCCCGGCATCAACGCCGGCCAGATCCGCATCGCGCTCGGCTACAGCGAACCGCAAGGCGGCTCCGACGTCGCCGGGGCCCGCGTCCGTTCGTCGTTCGACGGCGAGGCCTGGGCGATCAACGGCCAGAAGCAGTGGACCACCAGCGCCCAGCACGCCGACTACATCTGGCTGCTGACCCGTTCGCAGCCCGAGTCGCGGCGCCACGGTGGCCTGACCGTCTTCATGGTCCCGACCAGCACGCCGGGCATCACCGTCACGCCGATCTACACCATGGCCGGCGAGCGGACGAACGCCGTCTTCTTCGACAACGTCCGCGTCCCAGACGAGAACCGGGTCGGCGAGGTCGACCAGGGCTGGAAGGTGCTGATGGCCGCCCTGACCTACGAGCACGGCGGCGGCAATGTCCCCGGCCGCAGCCTGACCGGCTGGATCAGCCGCATCCTTGACCACGGCGCCAACTTCGCCCGGGCGCGGGGCGATGAGGTCGCCGACGATCCCTGGGTGACCGAGAAGCTGGGCGAGATCGCCATCGACGCCGAACTGGCCAAGCTGTTCGTCTACCGCACCTCCTGGGCCGGAGCCCATATCGAGAAGGCCGATGTGCTCGGCGCGATGGCCAAGCTGCACGCCCGTGAATCCCTGGTCAGGGCCAGCGACAAGATGCTGCAGATGGCGGGCCTCGCCGGCGTCGCCAACGCCGGCTGCGGTGACCTCGGCCCCGACCAGGGCGTCGCCAGCGCCCTGCAGTTCGAATACATCGACGCCCCCACCGGAACCGTCGTCGGCGGCAGCGTCGAGATCCAGAAAAGCATCATCGCCGAGCGGGGCCTGGGCCTGCCCAAGACCCGCAACCAAGGGCCGCGCAAGCCGGAACCCGCGCAGGCGACCCTCGAGCGCCAGGCGGGCTGATCGATGGCGCGGCTGATCGACCTGTCGTTCGACCTGGCCGGCCGCTATGCGGCCCGGCTGCTCGCCGACCACGGCCTCGAGGTCGTGGCGGTCGAACTGCCGAAGGCCAGTCCCGCCTGGCCGACGGTCGCGGCCGCTGGCCTGCAGTCGGTCGACCTTGAGGCCCTTCGCGACCACCTCAACCGCAACAAGACCATCGTCCCCGTCGACTACGCCTTCGAACAGGGCGCCGAGGCCCTCGAAGCCCTGATCCGCGACGCCGACGTCGTCGTCCACACCTTCAACCGCGGCCTGAGCGAACGTTTCGGCCTGACGGCGGAGGCGGTGAAGCGCCTCAACCCCTCGGCCCTTGTGGTGGCGATCACGCCCTACGGCCACACCGGCCCCGACGCCGACAAGGTCGCCACCGAGAAGACGATCTACGCCGAGGGCGGCGGCGGCCTGATCTCCGGCCAGGCCGAGGTGCGCTTTCCCCTGCTGCCCAACCTGCCGGTCGCCTCGACCATCGGCGGCCTCTACGGGGCGATGGCGGTGCTGGCCCATGCGCTGGGCGGCGGTGGCGGCGGGTCCATCGACATCGCCCTGCGCGACCTGATCCCGATCAGTCTGGAACGGGTGCTGTCCTTCTATACCTACATGAAGGTGGTGCCCTTCCGCGGCACCCGGCGCGAACGCATCGACCAGGCCGCCGCCATGGGCGACTTCATGGCCAAAGACGGGGCCTTCCACGTCTTCGCCCAGCACGATCCCTACGCCAAGATCGCCGAACTGATCGGCCGCCCCGACCTGGTCGACAACACCGCCTGGCTGCAGCCGCACCGGCGCGAGATGAGCATCGAGGAGATCAAGGCCATCGTCGCCGACGGCGTCGCCGGCCAGACCATCGCCGAACTCGAACAGAAGGGCCGCGAGCTCGGCCTGCCCGTCGGTCCGGTCCGCGAGGTCGATCAACTGGCCGACCTGCCGCAGCTGCGCCACCGCAAGGCCCTGGCCCGCCGCCCGGACGGCATCGAGATCGAGGAGCCCTACCGCTTCTTCAACTTCGACCGGCCGCGCCGGCCGGAGACGCCCGCCGCCTCGGCCGCCCGCCTGCCGCCAAAGCCGCCGGCCGAAACCCGCACGCCCCGCCGCGCCGATCCCGCCTCGACCCTCAAAGGCCCGCTGGCCGGCATCCGCGTCCTGGACCTGACCCACGCCTACGCCGGCCCCTCCTCGACCCGCATCCTGTCGGACCTCGGGGCCGAGGTGATCAAGGTCGAGTCGGTCACCCACCTCGACAGCGTGCCGCGCGGCCTGCTGCCCTTCGACAACAACCCCACCGAGGCATGGTGGGAACGGGCCGGCTACTACGCCGACCGCAACCTCGGAAAGAAGAGCCTGACCCTCGACATGGGCAGCGACGAGGGCAGGGCGATCTTCGTCTCCCTGCTCGACCAGGTCGATGTCGTCGCCACCAACTTCCGGCCCCGGGTGATGACCGGCTGGGGCCTCGGCCCCGAGGCCCTGCTGGCCCGCAAGCCCGATCTGGTCGTGCTGTCGATGTCCGGCTTCGGCGGCACGGGCCCCGACGCCGAGAAGCCGGCCCTGGCCGGCCTGATCGAGGCCAGCTCCGGCTTCACCGCCCTGATGCGCTACGAGGACGACGAGAGCCCGACCGACTCCGGCTTCTCGTTCGGCGACATGATCTCCGGCCTCTACGCCGCCGTCGCCACCCTGATGGCGCTCGACCGCCGCGACCGCACCGGCCGGGGGGACGCCATCGACCTCAGCTGCTGCGAGGGCCCGCTGCCCCTGCTGGCCGTGCAGCTCCATCGCTGGGCCCGCGAAGGCAAACGCCCGTCCGTCAAGGACGAGATCGTCGCCGGCGGCCGCCATGTCGTCGTCCGCACCGGCGACGCCGACCGCGAACGCTGGGCTCAGGTCTTCGTCCGCCCCGACCAGGAAGAGACGGCCGCGCCGACCCTCGGGACCGACCGCTCCGCCACCGTCTCCCAGACCCGCGACGCCTTCGTCGCCGAGATGCGCGCCAAGGGTTTCATCGCCGGCCCGCTGGCCGACGCCGAAGACCTGGTCTTCGACCCTGAGTTCGCCGCCCGCCGGCTGTTCCAGGTCGTCGATCGCCCGTCGGTCGGGCCGCTGCCCTATTCGACGGCCTTCCCTGTGCTGCGCGACGGCCAGCCCATGGGCCGCCAGGGCCTCGGCCCGCCGCCGAAGCTGGGCGAGCATTCGGCGGATATCTTCGCCGGCCTGCTCGGCATGACCGCGGCCCGGTACGCCGACCTCGACGAACGCCACATCACCGGCACGGCCCCGCTCGGCAAGAAGTCGTTCCTCCGTTGGCCGCTGCGCCTCGACGACCTGGCCGGCCGCGGCCGCCTGCAGCCGGTCCCCGGCGCCGCCGCCCGGATGGCCGGATACTTCGACTACACCCTCCCCGAACCCGAAAAAGAAGCGACAAAGGACCAGCCGCTATGAACCTCGACGACACCATCAAATACGACGACGACGGCTTTGTGCTGGTCCGCAAGCGTGGCGCGATCGGCGAGGTGATCTTCAACCGGCCCGACCGGCTGAACGCCGTCACCCCGCGCACCGGCCCGGCCATCAAGGCGGCCTTCACCGACCTGTCGGCCGACGACGACCTCAAGGTCATCATCTTCCGCGGTGTCGGCCGCGCCTTCTCGACCGGCATGGAGGTCGGCGCCCTCGGCACCCAGTACTTCGGCGAGGGCGAGGAGATCACCAAGCCCACCCAGCGCCGCCGCCTGGGCCACGACGAGCGTCACTCGCTGGACTCGGTCTCCATCCTGCACAGCACCAAGGTGGTCATCGCCGAGGGCAAGGGCCACATTCTCGGCATCAGCCTCGACTGGTTCCTCGATGCCGACATCTGCATCTGCGAGGAGGGCACGGTGCTCGGCTACCCGCCGGCCCGGATGATCGCGGCGACCGGCAACACCCTCTACTGGATGCTGCGGATGGGTCCCGCGCTGCACGCCGAGATGTGCCTGATGGGACGCTTCATCAAGGCCGAGGAAGCCTTCGATCGCGGCCTGATCAACCGCGTGGTCCCGGCCGACAGGCTGGAGGAGACGGTCAACGCCGCCGCCGAGGCGGTCTGCAACCTGCCGGCCGACGGCCTGGCCATCGGCAAGTACAACCGCAAGGTCGCCTGGGAGATCCTCGGCGTGCGGGCCAGCCAGATGCAGACGGCCATGGCCCATGCGCTGCAGGTCCAGCAGAAGGTCAGCAAGGACGAGTGGAACCTGGTCCGCGAGCGCGAGCAGCACGGCGTCAAGGGCGCCTACCGTCGCCGCGACGAAAAGTTCAAGGACGCCCTCAACCGCTATTGGCCCGAAAGGCCGCAGTAACGGGGTGGGCCCCCCGGGTCGGTCGCGGCGCCGCTCTCTCCCGCCGCGGCCGACCACTTCGTCCCTCACGGCCCGGGCCCAGCGCCCGGGCCGTTTTTTCTGGGCTCTAGGTCGGCGCGGCGCTGCGCTTGACGAAGGCCAGGCCGATCAGCCCGACGATGAAGAAGAAGACCACCGGCGCGAACCCGCCCTGCTGGGTGCCGGTCGCGTGGGTGAAATAGCCGATGGCCATCGGCGCCAGCCAGGCCGTGGCCGTGCTGGCCAGGGCGTAGAGGCCGAAGAAGGCCCCGGACTCGGCGGCCGGGGTGATCTGGATCAGGAAGGCGCGGCTGGAGGTGGTCATCACCACCTGGAACAGCCCGGTCCCGAACGCGAAGCCAAGGAAGACCAACTCGGGCAGGGTGCGGAAGATCGGCAGGCCCCAGACCGGCGTCGTCAACGCCTCGCCGCCCTGCCAGAAGAACAGCACCTGATGCGGTCCCGAGCCCAGCATGCCGGCCAGCACGACGATCATCGCCGCCAGTCCGATCTGGATGGTCCGTTTCGACCCGAACCGCTCCTCCAGCATCACCGAGATCACCGGCCCGGTCATCATGAAGGCCAGCCGCACGATACCGAACACCAGCACCTCGACCGGCCCCCAGCCCATCACCCCGGCGGCATAGATGCCGATAAACAGGTTCATGGCCACCGACCCGTCGGCGTAGACCATCCGGGTCAGGATGAAGAGGGCGGCGTTGGGGTGGCGCTTCAGGTGAGCGGGCAGTCCAACGAGGTAACGGCCGCTGTCGGCGAAGGCCCGCCAGACGCTGGTCCCGGTCCTCGGATGATCGCGCGCGAACAGGATCAGCGGCGTGCACATCACCGCCAGCATCAGGGCGGCCAGCGGCCCGACGATGCGGATGTTCTCGAAGGCCTTGGGATCCAGCCCGAACAGCGGGTCCTTCGGCGTCCAGGCCAGGTCGTACTGGGCCGGCAGCACCAGCGCCCACAGCACCACCACCAGCAGGGTCAGTGAACTGCCATAGCCGGCGGCGTAGCTGATCCCCGACAATCGCGAGACGCTGCGCCCGTCGGCGGCCAGCACCAGCATCGAGTTGTGCATCACCTCGGTGTAGGAATAGAGCACCTTCACCGTCACCAGGATGGCGATGATCAGCCCGATGGGCAGTCCGCCGGCCGTCGGCCTGGCGAACCACAGCAGGGCCAGCATGACGGCCATCGCCGCCGTCCCGACGAAGAACCACGGCTTGCGCGGCCCGATCCTGTCCAGCGCCGCCCCCAGCAACGGCGCGGTGAAGGCCGCCACCAGCCCGGCGATCTTGCCCAGCTCCGCGACCTGCTCCTGGCCCTTGACCGGGTCGGCCACCACCACCGAGGTGAAATAGGGCAGGAAGACAAAGCCCATGACCAGGTGGATGTAGGGCAGCCGGCCTGCCTCGGCGAGCGCCCAGGACATCCCCGGCAGGGTGACCCCGCGCGGCGTCGGCCGCTCTTCACCCTCATCCGAGGCTGTCGCTGCAGCATCCATGACGCGTCTCCACCGGCCGCTCGGCCAGAGGCGGATCCTTTACTGGATCCGAAGTCGCGTCAATCGTCACCGGCGCCTGAATGCGAGGCGCCCGCCGCTGATCAAGAGTCAGCGGCATCTCCTGAGGGCAAGTCGCCGAAATGGTTCGATCACAACTCTGCCTTGGTGCAGGCAGCGCGCCGCGCAGTTTGCTCCGCTTGATAGGCCGAAAAGGCAGGCTCCGGCTTGTTGTCTCGCCTATGGATAGCGGGCGCCATCGGGGGTCAGGCGGCGCGTTCGGCGTTTCGTTCGACCACCAGCGCGATGGCTGATGAATCGACATCGTCGCCGAACTGGGCGATCGCGCCAAGCAGGTGATCGCGTACGACGCCGAGGAGGGGCATGGGCACGCGCGACTGGTTGGCGGCGGCGGCCATGAGGTTCATGTCCTTGAGGGCGAGGAGCGCGCCGAACCTGGCGGGTTTGTAGGCCGCGTCGATCAGGATCTGGCTGTAGGTCTCGTAGACCGGGCCGGGGAACAAGGCCTCGGTCAGCACGTCGAACAACATCTCGGGGCTGATCCTGGACTTGGCAAGGGTCATGGCCTCGCCCATCGCCTCGACCGCCGACATCATCATGAAGTTGCCGCACAGCTTCACCAGATTAGCGGCCGACGGCGTTTCGCCCAGCTGGAAGACGCGGTGGCCGATCGCCGAGAACACCGGCGCGCAGGCCTCGAGCGCCGCCGGGGCGCCGGCGGCGAGGATGGTGAGCCTGCCGGCCATGGCGATCGCCGGACGCCCGAACACCGGGGCCGAAACGAACGGGCTGACCGTCTCCGCATGCGCCGCTGCCAGTCGTTCGGCCAGCTCGACGCTGATGGTGCTCATCGAGACATGGATCGCGCCCGCGTCGGCCGAGAGGATACCCTTCTCACCGAAGACGACCTCCTCGACCGCACGATCATCGGCCAGCATGCTGATGACGATATCGCCGGAAGCGGCCTGGCGAGGACTTTCCGCGCGCCGCGCGCCGAGGGTGACCAGCGGTGCGGCCTTCTCCGGCGTTCGGTTCCAGACGGTGACCTGATGCCCCGCCTTCACCAGGTTCAGGGCGATCGCGCCGCCCATATGGCCAAGGCCGACAAATCCAACGTTCATGACTTCGCTCCTGTGTCGTGGCCCCCGGTTCACCCTGCCGAGAATGGCGCAACAGGTTCGACGCCGCCTCGCGCCCCCCTTACCGATCTGTAAGAAGCGCCGACGCGCGGCCGGCCATCGCCAGGTCGTTTGACAGGAATGTAAGGCGCGCCGCGCGTCGCCTGACAGGTTGGCCGCCAATTTTCGCCCTCAACGTCGAAGGCCGCCGCGGCCGTTGCCCCGATCGCAGGGGTCGGCCGTCGGCCCGTCGCAACAGATCCGAGCTGAGGTGCGGTCATGGAACAGATTGAAATCCGCGATTCGGGCGTAACGGCCTCGCGCATCGGCCTCGGGACCTGGGCGATCGGCGGCTGGATGTGGGGCGGAACCGACGAGGCCGAATCCATCGCCACCATCCGGTCCGCGATCGAGCGCGGAGTGACGCTGATCGACACCGCGCCGGTCTATGGCTTCGGGCGCTCCGAGGAGATCGTCGGCAAGGCCCTGGCCGAGGGCGGCCTGCGCGACAAGGTGCAGATCGCGACCAAGGTCGGCCTGTCCTGGAAGGACGACGAGGTCTTCCGCGACTCCCGTCCGGCCCGCATCCGCCAGGAAATCGAGGCGTCGCTCAGGCGCCTGCGCACCGACGTCATCGACCTCTATCAAGTGCATTGGCCTGACCTGGAAAGCCCTACCGCCGACACCGCGGAGATGCTGGAGGATCTGCGCCGCGAGGGCAAGATCCGGGCGATCGGCGTCAGCAACCACTCACCCGTCCAGATGGACGACTTCCGCGCCAAGGCGCGGCTCGACGCCGTCCAGCCGCCCTACAACCTCTTCGAGCGGGCGATCGAAAGCGACGTGCTGCCCTATGCGAAGGCTGCCAGCCTCGCGGTGCTGTCTTACGGCGCGCTCTGCCGCGGCCTGCTCGGCGGCGGGATGAGCGCCGAAACAGCCTTCACCGGCGACGACCTGCGCCAGCAGGACCCGAAGTTCCAGAAGCCCCGCTTCGGCCAGTATCTCGCCGCCGCCGAGGCCTTGAAGACCCTGGCGCGCGAGCGTTTCGACAAGTCGCTGCCGGCCCTGGCGGTGCGCTGGATCCTCGACCAGGGGCCGACGATCGCGCTGTGGGGCGCGCGCCGCCCAGGCCAACTCGATCCGGTCGACGAAGTCGCCGGCTGGACCATCGACGCGGCGAGCAAGGCCGAAATCGACGCCATCCTGCAGCGCTGCATCAAGGATCCGGTCTCGCCGGAATTCATGGCGCCGCCCACCCGCCGGCCCTGAAGTCATGGAGGACACCGTCATGCAAAACCGCCGTTCCGCCGGCGCCCCAGGGATCGCGAACCATCCCATCCATGCGATGCTGGTCCCGTTCCCGATCGTGCTTTTCGTCGGGGTCCTGTTCACCGACGTCGCCTACCGGAGCACCGCCGACCCGTTGTGGTCGACGATGTCGTCCTGGCTGCTGCTCGCGGGCCTGATCGTGGCGAGCATCGCCATCCTGCTGGAGCTGATCGGCTTCCTCGGCGACCAAAGCTTCCGGCGCCGGCTTCCGGTCCGGATCCATTTGCTGGGCAACGGGCTGGCTGTCCTGCTGTCGGTGCTGAACTTCGTGTTCCACGTTCGCGATGGCTATTCGGCGGTGGTTCCGGCCGGCCCCCTGCTGTCGGCGGCCGTCGTCCTCGTCCTGTTACTCACCTTCTGGCTGGGGCGTCGCTCCGCCCACGCCCATCGGGCCCACGCCGCCGACGACGGCGCCACCGGCCGCAAGGAAGCCTGACATGTCCAAGTCGTACATCGCCAGCGCGGTCGCCGCGCTTCTCGCTTCGGGCCTGAGCGCTTGCGGCGAACATGCGCCTGGAGGGCGCGAGGCCCAGATGGGTCCCGACCCCAAGCTGCCTGCGGCCAACCAACCGCTGATCCCGGCGATCCGTATCGCCCCCGCCCAGGGCTGGCCGGTCGGACGCACGCCCATAGCCGCCGCGGGCCTGAAGGTCGCCGCCCTCGCCGAGGGCCTGGATCATCCGCGCTGGCTGCATGTGCTCCCGAACGGCGACGTGCTGGTGGCGGAGTCCAACGGCCCCGGCGAGCCCGTCAAGCGGCCGAAGGACCTGATTCTGCATTTCGTGGTGAAGTGGGCGGGCGCGGCGACGAAGAGCCCCGACCGCATCACCCTGCTGCGCGATGCGAACGGCGACGGCGTCGCCGAGATCCGGACGGTATTCCTCAAAGGGCTGCATTCGCCCTTCGGCATGGCCCTTGTCGGCAACGACCTCTACGTGGCCGACACCGACGCGCTGCTGCGCTTCCCCTACGTCCCCGGCCAGACCGTCATCCGCGCGCCCGGCGTCAAGCTCGCCGACTTGCCGGCGGGGCCTATCGATCATCACTGGACGAAGAACATCCTCGCCAGCCCCGACGGATCCAGGCTCTATGTCACCGTCGGTTCCAACAGCAATGTCGGCGAGAACGGCCTGGAAGCCGAGGCCGGCCGTGCCAGGATCCTGGAGATCGATCGCAAGACCGGCGCCATGCGCCCGTTCGCCACCGGCCTGCGCAATCCCAACGGCCTGGGTTTCGAGCCGGTCACCGGCGCCCTGTGGACCGTCGTCAACGAGCGGGACGAACTGGGGGACGACCTGGTTCCCGACTACCTCACCTCGGTGAAGGACGGCGGCTTCTACGGCTGGCCCTACAGCTACTGGGGCCAGAACGTCGACCGCCGGGTCCGGCCCCAACGCCCGGACCTGGTCGCCAGCGCCATCAAGCCCGACTATGGCCTGAGCTCGCACGTGGCCCCGCTGGGCCTGACCTTCTACCAGGCCGATTCGCTGCCCGGCTACCGGGGCGGGGCCTTCGTCGGCGAGCACGGTTCCTGGGACCGCCAGCAGCTCAACGGCTACAAGGTAATCTTCGTGCCCTTCGCCGGTGGACGCCCCGAAGGCCTGCCACGCGACGTACTCACCGGCTTCCTCAGCGCCGACGGCCGCGCCTATGGCCGGCCCGTGGGCGTGGCGGTGGACCGCGCCGGCGCTCTGCTGGTCGCCGACGATGTAGGCGACAAGATCTGGCGGGTGACGGCGATGCAGCAACCGCGGCGTCCTGATCGCCATGGATAGCAAGCCTCGCCTCAGGGCCGCGACCGCCTTGGCGAGCATTGCCGCCATGGGCCTGCTCGCCGGCTGTAGCGCCAAGTCTGCGCCAAGCGGCGCGGGCGGCGCAGGCGCCCCGGTGGCCGTCGGCTACGTCGTGGTCCAGCCGACGCGGGTCGAGCTGACCAACGAACTGTCCGGGCGTGTGGGGGCTTTTCAGAGCTCCGAGGTCCGCCCCCAGGTGTCCGGCGTGATCGAGAAGCGGCTGTTCGCCGAAGGTTCGCTCGTCAGCCGTGGCCAGCCGCTCTACCAGATCGATCCCAGCCTCTACCGGGCCGCGGTCAACCAGGCCCAGGCCAATGTGCAGAGCGCGCAGGCCAATCTGTCGGCCGCCCAGGCCCTGGCCGACCGCTACAAGCCGCTGGTCGCCATCGAGGCGGTCAGCCAGCAGGACTACGCCAACGCCGTGGCCGCCGCCGGGCAGGCGAAGGCCGCCGTGGCCCAAGCCGGGGCGGCGCTGGATGCCGCCCGCATCAATCTGAGGTTCACCACCGTGCCCGCCCCGATCAGCGGACGGATCGGCCGGTCGCTGTCGACGGTGGGAGCCCTCGTCACCACCAGCCAGGCGGACCCGCTCACCACCATCCAGCAGCTTGACCTGATGTATGTCGATATCCAGCAGTCCAGCGGCGAGTTGCTGGCCCTGCGACGGTCCCTGGCGGCCGGAGGGGTGGCGCCGGGCGGCGCGGCGGTGCGGCTGACGCTGGAGGACGGCGGTCTCTACGACCAGGTGGGGACGATCGAGTTCTCCGAGGCCGTCGTCGATCCTGCCACGGGCGCCGTGATCCTCCGCGCGCGCATTGCCAACCCCGCGGGCATCCTGCTGCCGGGCATGTTCGTCCGCGCCAGCTTCGTCCAGTCGGTCGAGACGGCGGCCTTCCTGGTCCCGCAGACGGCGGTGTCGCGCAATCCCACGGGCCAGGCGACCGTCTATGTCGTCGGCCCAGGTGACAAGGCGGTTCAGCGCGTCGTTACGGCCGGTCCGACCCAGGGCGCCTTCTGGGTCGTCACCAAAGGCCTCAACCCCGGCGACAAGGTCATCACCCAGGGGCTGGCAAATGTTCAGCCGAACAGGCCGCTTCGGCCGGTTCCGGCCGATACGCCGCAACGGATCGCACCGCCGCCCGGCAAGGCCGGCGGCCAGGGCAGGGGCCCAGGCGCGGGAGGCGGCTGAGCATCATGTTCTCGCGCATCTTCGTTGACCGCCCGATCTTCGCCTGGGTGATCGCCATTCTCATCATGCTGGGCGGCGCCGGCGCGATCCTGGGGCTGCCCGTCGCGCAGTATCCAGACGTCGCCCCGCCCCAGGTTTCTGTCCGGGCGAACTATCCCGGCGCTTCCGCCGAGGCCCTCCAGAACAGCGTCACCCAGGTCATCGAGCAGTCGCTGACCGGCATCGACGGCATGCTCTATTTCCGATCCTCGTCCACATCCCGCGGTCAGGTGACGATCAACATCACCTTCGCCAAGGGAATCGACCCGGACATCGCCCAGGTGCAGGTGCAGAACCAGGTCCAGCAGACCCTGTCACGGTTGCCGGCCCAGGTGCAGCAGCAGGGGTTGGTGGTCCGCAAGTCCAATCCCGATGACCTGCTGATCGTCGGCGTCTACGACGAGACCGACCGGATGAACAACCGGGACGTCTCCGACTATCTGGTGACCAACCTCCAGGACCCGATATCGCGGCTGCCGGGCGTCGGAGACATCAACGTCTTCGGGTCGCAGTACGCGATGCGCATCTGGCTCAACCCCGAGCGCCTGGCCAGCTACCAGCTCGTCCCGGGCGACGTGGTCACCGCGATCCAGAACCAGAACACCGAGGTCGCGGCCGGCGAACTGGGCGCCCAGCCCGAGCCCGACACCCAGATGCTGAACGCGACCGTCACCGCGCAGTCGCGGCTGCAGACTCCCGAACAGTTCGGCCAGATCGTCATCAAGAGCCAACAGGACGGCGCGGCCGTGTTGCTGTCAGACGTGGCCAGGGTGGAGCTCGGCTCCGAGAGCTACAATATTCGTGGACGGATCAATCAGCACCCGGGCGCGGGCGTGTCGATCCTGCTGGCGCCGGGGGCCGACGCCCTGAAGACGGCCGATCTGGTCAAGGCCGAGGTGGCGAAGTTGGCGAAGGCCTTTCCGCCCGGTCTGAAGATCGCCTACGCCAACGACACGACCGGTTTCATCAAGCTGTCGATCAGGGAGGTGTTGATCACCCTGGCCGAGGCCATCGTGCTGGTGGTCCTGGTGATGTTCGCCTTCCTGCAGAACTGGCGCGCGACCCTGGTGCCGGCGATCGCGGTGCCGGTTGTCCTGCTCGGCGTCTTCGGCCTGCTCTATCTCGCCGGCTTCTCGATCAACACCATGACCCTGTTCGGCCTGGTTCTGGCCATTGGCCTGCTGGTCGACGACGCCATCGTGGTGGTCGAGAACGTCGAGCGGTTGATGGCGGAGAATCCTCAGCTGACTCCCAGGGAGGCCACCATTGCCTCGATGAAGGAGATCACCATGGCCCTGGTGGCCATCGCCCTGGTGCTTTCGGCGGTGTTCCTGCCCATGGCCTTCTTCGGCGGATCGACAGGCGTCATTTATCGGCAGTTCTCCCTGACCATCATCTCGGCCATGGCGCTCTCGGTCTTCGTCGCGCTGACCCTTAGCCCGGCGCTCACGGCCCACCTGCTCAAGCGACCGGGGCAGGAGAAACATGACGACCGGTCCGGACCCCGTTTTCCGGTCGTGGCCGGCGCGATTCACCTCGCCTCAAGCAGGTTCAACACCGGTTTCGGCGCCATGAGAAGCGGATATGAGCGGGCGGTTCACCGCGTGCTCGGCCGAAGAGGGACCGGCCTGCTGATCTACGGCGGCGTGCTGGTGCTGCTCGCCGTGCTGTTCCTGCGGCTTCCCACCGGCTTCTTGCCGACCGAGGACCAAGGCACCGCCGCCATACAGATCCAGCTCCCCGCTGGCGCGACCTTGGCGCGGACGGCCGAAGTGCAGCGCCAGGTCGAAACCTACTTCCACGAGCAGGAAGGCCGCAATGTCCAGACCATCTTCACGGCGAGTGGCGGCGGGAGCGGGGCCGCCGGCCAGAACACCGGCCAGGGATTCCTCAACTTCGTCGACTGGTCGCAGCGCACGGGCAAAGCCAACACCGCCGACGCCATCGTCGCCCGCGCCTCGGCCGCCTTCCAGAACTTCCGCGACGCGCGGGTCCTGGCCCTGGTCCCGGCGGCCATTCGCGGCCTTGGCCAATCGAACGGCTTCACGATGGAGTTGCTGAACACCGGCGGCATGCCCCAGTCCGACTTCAACGCCGCGCGCGACCGCCTGCTGGCCGCCGCGCGTCAGGATCCGGCTCTCGCTTCGGTGCGGCTCTCGGAGCTGCCGGACGTCGCCACGCTGAAGGTCGACACCGACGCCCGCAAGCTGGCCGCGCTGGGCCTGAGCCAGAGCGACGTCAACACGACCCTCTCCACCGCCTGGGGCGGGCGCTACGTGAACGACTTCGTCGATCGCGGCCGGGTCAAGCGGGTCTATGTCCAGGGCGACGCGCCCTATCGCGCCCAGTCGTCCAACCTTGACGACTGGTACGTGCGCGGGTCCAGCGGCCAGATGGCGCCGTTCTCGTCCTTCGCCACGTCGTCCTGGTCGCAGGCGCCGACAACCCTCTCGCGGTTCAACGGCGTCCCATCTTACGAATTCCAGGGTTCCGCCGCGCCCGGTGGCAGTTCCGGCCAGGCCATGGCGGCGATCGAACGGCGGGCGAGCCAGATTCCCGGCGTCAGCATCGCCTGGTCCGGCCTTTCCTTCCAGGAGCGGCTCTCCTCGGGTCAGGCGCCGATCCTCTACGCCATTTCCCTGTTGGTGGTGTTCCTCTGTCTGGCGGCGCTCTACGAGAGCTGGTCGATCCCGTTGGCCGTGCTGCTGGTGGTGCCGCTCGGGCTGGTCGGCGCCGTGCTGGCGGTGACGCTCCGTGGACTGATCAATGACGTCTACCTGCAGATCGGCCTGCTCACCACCATGGGACTGGCGGCCAAGAACGCCATCCTGATCGTCGAGTTCGCAGAGCAGGCCGAGCGCCGGGGCAAACCCGTCGTCGAGGCCGCGATCGAGGCCGCTCGGATCCGGCTGCGGCCGATCCTGATGACCAGCCTGGCCTTCATTTTCGGGGTGCTGCCGCTGGCCCTCTCGAGCGGGGCCGGCGCCAACAGCCGCGTCGCCATCGGCACGGCGGTGATCGGCGGCATGCTGACGGCCACCGTCCTCGCTGTCTTCTACATCCCGCTGTTCTTCATCCTGGTGCGTCAGGGCTTCCGCGGCGGCCTGAAGTCCCTCAAGGGCCGACGCACGGCTCCGCCAGCCTCGCCGCAGCCGGAGGCGACATGATGCGCGCCCTCACCATCGCCATGACCACCTGCCTCGCCGGCTGTTCGTTGCAGGCGCCCTATGTGCAGCCGCCTCTGCCGGTTCCGACATCCTGGCCGGCGGGCGGTCCCTATCTGGCGCAGGGCGAGGCCGATCCGCCGAGGGTTTCGTATCGCCAGGTGTTCACCGACGCGCGGCTGCAGACCCTGATCGGCCAGGCCCTGGTCAACAATCGCGACCTGCGGGTGGCGACGGCCAACATCCTGGCGGCCAGGGCCCAGTACCGCATCCAGCGGGCCGAACGGCTGCCACAGGTCGGGGCGAGCGGGCGCTACACCCGCGCCGGCGCGGACGGCGGCGCCTCCACGGATGCCTACACGGCCCAGGTCGGCGTCACCGCCTTCGAGATCGACCTGTTCGGCCGGGTGCGGTCGCTGAGCGACGCGGCCCTGAACCGCTATCTCGCCACCGAGGCCGGGGCCCGCGCCGTCCGCCTGACCCTGGTCGGCGATGTCGCCGAAGCCTGGCTGACCTATGCCGCCGACGCCAGCCTGCTGAAGATCGCCCAGGACACCGCCGTCAGCGCTCAAAGCAGCGTCACCCTGACCCGCGCCCGCCTGCAGGGCGGGGTCGCTCCCCGCACCGACCTGAGCCAGGCCGAGACCATCCTGGCGACGGCCCAGGCCGATGTCGCCGTCCTGCGCACGGCGGTCGCCCAGGATCTCAGCGCCCTTCAACTCCCGCTCGGTTCGCCGGTCGACCCGGCCCTCCTGCCGACCTCCATCGAGGACGCCAGCAAGGGCCTCACGACCCTGCCGGTCGGGCTGCCATCGACGGTGCTGCTGCGCCGCCCCGACGTCGTCCAGGCCGAGTACGAGCTTCGCGCCGCCAACGCCGACATCGGCGCGGCGCGGGCGGCGCTGTTTCCGACCCTCTCCCTGACCGGCCTGCTGGGCCTGGCCAGCCCCTCGCTGTCATCGCTCTTCAGCGGCGGCGCCTTCAACTATTCCGTCTCGCCCAGCGTCAGCTTCCCCATCTTCGACGCCGGCGCCGGCCGGGCCGGCGTGGCCTATTCCAAGGCTCAGCGGGACGCCGCCCTGGCTGTTTACGAGAAGGCGATTCAGGCCGGATTCAGGGAGACCGCCGATGCGTTGGCGCGGCAGGGAACCATCGCCGACGAACTCGCCGCCAGGCAGCTCGAAGCGACCGCGGCGGACGACGTCTTCCGCCTGACCGATGCCCGTTATCGCGCCGGGGCAGACACCTTCCTCGCCAGCCTTGTCGCCCAGCGCGCGCTCTACAGCGCCCAGCAATCCAGCGTCGCGACCCGGTACGCCGCCGCGGTCAATCGGGTGGCGCTCTATCGGGCGATCGGCGGTGACGAGAGCGTCGACCCCGGACGGGCCCCATAGGCCGGCGCGACTACAGAAGCCGATAGGCGACCGCTATCAGCGCGCCCAATGCGACCAGGATCAGGGCGATGGCCCCCAGCCGAGGGCTGAGCAGGAAGAGGCCGCCCGCCGACGCCAGGGCTCCGGCGCAGGCCAACCAGACTTTCCAACTCTTCATGGTCCTGTCCTTACGCACGGCCGGGCTACACAGCCGTGGAGAAGAGCTTGCCAGTGCGCGGCGCCCTGCATCTCGCCTGCGCCTTACAAGGGTGTAAGCTCGACGCGACGGCTTTTTCCAAGCGGCGCCGGATACCGCGCATGTCGGAAGCGGAGGAGCATCGATGTCCAGCCGGACTGTCGAGCGCGAGGGTGTTGAGCGCCCTGATACCCCCAAGGGGGGCGATGAGGCATTCACGACGGACCGGAAACAGATTGGCCGCGCGCTTCGCCTGCGTCCCCTGCTCTTCAGCCTGTTCGCCATTACGATCGTCGCCGGGGCCGTGGCGATCGCCTTCTATCTGATCAACCTCTCCGCGGAGCGCGTCTTCCTTGACCGGGAACGGAACGCCGCCGTCGCCGAGCGCCAGATTCTGATTGAGGCCTACGGTCTGGAGGGCGGTCCCGGCCTCATGAAGCGCATGGAGCGTCGCGCCCGGCTTGCTGCCCCCGAGGCCTACTACGGCCTGTTCGACGCCCAGGGGCGTCGGCTGGCCGGCGAACTGCTCACCCTGCCGGCCCCGGTTCCTGTCGACGGATGGGCGACGGTGGCGGCTGAGACGCTCAGGGGACCGATCAAGCTCAACGCGACGGCCGCCCGGTTTCCGGACGGTACGACCCTCATCATCGGGCGAGACGGCGCCGGGCAGCGCGATTTTGAGGCGAGGACCTCGGACGGACTGATCATCGCGCTGGCGATCGTCGTCACCGCCAGCCTGGGAACCGGGTTGCTGCTCAATGCGCTGCTGATCCGGCGAGCGCAGGCGGTCGCCACGGTGGCCGAGCGGATCGCGCAGGGCGAACTGGGCGCCCGGGCGGAGGTGTCGGACCGCGGCGATTCGTTCGACCGGATCGGCATATCGCTGAACCGGATGCTCGACCACATCGAGGCGTTGATGACCGGGCTGCGCACGGTCACCGACAGCCTGGCGCACGACCTGCGAACACCGCTGACGCGGATGCAGGTGTCGCTGGAACATGCGCTCGACCCCCGTTCCAGCGAAGAGGACTGCCGATCCGCGCTGGAGGTGGCCGCCCTGGAACTCGAGCGCGTGCAGTCGGTCTTTTCGGCGTTGATCGACATCGCCCGGGCGGAGTCGGGATTGTCACGGGAGCTGATGCAGCCGTTCCGCCTGGATGAACTGGCCGCCGATATCGCCGCCCTGTTCGCCCCCGTCCTGGAAGATGCCGGCCAGACGCTCGAACTCGGCGCGAGGGAACCCGTGACGATCAACGGACATGAGCAATTGCTGCGGCAGGCGGTGGGAAATCTGCTGTTCAACGCCGCCAGGTATGCGGGAGACGGGACCCGCGTTACCCTGACGATGCGGGACGACGGCGACCAGGCGACGATCGTGGTGGCGGACGATGGACCAGGGATTCCGGAGGCCCACCGCGGCCGGGTGAAGGATCGTTTCGTCAGGCTTGACCCGGCGCGAGGCAGCCCGGGCTCAGGCCTGGGGCTCTCCATCGCCGCGGCCGCGGCGAAGCTCCATGGCGGGGACTTGCGGTTGGAGGACAACGGCCCAGGCTTGCGGGCCTCCCTGACGATCAGGAAGGGTTGAGCGCACCGGCGTAAGGCGTTAGCGCCAAGTCCTATCGCAGGGCGTCGCCTGCCGTGGCAGGCTGAGCGTGACTATGTGCCCGCTCCAGTCGGATTGGATTTGCAGTTCGGCGCCAAGGGTTTGGGCCAGCGACTGGATCAGCCCCCCGCCCGCGCCCTTGTGCTCGCCATGCAGGCCGGCCCCATTGTCGGCCACCTGGCATATCCAGGCTTGGTCGCCCCGTTGGAAGGAGACACTGACCCGACCCCAACCCCGGTCTGCGAAGGCATGCTTCGCGGCGTTGGTGACCAGCTCGACGATGATGAGGCTGAGTTTCTGGCAGGCTTCGCGCGGTAGCCGGCCGGGTTCGCATCGGAGCTCGCAGTAGACTCCCCGGGGTTCCAGGTGCGCGGCGCACAGGTCGGCGCAGAGCCTCGTGAGATGGTCCGCCATGTCCACGAGCGGCTCCCCGTCGTCGTCGTCGAGGGTGCGGTGGACGCTGGCGAAGGCCTGGATACGGCTGCCGAAAACAGTGACGGCCTCGCGGACCGCGGGGTCGGGAAACGATCCCAGGTCCGCCCGCAACAGGCCCTGCAGGGCGGTCAGCGTATTGAGGAGGCGGTGGTTTGCCTCCCGCGAGGCGAGACGCGCGTCATACTCGGGGGGAGGGGAGTGCATGATTTGGCTCCGCGTCATGAACCGGCCAGGGAGCGCCGATGTCCAAGCTGTCCAGCTTCCGATCACGCACCCTTTCGCGGCCTCCTCACAGAATTTGAGCCGCCGCCTTACAGGTTTGCGAGAAAGCCCCGCCTACAGAACTGTAAGGAACAGGCGCGGGCGGCCGTCAGGCGTCGCGATCATTTCATCGATCGAACCTCACCCCAATATTTGGGAGACCCATCGAATGAACCCCATGCTCCGGGCGGCGATCGCCTCCCTCGTCATCGGCCTGGCGTGCGCGACTGCCGCCAGGGCCGAGGACCCGCACCCCTATCCACTGGAAGGCTCCGGGGTCGCCCGCACCCGGGTCCCCTTCGCCGACTTCGGCTCGATCCTGGACTGGCGCGTCGACCACACGGGCGGGCTGCTGATCCGGACGGCGTCGGAGCGCTACTACAGGGCCGACTTCGCCGGCCCCTGTCCCGAACTGCCGACGGCGATCAACATCGGCTTCGTGACCGAGGTCGCGGGCTCGCTCGATACCTGGAGTTCGATCTACGTTGACGGGGATCGCTGTTGGTTCAAGAGTTTTCGGGAGACAGACCGGGCGACTTTCGATCAGGCTCGGTAGCGTGTTCTGCCTTGCCCTCTTGCCAATCGGTCACACCGGCGCCGTAGCTAGGCAGGGTGAGGAACCTCATTTGGCCGGCCCAAGCCGCCCAGGAGCAAGGTGATGTCCAGGCGCGTTCTCGTCGTCGAAGACGACGCCTCCACCGCAGACTACATCGGCAAGGGCCTGCGTGATGAGGGGTTCACGGTCGAATGCACGAACGATGGGCGCGATGCCCTCTATCTGGCGACCTCGTCCGAATTCGACGTCATCGTCATGGACAGGATGATTCCGGGGCTGGATGGCCTTTCCGTTATAAAGGCGCTGCGGGCGGCAGCCATTCCCACCCCCATCCTCATCCTGTCGGCCTTGGGACATCTGGACGAGCGCGTCAAAGGCCTGAGGTCCGGCGGCGACGACTATCTCACCAAACCATTCGGCTTTTCGGAACTTCACGCCCGGATCGAGAACCTGATCCACCGGCGGACCGAGAAGGCCGTGGAGGTCGAGCTTCGTTGCGGCGACTTGGTCATGGATCTGCTGTCCCGCAAGGTCGTGCGCGGCGGCAAGCCGATCGATCTTCTCCCCCGCGAGTTCAAGCTGCTCGAATACATGCTCCGCAACCAGAACCGGGTCGTCACCCGGGTGATGCTGCTGGAACGGGTCTGGGACTACCGCTTCGACCCCCACACCAGCATCGTCGACACCCATGTGAGCCGTCTGCGAAAATCCCTGGAAGCCGGCTTCGACAAGCCCCTGCTGCACACCGTCCGAGGCGCCGGCTATCGGCTTTCCGAAGAGCCGTGAGCGGGTCGGTCCAGCAGGCGAGTTGCTTGGTAGCGCGACGCGGCCCGCTGAGATTGGCGAATGGTAATGGTCAGGTCGGGCCGCGGAAAGCTGACCTGGGAGAATGTGCCGATGTTGGGGCTTCCATCGTCCGGAGAATACCATGTTCAGACTTCCCATTATCACCGCGGTCGCCATCCTCGCGGGCTGGAGCGCCGCCGCCGCCGCCACGCCCGCTCCGAAGGCCAGCTACGACGGTGAGGAACTCGCCGTTTCGGCGAAAATCCCCGTCGAAAAGGCCCAGAGCATCGCTCTGAAAGCCCGGCCGGGGACCGTCGTCGAAAAGGAACTGGAGAAGGAAGAGGGCGGCAGCGGCCTGCGCTATTCCTTCGTCATCAAGGCCGGCGAGGCGAAATACGAAGTGGGTGTCGATGCCGCCGACGGCGCGGTGCTCGAAAATGCCGTCGAAGGCGACGACGCCGACTGATCCCCTCGGGGCTCGCCCCCCGGTCGCAAGCCGCTGTAGACAGGACGCCATGAAGCTGTTGCTGGTGGAAGACGACCGGGAGGGCGCCGCCTATGTGTCCCGCGCGTTGCGTGAGGCCGGCCACGCCGTCGATCACGCCGCCCTTGGGCGCGACGGCCTGATGCTGGCGGCCGGCGAGACCTATGACGTCATCGTCCTTGATCGGATGCTGCCGCAGTTGGACGGCCTTGCGATCCTGCGGACAATCCGGGCGTCCGGCGTGCTGACGCCGGTCCTGTTGCTGACCGCGCTCGGCGGCATCGATGATCGGGTCGAGGGGCTTGAGGCCGGCGGCGATGATTATCTGGTCAAACCGTTCGCCATGGCCGAACTGCTGGCCCGCGTCAGCGCCCTGGCCCGCCGCCCACCGACCCAGGTCACCCAGACCGTGCTGCGGGTCGCCGACCTCGAAATGAACCTGCTCAAGCGCACGGTCACCCGCGCCGGCCAGCGCCTGGAATTGCAGCCGCGCGAGTTCCAACTCCTCGAATACCTGATGCGCCACGCAGACCGGGTTGTGACCCGGACCATGCTGCTGGAGAATGTCTGGGATTTCCACTTCGATCCCAAGACCAACATCGTCGAGACCCATATCAGCCGCCTGCGCGGCAAGGTGGACCGGGGGCAGCCCAATGAACTGATCCATACGGTGCGCGGGGCGGGGTACTGCATTCGTGAACCTTCCTAGCAGCTTCCGCTCCATCGGGTTCAGGCTGGCCGCGTCCTACATGGCGCTGTTCGCGGTGTCGGTCGTGGTGCTCGGCGCCGTCGTCTTCCTGATCGCCCATGGCGCTGTCGAGGAACAGCTGGAAGCCCGGATCCGCAGCGAGGTCAGCGCCCTTCAGTCGGAGGCCCGCCTCTCCGGACTGCACGCGGTGCTGGAGGAGATCGGCGAACGCACCGGTGGGCCGGGCCAGCTGGAATACGGGGTCGAGAACCCGGCGGGCGCGCTGGTGGCGGGACGGCTGTCGGCCCCGGGCCGGAAGGCGGGCTGGGCGACCGTGCCGCTGCGCATGCGCGGCGGCGAGGTCGAGCCAATTCGCACCCATATCGTACCCCTGGCCGACGGCTATCGGCTGCTGGTGGGCGATGAACTGGAAAGGGTTGAGGAGGTCGACGGCGCCATTCTGCAGGCCTTCGGTTCAATCCTGCTGATCACCCTGCTGCTGGGCGCGATCGGCGGCTATTTGCTCAGCCGCGACCTTGCCGGCCGGATCGAGGCCATCGCCCGAACGGCCGGGGCGATCATCGAGGGCGACCTCGGCCAGCGGATCGGCCACCGTGCTCAAGGCGACGATCTGGACCGGCTGTCGGCGACCCTCAACCTGATGCTCGACCGGATCGCGACGCTGATGGACAGTCTGCGGCAGGTATCCAACGATGTGGCCCATGACCTGCGCACGCCCCTCACCCGTCTTCGACAGAGGCTGGAGTTGGCGCAGACGGTCGAAGGCGAGGCCGAGCGTCTGGGCCTCGTCAGAATGGCCATCGAAGACAGTGATGGTCTGCTGGAGACCTTCTCGGCGCTCCTGCGGATCGCCCAGATCGAGGGTGGAGCCCGTCGGGCCGGCTTTCGGCCGATCAATCTCAAGGGCCTGGTCACCACGGTGGTCGACGCCTACGCGCCGTCCGCGGAGGACAATGGTCAAAGCCTGACGCTGGCTGAGCCCGGCGCGATTTCGCTGGATGGCGATCCGGAGTTGCTTACCCAGATGATTGCCAACCTGCTGGCCAACGCCCTGGCCCATGCCGGGGCGGGCGCGCGGATCGCCGTCAACCTGCAAGCCAGGCCGGACGCTGTGGCGATCACTGTCATCGACGATGGACCCGGCATACCGGCCGTTGATCGTGAGCGGGTCTTCGACCGCTTTTTCCGTCTGGAGCAAAGCCGCACCTCGGCAGGAAATGGCCTTGGCCTGTCACTGGTCAGGGCCATCGCCCGCCTGCATGGCGGGGAAGTGTTGCTGTACGACGCGGCCCCGGGGCTTAAGGTCGAGATCCTGCTTCCCGCCGGCTGAACCAGGGCGGGGCGGACCGCGTCGCACATTGGGAATTTGTAATGTCCCAGTCAACGGCCGCGCGGGCGCGGTCGTTTAACCCCGACGCATGATCCTGCCTTCGCCTTGCCAGCGCCTCATGGGCTCCCTGCTGAGCATGGCGCTGCTGTCCGGCTGTGCGGCCTACCAGCCGGCGCCGCTGCCACGGGCCCCGCCTTCCGCCCCGGACGCGGCGGATCTTTCCGTGGCCTCGCAGGCCGACGTTCTCAAGGCCATCCAGCTCTCGCCGATGGTCATCGATCTGGCCGCTCCCATGACCCCGGAACAGGTCGCTGTCCTGGCCGTGCTGACCAGTCCGGACCTGAGGGCAGCGCGAGCCAAGGCCGGAGTCGCCCGCGCCCAGGTCTTCGAAGCCGGGCTGCTGCCCGATCCGACCTTCAGCATCGGGGCCGACTTCCCACTCAACGACGGCACGGCCGTCACCGCCATCACGGCCGCCCTCGGCCTCGACATCGGCGCCTTGCAAACGCGTGGAACCAGGGTCGCCCAGGCCGAGCGCGCCGCCGACCAGGCCCGGCTGGACCTGGCGTGGGCCGAATGGGCGACGGCCAGCCAGGCGCGGCTGCTGAGCATCCGGCTGATCGATCTTGACCGGCAACGGGTCCTGGGCAGCGAGGCGGTCCGCAGGGCCAACGACCTGTTGGCGCGCACCACAAGGGCGGCGGCCCGGGGCGACCTGAAGGCCGACGACCTCACCGTCCGGCGGCTGGCCGCGGCGGACGCCATCGACCGGCTGCGCGGCCTCGAACGGGACGCCGCCACGGCCCGGGGCGAACTGGCCAAGTTGACCGGCCTGGCGGAGACGACCCTCCCCCGGATGATCGCGGGGACGGAGATCGGCCACCAGGCGCCGAGCGCCGGACGGCTGTTCGAACTGGGCCGGGACGGCCGGCTGGACCTCGCCGCCCTGCGGGTCGGCTACGACAGCCAGGACGCCGCCGTGCGGCTGGCGATCCTCGAGCAGTATCCGAAGATCGGCCTGACCCTGACCGGCGCGCGGGACACCGGCAATGTCCAGACCTTCGGCCCCGCCATCGACATCACCCTGCCAATCTGGAACCGAAATCGCGGGGCCATCGCCGTCCAGGAGGCGACCCGCGAGCAATTGCGGCTGGAATACCAAGCCCGCCTCTCCGACCTTCGATCCGACATCGACGCCGCCCTCGCCCTGCTCGCCCTTGCCGGGCGGCAGAGGGCCGAACTCGTCGTCCAGCTCGGCCCGATGCGCAGCCAGCTGGCGGCGGTCGAGCGGGCGGCGAAGCGCGGCGACATCGCCGACAGCGTCGCCGACGAGCTTCGCCAGTCGGTGCTGACCCGCGAACTGACCCTGGCGGCCATCGACCAGACCATCGCCGAGACCTGGGCAGGGCTCGACCTGACGATCGGCATCCCAAGAGACAGGTGGCTATGACGTCGGTCCGCTTCTTCCCCCTCCTGGCCCTCTGCCTATCAGCCGCCGCCTGCGGTCCCGCCGCCGAGCCCGCCGCACCGGATCCCACGGCCCTGGTCACGACCGTGATCGCTGCCACGGCCACGGCCGGGGACTCCTGGACACTCTACGGCCAGGCCGAGCCCGACCCCGCTTCCGGCCAGAACCTGACCGCCCCGCTTGAAGCGGAGGTGACAGGTATCCACGTCGCCATCGGCCAGGCCGTCGGGCCGGGAACTCTGATCGCCACGCTGCGGCCAAGCCCCGCATCCCGCCTTGAGATCGACCGGCTGACCCGCGAGGCCGCCGCGACCCAGGTCGAGGCTCAGCGGCTGGAGCGACTGCGGGCCGACGGCCTGGCCTCCGACACCGAGGTCGCCGCCGCACGCGCCGCCGCCGGCACCGCCGAGGAAGGTCGCCGCAGCCTGGGTGGCCGGGCCGGGGCCCTGACCTTGCGAGCGGGTCGGGCCGGGACCGTTGACGCGCTGCCGGCCGCCGTCGGCGATCTGCTGCCGGCCGGCGGGCCGGTCGCCAAGATTTCGCGCGCCGGGCCCTTGCGAGTCCGGCTGGGCGTCAATCCCGCCGACCTCGCGGGTCTGCATCCCGGCCAGGTCGTCACCCTGTCGCCGATCAGCCCGGACGGTCGTTCCTTCGTCGGGACCATCCAGTCCCTCGACAGGCGGGTCGACCCGGCGAGCCGCATGGCGGGCGTGCTCGTCGTGGTCCCCGCGGCCAGCGGCCTGCTGGCTGGCGAGCCGATCAAGGCGCTCGTCCCGCGCGGCCAGACCAGCGGCGCGCTATCCATCCCCCACGCGGCCCTGCTTTACGACGGCGATGCGCCCTACGTGATGGTGGTGGTCGGCGGCAAGGCGGCCAAGCGCGAGATCACCCTCGTCTCCGACGACGGCGAGCAGGCCCAGGTGACCGGCGCCCTCAGGCCCGGAGAGGCGGTCGTCGTCGAGGGCGGCGCGGTGCTGGAGGAGGGCATGGCCGTTCGCCTGGCCAGGACGGGACCCAGGCTTCTGACGGATACCGTTCCTTGACCGGCTGGCTCAAGACCCACACCCGCTCCTTGCTTTTTGCCTTCGTGCTGCTGGCCGCCGGCGGGTTGCTGGCGGTGTTCAACCTGCCGGTCGGGTTGTTCCCCCACATCGACTTCCCGCGCATCGCCGTCTCGGTCGAGGCCGGCGACCGGCCGGCCCAGGAGATGGAGGCTCAGGTCATTCGACCGCTGGAGGCGCGGCTGCGCGCTATCCCCGGGGTGACCGGCCTGCGCTCGACGGTCAGCCGTGGGTCGGGCGAGATTTCCGTCAGCTTCAACTGGGGCTCGGACATGGTCGCCGCCGCCCTGCAGGCCGAGGCCGCCGTCAACGCCGCCGTTCCCGATCTGCCGGCCGGGGTCGTGTTCGAGGTCCGGCGCATGGACCCGACCATCTTTCCGGTGCTCGGTCTGGCGATCACCGGTCCGGTCGATCCGGTCAAGCTGCGCGACTATGCCGACCAGCAGATGCGGCCTCTGATCGCCGCCTCGGCCGGGGTGGCCGACGTGCAGGTGCTGGGCGGCCAGCAGAAGGAGTTTCAGGTGGTGGCCGATCCGGCGCGACTGGCGCCGCTCGGCCTGTCGGTCGAGGACCTGACCGCCGCCCTGACGGCCAACAACCAGGTGACCGGCGTCGGCCGGCTGGAGGATCGCCATCGGCTGTATCTGGTGCTGTCGGAAGACCGTCTGACGACCCTGGCTTCGATCCGCGATTCGGTGATCAAGGCGACGCCCGCCGGCCTGGTTCGGGTTGGCGACATCGCCGAGGTCCGCGCCTCGGTCGCACCGCAATGGACCCGCGCGACCGCCGAGGGCCGCGACGCCGTGCTGGTCAATATCCGCCAGACTCCCGATGCCGACAGCGTCGCCCTGATCAAGGATATCAAGTCAAAGATCACCGTGCTGCAGGCCCAGGCGCCGGCCGGAGCGAAGATCACCACATTCTATGACCAGTCCGAACTGGTCACCGCCGCCGCCGCCAGTGTGCGGGATTCCATCCTGCTGGGCGCCCTGCTGGCCGGCGGTGTTCTGTTCTTCTTCCTGCGCAGCTGGCGGCTGACCCTGATCGTCGCCCTGATGCTTCCCGCCGTGCTGGCCTCCACCGCCCTGCTGCTCGGCGTGCTGAACATGAGCCTCAACATGATGACGCTGGGCGGCATGGCCGCCGCTGTCGGGCTGGTGGTCGATGACATGGTGGTCATGCTGGAGCACGTCATGCGGCGGCTGCAGGAAGCCCGGCGCGACCCGACAAACGGCGTCTCGGCCATGGCCGGGGCCGCGGAGATGTTTCGCCCGCTGGTCGGCTCGACCCTGGCCACCATCGTGGTCTTCCTGCCCCTGGCCTTCCTCGGGGGGGTGGCCGGCGGCTTCTTCAAGGCCCTGGCGGTGACCATGTCGGCGGCCCTGGTCTTTTCGCTGCTGTTCTCGCTGGTCGTTGCCCCGGTGCTGGCCGAGCGCTGGTTGCGCGACCGCGACATCGAACAGGCGGAGAAGGGCGGCCGGTTCATGGAGCGGCTTTCAGCTCCCTACCGACGCTGGCTGACCTGGTTGCTGGGCCGCGCAGGCCTGGCGGTGGCGGTGATCGCCGGGGTGTTGGTCCTGGCGGGGGGCCTCGCCTACACCCAGGTGCAGACCGGCTTCATGCCGAAGATGGACGAGGGCGGCTTTGTCCTCGACTACGTCGCCCCGCCCGGAATGAGCCTTCCCGAAACCGACCGGCTGTTGCGACAGGTCGAGGCCGTGATCCGCTCGACACCCGACGTGGAGAGCTATTCCCGGCGGACCGGCCTGGCCCTGGGCGGCACCTTCACCGAGGCAAACGAGGGCGATTTCTTCGTCAAGCTGAAGACCGGCAAGCGACGCGGCATCGAGAAGGTGATGACCGATATCCGCGGCAGGATCGCCGCCGAGACTCCCGGGCTGGAGATCGAGACCATCCAGCTGATGGAAGACCTGATCGGCGACCTGACCGCCGTGCCCCAGCCCATTGAAGTCAAGCTGTTCGGCAACGATCCGGCCGTGCTGGCTCAGCTGGCGCCCACGGTGGCCAAGAAGCTGGAGGGGGTGAAGGGCCTGATCGAGGTGGTTGATGGCGAACGCCCGGCCGGGGACGCCCTGGTCATCACCACCCGCCGCGAGGCCGCCGCAGTCGAGGGCCTGACGCCCCAGGCGATCAGCAGCCAGGTGGCCACCCTGATCGGCGGGACCGAGGCCAGCCAGGTCAGCGAGGGCGAGAAGCGGGTCGGCATCCGGGTGTGGACCCCGCCGGCCCTGCGCAATCGGGTGGAGTCCTACGGCAGGCTTCTGCTCCGCGCCCCCGACGGCCACATGCTGCCGCTCTCCCGCGTCGCCGACATCACCATCGCCCAGGGCCAGGCGCAGATCATGCGCGAGAACCTGCAGCCCTTCGTGCCGGTCACCGGCCGGCTGCAGGGTCGCGACATGGGTTCGGCCATGCGCGATGTCCGGGCCGCCATGGCCACGGTCGCTCTGCCGTCGGGCGTCCGCGTCGAGTACGGCGGCCTCTACGCCGAGCAGCAGAAGTCCTTCCAGGGCCTGGCCCTGGTGTTCGCGGCGGCGGTGTTCCTGGTCTCCCTGCTGCTGCTTTTCTATTTCGAGAGCTTCGTGGCGGTCGCGGGCGTGGTCTCCGTCGTGCTGCTGTCGGCCCTGAGCGTCTTCGTCGGTCTGTGGGTGACCGGCACCGAACTCGACATCTCCGCGATGATGGGCCTGACCATGGTGCTGGGCATCGTTGGCGAGCTGGGCATCTTCTACCTCGCCGAACTGAAGTCTGTTCAGCAGGCCGGCGCGGCCGAACTGATCGAAGCCGGCGCCGCCCGCCTTCGCCCGATCCTGATGTCCGCGCTGATCGCCATCCTGGCCCTGTCGCCTCTGGCGCTCGGGCTGGGTCGCGGTTCGGAACTGCAACGGCCGCTGGCCATCGCCATCATCGCCGGCCTGCTGGCGGGCGTGCCGCTGGTCCTGTTCGCCCTGCCCACCCTGATTGCCGCCCTGCGCGGTATGTCCCGCCGACGCGAGGCGTCGCCTCGGAGCCCCGGAGACCCGTCATGAGCCCACTGGACATTTCACGCCGCGATCTCGTCATCGGCCTTCCCATGGCGGCGGCAGGCGCCGCCCTGATCGCCGGCGCCGCACAGGCCACGGAGCCATCTTTCTCCTTCCTGGCGATAGGCGATTGGGGCCGCGACGGCGCTTCACACCAACAGGCGGTCGCCGACCAGATGGGAATCGCAGCCAAGGCCCTGGACAGCCGCCTGGTCGTAGCCCTGGGCGACAACTTCTACCCGAACGGCGTCGAGTCCGCCGAGGATCCACGTTGGAAAACGTCCTTCGAGGATATCTACACGGCGCCGTCCTTGCAGACGCCGTGGCCCGCCGTGCTCGGAAACCACGACTACCGCGGCAACGTTCAGGCCCAAATCGACTACAGCGCCGGCAACCGGCGCTGGCGCATGCCCGGCCGGTATTACAAAATCTCGGGGGCTGAGATGGGTGCGCCGCAGCTCGACCTCTTCTTCCTCGACACCTCGCCGCTGGTCAACGACTACGATGGCGCAAAGCCTGGCGGGGCGATGGCGCTCAATCTGGCGGGACAAGACCCGGCGGCCCAACTGGATTGGCTGGACCGGGAACTAGGCCGCTCCACGGCCGCCGTGAAGCTCGTCTTCGGACACCACACCATCTACTCCGGCAGTCTCATTCACGGGAACAATCCCGAACTGATCGAGACGCTGGTCCCGATCCTCCAGCGGCGCGGCGTGCGGGCATACATCAATGGCCACGACCACGACATGCAGCACATCCGGATCGACAAGCTGGACTACGTTTGCAGCGGCGCTGGCTCGGAAGTGCGGCCGACCGGACGCCTCGACGGGACGCTGTTCGCGATGTCCCGCTCGGGCTTCGCCGTGTTCCGGCTGAGCGGCGCCACGCTTCAGTTGGAGTTTCGCGATTTCAACGGTTCGATGGTCTATGGCGCGGAAGTCGGCCGTTGACCGCATCAATGTCTCCCCAAGGCGCGAAATTTCCGACTGCAATGGTTGATAGGGCATGGTTGATAGGGCGCGGACGCCACCCTTTTCGGCCAACTTCTCAACCGAGACCCTCCTGCGCAACCGTATCAGGGCGCTCGTCGGGCGTCTGCCGGCTGACGGTCGAGTGGTTCCGGCCGATCAGGTTGAGCTCCTGCGCCGCAACATCCCGATCAGGCTGGTCGATTCGGCCAGCGGGCCGTTTCTGGGATCGCGGGGCAAGGGCGTCCAGCCGCGATCGCTCGAGATATTCGACCTGATCGGCATCGCCGACGAAATGGTGGCCGTGAGTTCGCTCTACCCCTTCATGAAGGTCCACTTTGGGCCCTTTGGTTTCAAGACCGGCTCCCTCGGAACGCATCATCCGTCATCGGAGGCGCTCCCCTATCCGAACATGCTGATGATCCCCCAGTGGCGCACGGAAGAGATCCTGCGGGCGCACCTCATCAAGCTCGGCGGAAAGATCGAATATGATACAGGCCTGGCCGCCGTCGATCAGTCCGACGAGGGCGTTACGGTGACCCTGACAAGCGGGGAAAGGGTCGAGGCCCGATATCTGGTCGGCTGCGATGGCGGCCGCAGCGCGACCCGCAAGGCCATCGGCCTGGAGCTTGGCCGCAACACTTCTGGCGCGGGTCCGGCTTGGCGCAGACCCTTTCCTTCTTGATCAGTCGGCGCGACGTGACGAACAGGCGGCATCTGCGTAGCCACCTTGGCGACTTCATCGACGCCTACAACTTCGCTCGCCGGCTGAAGACGCTGAGCGGGCTCACCCCCTTCGAATACGTCTGCAAAATCTGGACAAAGAACCCGACAGATTCAAGGTCGACCCAACCCATCGAAGTCCGGGACCAAACAACTAGAAACCGACCGGGCGGCGGGCAATCTGAGGTGGAAGACCGACCCCTCACCCAAGTCCGACGCACACCAGATCGCTCCGGCCTGCGCCAGAACCGCCTTGCGCGCCAAAGTCAGCCCCAGGCCGCTACCCGCATACTCGGCCGAGGTGTGAAGGCGAACCAGGGGGTTGAAAATTTCCGCCAGGTATTCGGCGTCAACGCCTATGCCATTGTCCCGCACCTCGACAATCCAATCCTCGCCCGATGGCCGGGCAGCCACCTCGACGCGCGGAACCGCGCTTCGGTTATAGGTCAGCCCATTGATCACGAGATTCTCCAGAATCTGGATCAGAAGCGTCTCATTTCCGCGAATGACCGGCAGGTCGACCGTCGACACAAGTTCACCTGATCGCTCCTCCAGAAGGGCCGATAGCGAGGCCCTGACGGAGCCGATCACGCGGCCAAGGTCGATGTCTTCGAGCTCGGGGGGCTGATTGAGCAGCGTGTACTGGGACATCACGTCGACCAGCCGGGCCAGGCGGCTTGCGGCGTCGCTCAGGAAGGTCAGATGTTGCTGCATTTCGCTCGTTTGGCCGGAGAGCATGCCTTCGGAGACCAGGCCGCTGAAGGTGATGATCTGACGAATCGGCTGCTTGAAGTCGTGGGCCAGAGCAAAGGCGAAGTTCTCAAGCTCGGCCCGCTGGTCGTCGATCAATCGTGCCTGGGCGCAGGTGTGGATGCATCGATTGACGATCCGCTCGATGGACTCGAGCGTGACGCGCGGCTTGGGGATGTAGTCGGACGCCCCGCTGCGGAGCGCCTCCGCCACCAGCATCTCGTCGCCGACGTTGGTGGCCAGGATGATCGGCAGGTAGGGGTCGGTCGCCCTGAGTCGTCGCGCGAGCGCCAGACCGTCCAGTTCCGGCATGTTGTAGTCGAGCAGGACGCAATCGAACCGCTGCGCTTCGCACAGTCGCGGGACGTCGGCCGGGTGACCGCTGGTGCGAACCTCGGCGTCGGAAAAAGCGCTCCTCAAGGTGTGCGCCATGAGCTCGCGCTCTGCTTCACTGTCATCGACGACGAGGAACAGTTTGGGCATTGGGTTCTCGCTAGCCGGTCGCCCGGCTCAGCGGACGCCCCCCGTCCCACGGCAGGGCCAGCTCGACGCAGGCCCCCTCGTCGCGATCGAGGAAGATCAGGGCGCCGCCGTGCCGATGGGCGATGCACCGGGCGATCGCCAAACCGGCGCCGACACCGGGAAAGGCGTCCGCGCCGTGCAGGCGCCGGAACATATGGAACACCTTCTCCCTGTACGCTTGCTCGACACCGACGCCGTTGTCGGTGATCCGCACCCGCCACGCCCATTCGTCGTGGGCGGGCTGGACGGCGATCCGCGGCCCGACGCCCGGACGATGGAACATGACCGCGTTGCTGGCCAGATGTTGAAAGGCCAGCACGAGCAGGGGCATGTCCGCGAAGACCTCGCCCAGGGGCTCTATCGTCATCCCACCGCCGGCCGCCGCGGCCTGCGCCGCAAGCTGCAGGATCGGCAGCGCCAGGCTACTGTTGGCGTCCTGGCGCACCTTGGCCAGATCCTTCCGCTGCACGCGGGAATAGACGAGAAGCTGCTCCATCATCAGTTGGCAATTTTCGGTGGCCGCGCGGATATGGGCGGCGTGAGCCAACTGTCTGGTCGTCAGATCCTCGCCGAGTTCGCCGAGCAGCAGGCGGGAGAATTCCGAGACCTGGCGGAACGAGGCCGCGAGGTCGTGGGAAACCATGTAGCTGAAGGATTGAAGTTCTTCCTCGGCGGCGATGCGGTGGCAGGCGTTCCCGTCGGCCCAACAGGGATCAGGCGGCATTGGACGGCTCGACGGCGATCGCGCTGGGCAAGACCACCACGGTGAACCAGAACGACTCGATCGACGCCACGATCTCCTTCAGGCGCTCGAAATCGACCGGCTTGACGATGTAGCCGTTGGCCTTGAGGTCATAGCTCCTGAGAATGTCCCGGTCGGCGATCGAACTGGTCAGCACGATCACCGGGATGCGGTTGAGTCCGGGGTCGGCCCTGATCGCCTGCAGGACCTCTCGCCCGTCCATGCGTGGCAGGTTGAGGTCGAGAAGAATGAGGTCGGGCGCCGGGTGATGGGCGTGCTCACCTTCCCGCCGCAACATGCTCATGGCTTCTTCTCCGTCGCCGGCGACGGAGAGGTTATTGGCGATCTTGGCGTCCTGAAACGCCTCCCGGGTCAGCAGTATATCGCCGTAGTTGTCCTCGATGAGGAGAAGTTCGGCTGGTCTGCCCAGGGCTTTGATCGTCAAATTACTCATCACGCCTCCTCCCCATGAACTCAAAGCCGTCGACTAGTCCCAGTGATGCGGGTCTGGCTTTCGCCCGTGATTTCAAACACCAAGCACGCATGGGTGGTATGCTCAACGAGCACGCCTGTGAAGGCTTTTTTGAATAAATATACTAAACAGGCTGGAGCTTGCACAAAAAATCGCAAAAGATAATGTGGCGTTTCGTCACGCAAAAATGAGTACAATAAAAGATTACGATAGTTGTTAGTACATCGATTTATTATGGATTTCCTTACGAATAATTTCACATGATCATGATGTGAATATCTGGAAACTCGCGGGTGGGCGACCCATGAATACGGAATATTTTGCGCCATCGCTCTGCCGGGATCCGCGGACGGCTGAAGCCGCCGCCAGAGCGGCCGGGGCGCGCTAGTCATGGAAACTTCGCTGGCGGCGCCCCTCGAACTTTCCGCGGCGAACGCGACGCCTGGGCTGTGCATGCTCGTCGTCGAGGACAATGAAGCCGACGCCTACCTGATCCAGCGCGTCCTGTCGCGGCATCCCATGGTCGGTCGGGTCGTGCGCGCGATCGATGGCGGGATGGCCGAGGAGATGATCGCGCGTGGCGAGGTCACGCCGAATCTGGCCTTCATAGATCTCTATATGCCGCGCAAGAACGGCTTCGATCTTCTTATGGCGTTGGCGGGCCGTGCGGAGCGCGGTTTCACGATGGTGGTGCTGACCTCGTCGAACCTGCCGACCGATGGTCTTCGCAGCCGGCTGCGGGGGGCGGCCCAGGTCATCGTCAAGCCCGACACGGTCGAGCAACTCGAGGCCGTCCTGACGGGCGCCATCGATACGTTCTGCACGCCTGGCCAGTCGGCGACCGGCGACCAGGACGGCGCCGGCCCCCTCGCCACGGGCTCGCCCGGCGGGTCAGCGGCTCCGGTCGCCACCCAGGCCAAGGCCTCCCGCGGGATGAGCGATGCGGCCAGGACCACCGATGCGCTCCGATCGACCTCGCGGATGGCGCAGGTGGGCGGTTGGGGGATGGACTTCTCCTCCGAGCGGACGTCCCTGTCGCCGGAACTCTGCGCGTTGCTCGACGGCTCGCCGGCGCCGCAGATGTCCATTGCCGACGCGCTGGGATTGTGGCTCGAAGCAGACCGACCGGCCTTGGTCCGGGCCCTGGACGCCGTGATCGAGCACGGCGAGCCCCTGACGTTCGAGGGGCGGACCCTGGCCCCGGATGGCGTCACCAGATGGTGGCGCCTGGTCGGCGAGCCCGACTTTGTCGCCGACCGTTGCGTGGGTTTGCGCGGCGCGGCGCAGGACATCACCCGATGGCGCGCGGAGGCGGGCGCCCGCTCGGCAGACATGGCGGCCGACGCCATGCTGGCTCGCCTGGCCACCATGAGCCACGAAATCCGCACGCCGCTCAACGGTGTGCTGGGCATGGCCCATGTGATGGCGGGCGACGATCTCTCCGGCCCGCAACGGCAGCGCCTGGGGGTCATCGCCGTGTCGGGCGAGGCCCTGCTGGGGCTGTTCGACGAGCTGGTGGACGTCTCGCTGCTCGCGGCCGGCAAGCTCGACCTGAACTGGGGTGTGGTCGATGCCCAGGAACTGGCGGACGGCGCGCGAGCCGCGTTCGTGGCGCTGTCCGAGGGCAAGAGCCTGCAGCTGAAGCTTTCACTGGCGCCGAGCGCGCTTGGCCTCTGGGTGGGCGATTCCCATCGGCTGCGCCAGATCGTCCGCCACCTTGTCTCCAATGCGGTGAAGTTCACCGACGCCGGATCGGTGTCGATCGAGATCGCCTGCATCGACGAGCGCCTGGTTATTCGCGTGCGCGATACGGGCGTCGGCATCGCTCCCGAGGCGCTCCCGTTCGTCTTCGACAAGTTCGTTCAGGCTGACGACTCGCTGACGCGGCGGCACGGCGGTTCGGGGATGGGCCTGACGATCTGTCGCGAACTCCTGGCCCTGATGGGCGGCGACATAGCGGTTGAGAGCACGCCGGGCATGGGCGCCCTGGTGACCGTCACCCTTCCGGCGAGGTGGGTTGCGGCGGCACGGCAGGCCCGCCAGGCGACGATGGCGGGCGATGCAGGCCTTCGCGTGCTCGTCGCCGAGGACAACGCCGTCAACCGGCTGGTGCTGGAGGGCTTGCTTGCGGCCTTCGGAATCCATCCCGTCATGGTGGAGGACGGACGGCAGGCCGTGGACGCGTGGCGATCGGGGGCCTGGGACGCGCTTCTCATGGATATCCAGATGCCGGTGATCGATGGTCTATCCGCGACGCGCGTCATCCGCGCCGCCGAGCGGGAGGAGGGACGGCCGCGGACCCCGATCATCGCGGTGACCGCCAACACGACCCCGCGTCAGCTGGCGGAGTATCGAGCTGCGGGCATGGACGATTGCATCCCCAAGCCCATCAACCCGATTTTGCTGATCCAGGCCCTGGAGGCCGTGTCCTCGACAATGGAGGGCCTTCCGGCCGGGCTTGGTGCGGGAGAGGCGGCGGCCCTGAACCGCGAACGCCTCATGTCCCGCCTGTCCGGGAGGAAGGATGAGGAACGCGGTAGCGCGCGCCGGGGAGGAAATGAGATGAAGCCAATTCTATCCGCCCGTCTCGCGCTGGCCACGGCCGGGGGCGCCAACCTGCTCAAGGCCGGCTCGGCGTATCTTCGGCCGGGGGCGGCGAACGCCAAGCTCCTGGTCGGCGCCATTGTGGCCGTTATCGTCATCGTGGCCGCGCTCGACTTCTGGACCTCCGGCGAGCTGGTGGCTTCAACCCTGTTCATCCTGCCGCTCGCCCTTTGCGCCCTGCAACCTTCCAAGAGATTGCTTTGGACGACGGCCGTAGCGGCCGCGCTCCTTACCGTCGCGGCGGGTCTATGGGGAGAAAATCGGGACGGCATATCGACGTCGAGTGATGGAATGATCACCCGGATCCTTCTTTCGGCGAGCCTCTTTGTCCTGACGGCGTTCATCCATCTCTGGTTGCGGAAGGTTCGGCTGGGAACGGTCGCCGCCACGCAGATCAGCCGCCAAAGCGAAAGTCTCGCTGCCCAGAACGAGCAGCTTGCACTGCTGATCGCGGCGGGCACACGCGACGTCGGCGAGCGCGCGGACGCGGAAATACATCTGGCGCAGATGGAGGCCCGGTATCGCGGCCTGCTGGAAGCCGCTCCCGACGCCATGGTGGTGGTGGATCAGGGCGGCGCCATCGTTCTTCTCAACCTGCAGGCGGAAAAGCAGTTCGGATACCACCGCGACGAACTTGTCGGCCTGCCCGTGAAGAACATCATCCCGGAGGGTTTCGCCGAGCGGCTGATCGCCGACGGCACGCGGACCGCGGCGGAGGCGCTGGCGCAGCAGATCGGGACCGGGCTCGAACTGATCGGCCGGCGCAAGGACGGCAGCGAGTTTCCGATGGAGCTCATGCTGAGCCCGCTGGAGAACGCCGACGGGATTCTGGTCACGGCCGCGATCCGCGATGTCACGGCGCGCCAGGCCGATCAGCAGGCCCTGCGGGCGAGCGAGGAATGGCACCGTCTGGCGGTCGAGATCACCGAAATCGGCACCTGGTTCTGGGACATCACGCGCAATGAAATCACCTGGTCCGATCAGTTCAGAAAGATGTTCGGCCTCACCTCCGATGACCCGGTGTCTTATGAGGCCATCTTTCAGAATGTTCACCAGGAAGACCAGTGGCAGGTCGACCGGAGCATCAGGAATACGCTCGAGCGGGACGAGCCCTACGATGTCGAGTATCGCATCATCTGGCCCGACGGCAGCCTGCACTGGATCGCGTCGAAGGGCCGGGTGCGGCGCGGCCCGGCCGGCGCGCCGCAGACCATGCAGGGAACGATTCTTGACGTCACGGAGCGAAAGGCCGGTCAGGAAAGCCTGAGAGAGCGGCCGGCCCTGGAGCGGACGTCCGCGGAATTGATGCGGTCGAACGTCGATCTGCAACAGTTCGCCTACGTCGCTGCGCATGATCTCCAGGAGCCCTTGCGCATGGTCTCCAGCTACACCCAACTTCTCGCCAACCGGTACAAGGGCCGCCTCGACGACAAGGCCGACGAATTCATCGCCCTGGCGGTGGACGGCGCCCAACGCATGCAATTGCTGATCGCGGACCTGCTCGCCTATTGCCAGGTCGGGACGGCGGGGCAGGAACTTTGCGAAACCTCCATGGATCACGCCCTCGACCTGGCGCTCCAGAACCTGAAGGGCGCACTGGATGAAAGCGGCGGCGTGGTTACGCGCGGTTCCTTGCCCGTGATCGTCGCCGACCACGCCCAGTTCGTCCAACTCTTTCAGAACCTGGTCGGCAACGCCCTGAAATATCGCGCGGCGGATCCGCCGCGGGTGCATGTCTCAGCGAAGAAAAATCGCGCGAAGGAATGGGTCTTCTCCGTAAGCGACAACGGGCTCGGCATAGAGCCGAGGCACTTCGAGAAGATTTTCATGATGTTTCAGCGCCTTCATCCGCGCGAGGCGTTTTCCGGCACGGGCATCGGCCTCAGTCTGTGCAGGAAGATCGTGGAGCGCCACGGTGGCCGTATCTGGGTCGAGTCGGCGAGCGCCGAAGGGTCCACCTTCCACGTCGCGCTACCACAAGGCGGCGTCTGAATTTGGGTTCGCATCGAATCCTCGAAGGGCGGCCCGGTTTTGAATTGAAGGTGCGGCGCCCAGGGATTTTGTGAAAATGCAGACGCTGTCGATTGTCGAAGGTCCAGATACTTCGTTAATCATACATAATTGAAGCAACGTATACATCACATAAGGCTATAAATTATCCAACGTGTGTCAAATATTAATCTAGATGAGAGACGATTGCTCAAGTCTATCGGGGGGTAATTTCATGGGTGCGGCGAACTCTGCCGAGGTCTCTTGGTTTGGCGAATTGCAGGTTGAGCCGCCGCCCGCCGCCGTGAGGCCGCGCCGGAAGGCGAAACTCGACGTCCTGCTCGTCGATGACGATGCCGCGGACTGCAGCCTGATACTTCGGGCGTTGCGACAACTCCCCGAGGTCCGGGTCGCGTGGTCGACGGATGCGCCGGAGTTCGCGCTACGCCAACTGGCCGCGAACATTCTCAAGCCCGACCTGCTGCTGCTCGACATCAACATGCCGAGAGTCGACGGGTTCACGTTCCTGAAGAGGCTTCGCCAGCTTCCACATTTGGCGGCCGTCCCGGTGGTTTTCCTGACGACATCGCAGCTGCCGGCGGACCGACTCGACTATGTGAAGGGCTCGGCCTCGCTATACGTCGTCAAGCCCGACACCTATGCCGAGCTTCAGGTCCGTATCAGCGGCGTGGTCCGCAGGGCGCGCGTCGGCATCTGGAGCGAATGAGCCATGCCGACCGCAGACTCGGTCATCGACAGATCGCCGGGTCCGTCGCGTCGCCTGAACGGTGACGAAGACTCGCGCATCACCGTCGGGCCCAGGCGGCCTTTGGCCGCCAAGCCTGGTCTGGGAGCGCCCGTGGAGCCGCGGTCGTCCCAACGCCCCTGGAGCGTGAATATACTGCTGGTGGAAGATGACGCGGCGGACACCAGTCTCATTCTGGATGTCCTCAAACGCCATCCCAAGGTCTCCGCCGCGCAGGCCTCGGATCACCCAGAGCTGGCCCTGACACAGATCGCGGCCGGAAGGTGGGAGCCGAATCTCGTGCTGCTCGACATCCATATGCCGCGGATCGACGGATTCGCCTTCCTCGAACGGTTGCGGCTCATACCGGCCATGGCCAGTGTGCCCGTCGTCTTCCTGACCACCTCCTGCCTGGCCAGGGACGCCGTGAAGGCGCAGCAGGGCTCGGCGGCCTCCTACATCATCAAACCCAACACCTACGCAGAACTCCAGGCCCGCCTGGACACGGTGATCAAACGGGCGGTTTTCGGGTGACAGGACAATAGCCATGCCCAACCAGGCGCTCATGGGCTCCATCGCCACGGAGGAATCGCTTCAGCCGGTCGGGTTGAGTCTGCTGTTCGTCGAGGACGATGACGCCGACGCTTATCTGATCGCGCGCGCCCTTGCTGACAATCCCAGGGTTGGCAGGGTCGTCCGGGCGCATGACGGCCTGGAGGCGCTGGCGCTTCTCGAACGCGGCGAGGTCTCCGTCGACCTAGTGCTGGTCGATCTGCACATGCCGCGCATGGGTGGCCTGGAGTTGCTGGTCGCCATTGCGAGTCGCCCCGCCCTGAACTTCCCGACCCTGGTTCTGACATCCTCGTCCGCGCCCGGCGACGCCGCCCGCGGCCGGCTTCGGGGGGCGGTCAGGGTGGTCACCAAACCGGAGACTGTCATGGAGCTCTACGCGGTGCTGGCGACCGCCATCGAAGCGGTCTGTCGGCCTGGCGCGGGCGGAACGGGCGCCAAGCCCGGCGGCGTCAGAGCCTTGTTGGCGGCGGACCTGCTGAAATCGATGCCCGGCCATGGGGGAGGGGGTGGCGCCCGCAAACGTCTCGCCAACCCCTAGATGTTCAGTCCCGGACTTTGATGGGCTGGACCGGCCTTGAATGTGTCGGGTTCTTTTTTCCAGATTTTGCAGGCGTATTCGAAGGCGGTGAGCCCGCTCAGCGTCCTCAGCCGGCGAGCGACAGCGAATTCAGTTGAAGTCGCTCAAAAACTTGACCTTCGCGCTGGCTTACCATTGGCTTATTAGCAGCGGTTCATGTGCGCGCGAACATGGAGGGGAAGACCGCCACCTCGCGTAACCACTTGAATTTAAATGGCGGACGATGGTGGGTGCAGTAGGATTCGAACCTACGACCCGCTGATTAAGAGTCAGCTGCTCTACCAACTGAGCTATGCACCCGTATCGACGGTTCGGGCGTACCCGGCGGCGAGGGCGCGGAACATACTCGAAATTACCCGGGACACAAGGGGCCTGATTTTGGCGAAGCGAGACATCACCGGAGCGGTCGATTTTCCCTACCTCGAAAGCTTCGCGGCGGGCGATTCCGGGGTCGTCGAGGAGGTGCTGAACCTGTTCCGCGAACAGGCCCAGATCTGGTCGCGGATGATCGAGCCGGGCAACCCCGGCTGGCGCGACGCGGTCCACACCATCAAGGGCGCGGCGCGGGGAATCGGGGCCAATGCGCTGGGCGATGTCTGCGATCGCGCCGAGCGGGAAGGAGAGGGCGTGCTGCCGACCGTGCATGCGGCGCTGGACGCCGCCCTGCTCGATGTGGCGGCCTACCAGCACGAACAGATGCTCAAGAGCCTCAAGGGCTAGCGGGTCTTGTCCCAGACGCCGAACTCATAGGCGATGCAGCGGTCGACCAGGGTGCGCCACACCGGCTCGGCGATGGCGTGGCTCAGCCCGGCTCCGGTCGCCGCCGCCTTGACCTTGGCGACCACGTCCTCGATCCGCGCCACGTCGCGCACCACGCCCCGGTCCGGCTTGATCCTGGCGGCGGCGTCCATATAGCCCTGACGCTCGGCCAGCAACGCCACCACCGCCCGGTCCAGGGCATCCACCCCGACACGGACCTGCGCCATCGTCGTGCAGTCGGCAGGGGCGATCCGGGGATCGACCGTCACGGAAACATCTTTGGGCATGGAAAACTCTAGATACCGGCGCCGTTGTCGAGGGTCTGGAGGGCGGCTTCGTGGGCGGCCGCCTCTTCCATCAGCCAGGAGACGAAGGCCTTGACCTGCGGCAGCCGTCCCTTGGTCTTGGGGTGAACGACGTAATAGGCGAAGTCCACCGCGGTTGCGATCTGAATTGGCGTCACCAGCCGCCCGGCGTCGAGATCGGCCTGGGCCAGGGTGCGCTTGGCCAGCGCCACGCCACGGCCGTTGACCGCCGCCTCGATGACCAGGCTCGACTGGTTGAAGCGCGGGCCCCGCGTGCCGTCGACGCCGCGAATGCCCCGCGCCGCCAGCCACATGGCCCAGTCGGGGCAGCTGTCGTCGGCGTCGGGGCTGCCGTCGTGCAGCAGGATGTGGTGGGTCAGGTCGTCCGGACCGTTCAGCGGGTTCTCGTTGAGCAGGCCCGGGCTGACCACCGGGATCACCGTCTCGGTCATCAGCTTGATGACCTCCAGCCCCGGATAGCGCCCGCCGCCGTAACGGATGGCCAAGTCGATTTCCCCGGAGGCGAAATCGACCACCTCCATGCCGGCCGACAGCCAGACATCGACCTGCGGATGCTTCTCCTCGAACCGGCCGAGGCGCGGCACCAGCCACTTGGCGGCGAAGGACGGCGCCGCCGTCAGCGTCAGGCGCCGCCCGTCGACGGCGGCGGTCAGCAGGCTCGCCGCCTCGGCCAGCCGGTCGAAGGCCTCGCGCAGGGCGGGCAGGGCGGTCTGGGCCGCATCGGTCAGGAGCAGGCCCTTGGGCGTGCGCTTGAACAGGGCGGCCCCGACATAGTCTTCCAGGTTCTGGATCTGCTGGCTCACCGCCCCCGGCGTCACCGACAGCTCCTCGGCGGCGCGGCTGAAGTTCAGGTGGCGCGCGGCCGCCTCGAACGCCCGAAGCGCGTTCAGCGGCGGCAGTCGCCTGCGATGATCGGAGGGTTTTTCCATCCCCAAGTTTTCCTGAACGCCCCGGCAGAAGTCCTAGTTTGCGAAGTGGTCTTCGCGAGCCCAGTTAGCAAGTGTCCGATGGCGTCACGGCCCTTTTCGTCATCGGATATCGGGCGGGGCGGGTCGTTTTCGGCCCGTCCCCGTCCCTCCGCCGCCCTTATAGAGAAGCTATCGCGCCATGTCCCGGCTTGTCCGTCCCGCACCCCTGAATAAGCGCCTGGTCGCGCTGGATGGCCGTGCCACGAAGCCCGGCATGGTCTGGCTGGTCGGCGCCGGCCCCGGCGATCCCGACCTGCTGACGATCAAGGCCGCGCGGGTCATCGGGCAGGCCGATGTCATCGTCCACGACGGCCTGGTTTCCTCCGAAATTCTCGACCTCGCCCCGGCCGCCGCGCGGCTCATCGACGTCGCCAAGCGCAAGTCGCGCCACACCCTGCCGCAGGACGACATCAACCAGCTGCTGGTCGCGCTCGCGAACCAGGGCCTGACTGTCGTCCGCCTCAAGGGCGGCGATCCCTTCGTCTTCGGCCGTGGCGGCGAGGAGCTGGCCGCCTGCCGCGCCGCCGGCCTCGACTGCCAAGTCGTCCCCGGCGTCACCGCCGCCCTGGCCGCCAGCGCCTCGGCCGGCGCCCCCCTGACCCATCGCGGCGCCGCCCAGTCGGTCACCTTCGTCACCGGCCACGCCGCCCACGGCGAGCCCGACCTCGACTGGCCCGCGCTCGCCCGCCCTAACCAGACCGTCGTCATCTACATGGGCCTGACCACCGCCGGCCTGATCGCCGAACGCCTCACCGCCGCCGGCCGCGCCCCCTCGACGCCCGCCCTGATCGTCGTCAACGCCAGCCGCGCCGACGAACAGCGCCTGCCCACCACCCTCGGCCAGCTGGCCGAAACCGCCGCCGACCTCTCCGGCCCGGCCCTGCTGATGGTCGGCGAGGCGATGAGGCTGGCCCAGGCCAGCGAGATTCCGGACGCCGTCCTGGTGCGGGTGTCGGCATGAAGGCCCTCACCGCCAACCGCCTGATCGATGGCGAGGTCGTCTTCTGGCAGGCCGGCCAATGGGTCGAACGCTTCGCCGACGCCCAGCTGTTCGCCGATGACGATGCCGCCGGCCCCGCCGCCGTCGATACCGCCAAAACCCAGCCCACCGTCATCGTCGAGCCCTACCTCATCGACCTCACGCAAGGCCCCGCCGGCCTCGCCCCGGTCAGCTACCGCGAGCGCATCCGCGCGCTCGGCCCCACCAACGAACCCACCCACGGCAAGCAGGCCGAAGGCGGCGCCGCCATCGCCGCCCTGCAGGCCGCCACCGGCGCCGCCCGCTCGACCGGCCGCGTCGATCTGATCCGCAGGAAGTAGCCCCATGTACAGCTACGACATCATCGACCAGGAATTCCTCGAAGACCGCGCCGCCGAGTTCCGCGGCCAGGTCGTCGCCCGCCTGGCCGGCGACATCACCGAGGACCAGTTCAAGCCGCTGCGCCTGATGAACGGCCTCTACCTGCAGCTCCACGCCTACATGCTGCGGGTCGCCGTCCCCTATGGCTCGCTGAACCCGACCCAGTTTCGCGCCTTCGCCCACATCGCCCGCACCTGGGACAAGGGCTACGGCCACTTCACCACGCGCCAGAACATCCAGTTCAACTGGATCAAGCTGGGCGACACCCCCGACATCCTCGACCACCTGGCCGGCGTCCAGATGCACGCCATCCAGACCAGCGGCAACTGCATCCGCAACGTCACCAGCGACCCCTACGCCGGCGCCACCGCGCAAGAGGTCGACGACCCCCGCGTCTGGTCGGAAGTCCTCCGCCAGTGGTCGACCCTGCACCCCGAGTTCAGCTACCTGCCGCGCAAGTTCAAGATCGCCGTCACTGCGTCGGAAATCGACCGCACCGCCGCCCGCGCCCACGACATCGGCCTGAAAGTCCTGCGGGGCGCCGACGGGGCGCTGGGCTTCGAGGTCATGGTCGGCGGCGGCCAGGGGCGCACGCCCTACCTCGCCCCGACCATCAAGCCCTTCCTGCCGGCCGCCCGGCTGATCAGCTATCTGGAAGCGATCCTGCGCGTCTACAACCGCCACGGCCGCCGCGACAATTCCTACAAGGCCCGCATCAAGATCCTCGTCGCCAGCCTCGGGGCCGAGGAGTTCGGCCGCCAGGTCGAGGAAGAGTGGCTGAAGATCGGCGAGGGCCGCGACCTGCCCGACACCGAACTGGCCCGCATCCGGGGCAGCTTCATCAGGGTCCCGTTCGAGACGGCGCCGCCGCATTCCGACATCTTCGACGCCGAGCACGCCGCCGACCGGTCCTTCGCCCGCTTCGTGCGCAACAACGTCAAGGCCCACAAGCAGCCCGGCTACGCCATCGTCGAGATATCGCTGAAGGCCCCCGGCGCCACCCCGGGCGACGCCAGCGCCGAACAGATGGACGCCGTCGCCGACCTCGCCGAACGCTACGGCCTCAGCGACATCCGCGTCACCCACGAGCAGAACCTGGTCCTGCCGCACGTCAAGCTGGACGACGTCCCCGCCGTCCATCGCGCGCTGCAGTCGGTCGGCCTCGCCACCTCCAACATCAGCCTGATCAGCGACATCATCGCCTGCCCGGGCCTCGACTACTGCGCGCTGGCCAACGCCCGCGCCATCCCGGTCGCCCAGGCGATCCAGGACCGCTTCGCCGACGCCGACCGGGCCGAGGACATCGGCGAACTGAAGATCAAGATCAGCGGCTGCATCAACGCCTGCGGCCACCACCACATCGGCCACATCGGCGTGCTCGGCGTCGACAAGAAGGGTGAGGAATTCTACCAGCTCAGCCTCGGCGGCTCGGGCGCGGAAGACGCCTCCCTGGCCTCGATCCTCGGCCCGGCCCTGCCGGCCGACAAGGTCGCCGACGCGGTCGACAAGCTGGTCGAAACCTACCTCGGGCTGCGCCAGGCCGACGAGCGCTTCCTCGACACCTTCCGCCGCGCCGGCATGGCCCCCTTCAAGGAGGCCGTCTATGCCGACGCTCATTAGGCTCGCCGACGGCCGGTTTTCGAACGCCGAGGACGTCTTTACCGACGTCGCCGACGAGGACGACATTCCGGCCGGCCCGGTCATCCTCAGCCTGACCCGCTTCCAGGCCGAGGGCGACGCCCTGGTCACGGCCGGCCGCACGGTCGGCGTCCGCATCCAGACCGACGAAGCCATCGAGGACTTGGCCTACGACCTGCCGCGCCTGGCGCTCGTCGCCGTGGTCTTCCCGAAATTTCGCGACGGCCGCACCTTCACCACCGCCGCCCTGCTGCGCGAGCGCTTCGCCTACAAAGGCGAGGTGAGGGCGGTCGGCGATGTTCTGACCCAACAGGCCAACTTCATGGTCCGCACGGGGTTCGACAGCTTCGCGCCGGCCGACGGCGCGACACCAGAACAATGGGCCAGGGCCGCCGGCCTCTTCCGGCATGTGTACCAGCGCGCGGCCGACCACCGCCCGCCGGCCTTCGAGGAGAGAGGCTGATGGCCTTCGACCAACTCGAGCGCCCGCCCGAGCCTGTCCCAAGTCGCAAAGCGACTTGGGAAAAACAGGCTCGGCAACTCAAAGATGCCCCGCTCCCGGACGCCGAACCGCTGTCCACTTCGGCTGGTAGCGCGGCGCCGGCCGCCCTGTTGGACGCGGAACTGCGCAGCGCCCACCCGACCACCATCATCGAAGCCGCCGTGGCGAGCTTCGGCCAGCGCCTGGCGCTGGTCTCGTCCTTCGGGGCGGAGAGCGCGGTGCTGCTGCATCTCGCCGCCCAGGTGAAGCGGGACATCCCCGTCCTCTTCCTCGACACCGGCATGCTGTTCGGCCAGACGCTCGACTACCGTAAACAGCTGGCCCAGCGCCTCGGCTTGACCGACGTGCGCGACCTGCGCCCGCGCTTCCAGGACCTCGCCGTCGGCGACCCCGACGCCAACCTCTGGAAGACCGACACCGACGCCTGCTGCAACATCCGCAAGGTCATGCCGCTCGACCGCGCCCTGGAGGGCTTCGACGGCTGGCTGACCGGCCGCAAGCGCTTCCACGGCGGCGACCGCCTGCGCCTGGCCGTGGTCGAACAGGCCGACCACCAGATCAAGTTCAACCCCTTGGCCAACTGGGGCAAGGACGAGCTCGACGCCTACATCGCCCAGCACGACCTGCCGGCCCACCCGCTGGTCGCCCAGGGCTTCCCCTCGATCGGCTGCTGGCCCTGCACCAGCGCCGTCGAAGAGGGCCAGGACGTCCGCGCCGGCCGCTGGGCTGGCCAGGACAAGACCGAATGCGGCATCCACGTCGCCCGCGCCCATGTCGCGCCGACCAACGTGGGCGGGGATATCTGAGCGCGCGGCGCTCGCCACACCCACCGTCGTCATCCTCGGGCTTGTCCCGAGGGCCCATTCATCCGCCGCACGAACGCCAAACGTCCTGACGCCGTCCCGTCGGAGCCCGCCATGCAAAGTTTCGCGAAAGCTGAACCATGGGTCCTCGGGACAAGCCCGAGGATGACGATGGAGGGGAGGGTAGGGGCGTTGCCCCTACTTCGCCGTGGCGATCCGCTGGCCGGCCTTCGGACAACCGGTGAAGGTGCCGGCCTTCATGACCGCGACCGTCCGGGTGTTGATCTTCATCAGCGGGCTCATCGACCCCCGGCCATGGCCGGTGAACAGGTCGACGTGGCTGCCCTTCACACCGCCGCCGGTGTCGGAGACGTACCAGTAGCCATCGTGGACGCCGCCGTCGGGCATCCGCAGGCCGACGGTTTCCGGAATGAAGATGATCGAGCGCTTGGGAGCGACGCGCGGGTCGGTCGCCGCCGTGCGCATGGCCACCACCGGGCAGCCCAGCGAGTCGCGGGCTCCCGCGCCGCCGCCGCCCGAATGGTACAGCGTCACGCGCATGTTCCAGTCGGCGTCGCCGGGAACGGTCTTGGCTTCACCCGCGTTGTCATCGGGCAAGATGGCGTCGTCCGGAATGGGCGACATGGTCCCACGGAGTCCCGCCTTCGCGGCCGGCGTCTCGGTGTTGATCTGCGCGATAAGATCCCCGATGGGATCGCCGTTAGCGCTGCCCAAAGTCTGGGCGGACGAAGAACTTGCAACCAGCATAAAAGCCAGTGCGGCGAGGCATGCCGAGGTACGCTTCAACAGCGGTCCCCCCTTTGTTTCTCGACGACAGGTGGGCGCTTGTTAACGGCCCGGGGCCGAAATGGCAACCCAGCCGGTTGTCGCAGGGAGAAAATCCATGAGTATCACGGTGTTTGGCGACAGCATCAGCGGCAATTGTCTCAAGGTAAAGTGGACCGCCGACCGAATCGGTACGCCGTATCGCTGGGTCGAAACCGACGTGCTGAAGGGCGAAAGTCGCACGCCTGATTTCATGGCGCGCAACCCGGCCGGTCAGGTTCCTCTGGTTGTCCTGGAGGACGGCCGCGCTTTAGCGCAAAGCAATGCAATTATACTTCACCTTGCTGAAGGCTCCGATCTGGTCCCCAAGGACTCGTACGAGCGCGCCAAGATGTTCGAGTGGCTGTTCTGGGAGCAGTACAGTCATGAGCCCTACGTCGCCGTCGCCCGCTTCCAGATGGCCTACCTGGGCAAGGCGGCGGCCGACCTCGACCCCAAGGTCGTCGAGCGCGGCAAGGCCGCCCTGGCCCGGCTGGAGATGGCGCTGGAGGGGTCGCCCTTCCTCGTCGGCCACGACCTGACCCTCGCCGACATCGCCCTGGTCGCCTACACCCGCGTCGCCCACGAAGGCGGCTTCGACCTCTCGGACTACCCCGCCGTCCAGGCCTGGATCGTCCGCGTCGAGGCGGCCCTCGGGATCTAGGCTGGCCCCCACACGACCGTAACAAAAACCCGGCGCCGCCACCCATCGGGGCCCGGTCCGGAGCCGTACAAACCCGTGCGCGAGCGCCACGCCTAACCCGCTGAAATCACGGAACAATCGCACTGGCCCGCCGACTTTTCCGGCTTCCCTTCCCGCCGACCTGCTACAATGGCCCACCGCTTCGATAAGCCGCCGCCATTTTCAGGCCGCCGCGAACCGCCTAGGGTCCGTCCCCCATCCGGAGTTCACGTCCTTGCGTCACCGCCTCTTCGTCACCCTCGCCGCCGCCGGTCTGATCGGGGCCATCGCCGTCACCCAGGCCCTCGCCTGGGGCGCCAGCGGCCACCGCCTGGTCGGCCAGCTGGCCGTCGAGGTCCTGCCCGCCGAGATCCCCGCCTTCCTGCGCGGCAAGAAGGCCGTCGCCGCCATGGGCGAGCTGGCCCGCGAGCCCGACCGCTGGAAGGGCGCCGGCAAGCTGCACGACGCCGACCGCGAGGGGGCCCACTTCGTCGACCTCGACGACGCCGGCCTGGTCATGGGGGTGATGCCGCTGGCCGACCTCAAGGCCACTCGCGCCGACTACGAAAAGGCCCTGCAGACGGCCGGGACCGACGGCTGGAAGGCCGGCTGGCTGCAGTATTCGATCATCGACGGCTACCAGCAGCTGACCATGGATTTCCGCTACTGGCGCGTCCTGACCGCCATGGAAAAGCGCGCCAAGGGCCAGCAGAAGGCCTGGTACAAGGCCGACCGCCTGCGCCGCGAACAGCTGATCCTGCGCGACATGGGCGAGTTCGCCCACTACGTCGGCGACGGCTCGCAGCCGCTCCACACCTCGATCCACTACAACGGCTGGGGCGACTTCCCCAACCCCGGCGGCTACACCAACGACCGCATCCACGGCCCGTTCGAGGGCGAGTTCGTCGCCCGCAATGTCACGCTCGCTGGGGCCCGCGCCGCCCTGCCGGCCCCGCGTGACTGCGCCTGCACCATCGAGCAGCGGACCGTCGCCTACCTGGGCAGGACCAACGCCGAGACCGGGCCGCTCTACGCGATGTGGACCCAGGGCGCCTTCAAGGCCAACGACGCCCGCGCCGTCGACTTCACCACCCGCCGTGTCGCCGAGGGCGGCGCCGAGCTGCGCGACATGGTCGTCATGGCCTGGCGCGAGAGCGCCACCGGCAAGATCGGCTGGCCCGCCGTCGCCGTCGAGGACGTGGCCGCCGGCAAGGCCGACCCCTGGACCTCGCTGCTGGGCAAGGACTGATGCTGGAGTTCGGCGTCCGCGATCCGGAGAAGGCCTACCGCCTGCGCCCGGCCTCCTTCGGCGTCTGTGAGCGCGACGGCCTGATCGCCTGCGTCCACGTCACCCGCACCGACGACCGCAGCTACCACGACCTGCCCGGCGGCGCGGTCGACGGCATGGAAACGGAAGCGCAGGCCCTGGTCCGCGAGTTCGGCGAGGAGACCGGCCTGATCGTCGAGCCCGGCCCCCTCATCGTCCGCGCCAGCCAGCTGTTCCTCAAGAGCGACGGCGAGCCGGTCGAGAACGAAGGCGGCGTCTATCGGGCGACGCTGACCGGCGAGGACCCCTCGCTGAAGGTCGAGGACGACCACGCCCTGGTCTGGCTCAGGCCCCAGGAGGCGGTGCTGAAACTGCGCCACGAGAGCCATGCCTGGGCCGTGGCGCGGTGGTTGCGGAGCAAGGCCTAAACCCCCTCCTACCGCTCATCCCGGCATTCGGTATGAGCGGATGGTGGGTGGGTGGACTGAAACCCCCAAACCCTGCAGCCTGCCTCCATGACCAGCTTCTACGACCGCCACATCATGCCCAGGCTGATCGGCTGCGCCTGCGGGGCCAAGCCGATCACCTACCAGCGCCGGAAGGTCGTGCCCAAGGCGGCCGGCAAGGTGCTGGAGTTGGGCATCGGCGGCGGCATGAACCTGATTCACTACGACGCCGCCCAGGTGACCAGCGTTTCCGGGGTCGATCCTTCCGCTGAACTGCGCGCCATCGCCGAGAAGGCTCCGCGCGCCGAGGGACTCAAGGTCGGAATTCAGGACGGCAGGGCCGAGGCGCTCCCGTATCCCGACGCCAGCTTCGACTGCGTGGTCTGCACCTTCACCCTCTGCAGCGTCGCCTCGCCGCCGGCCGCCCTGGCCGAGGCCAAACGCGTGCTCAAGCCCGGCGGCCGTTTCCTGTTCTGCGAGCACGGCCTGTCGCCCGACCCCAAGGTGGCCAACTGGCAGGGCTTCATCGAGCCGGTGTGGAAGCGCCTGGCCGGCGGCTGCCACCTGACCCGCCCGGTCGGCGCATCCATCACCGCCGCCGGCTTCGCCCTGACCGAGCTCAACAGCATGTACCTGCCCAGCACGCCCAAGTCGGTCGGCTGGAACGAGTGGGGCGAGGCGCGGGCCTGAGTGCGTCCTTCGACACGCCCGCTTGCGCGGGCTGCTCAGGATGACTGACTTGGGCGGAGTTCAAGAAGCTAGTCATGCTGAGCAGCGGCCGTAGGCCGCGTGTCGAAGCACGCAACGTCGTTGACGCTCACCATACAGACCGTCAAAACTTCTCCCGCCTGCTTCGGGGGCAAGACGGGGTTCAAGGCCAGCGGATGGACGATGCGGCCTTCTTCAATGGGCTCGAACAGACCCGGGGCCTCGTCGACCGGCGCCTGGCCCAGCTGCTGCCGCCGGACGGCCAGGCGCCGGGCCCGCTGACGGGGGCGGCCCGCTATGCCGTCCTCGCCTCCGGCAAGCGCTTCCGGCCCATGCTGGCCATCCTCACCGCCCGCGACTTCGGCGCCCCGGAGGGCGCCGCCCTCGACGCCGCCTGCGCCTTCGAGATGGTCCACACCGCCTCGCTGATTCTCGACGATCTGCCGTCGATGGACGACGCCCACCTGCGCCGGGGCGTCGCCACCACGCACCGGGCCTTCGACGAGGCCAGCGCCATCTTGGCCGCCGTCGCCCTGCTCAACCGGGCCTACGGGGTGATCGCCGACGACGCCGGCCTGGCCGACCCGGCCAAGGTCGAGCTGATGGCGCGCCTCAGCGAATGCGTCGGCTTCCGCGGCCTCGTCGCCGGCCAGGCCCGCGACCTCGACCGCCGCGGCAAGACCCTGAGCAACGACGAGATCGACCTCCTCAACCACCAGAAGACCGGCGTCCTGCTGGTCGCCCCGGCCCAGGCCGGGGCGCTGATCGCCGGCGCCGATGGCGTCAGGCTGGCCGCCATCGGCGAGTTCGCCCGCCGCCTCGGCCTCGCCTTCCAGATCCGCGACGACATCCTCGACGCCGAGGGCACGGCCTCCGAAGGCAAGGATCTCGGCAAGGACGCCGGCATGCCGACCCTGGTCACCAGCCTCGGCGTCGCCGGCGCGCGTAACGCCATGCAGGGCTACCTCGACGCCGCCCATGACGCGCTCTCCGAAGCCCGCTGCGGCGACCACGCCTGGCGTTACGCATCGGCCCTGTTCGGCCCCCGCAAGGTCGCCGCGTGACCGACAGCCGGCCGATCCTCAACGTCTGGGGGGCCGAGCTCAGCTACGGCCGGCGCAAGATCCTGCGCGGCATCGACCTGACCCTGCGGCCCGGCGAGATCTACGCCCTGCTGGGCCCCAACGGATCGGGCAAGACCACCCTGATCCACGCCATCTGCGGCCGCATGAAGCTCAGCAAGGGCGACATCGCCCTCGAGGGCCAGAACCCCTGGTCCACCCCGGTCTGCCGCGCGGCGCTCGGCCTCGTCCCCCAGGACATCGCCCTCTACAACCACATGACCGTCGCTGAGAACCTGCAGACCTTCGGCCGCCTGGCCGGGGTCAAGGGCAAGGCCCTGCGCGACGCTGTCGCCCGCGCGATCCACCTCTGCCGCATCGCCGACCGCGAGAACGAGCCGATCGGCCGCCTCTCGGGCGGCTATCGCCGGCGGGTCAACATCGCCTGCGCCATCCTGCACAGCCCCCGCCTGCTGGTCCTCGACGAGCCGATGGTCGGGGTCGATCCCGACGCCCGCGAGGCCCTCGACGGCGTCATCCGCGACCTGCGCGACACCGGCGTCTGCGTGCTGATGATCACCCACGACCTCGACCAGGCCGGCGACCTGGCCGACCGCGTCGGCTTCCTGCGCGAGGGCCGCAAGGTCATGGAGGGCTCGCCCCGCCACCTGATCACCCAGGCCTTCGGCGAAGAGCTGGAAATCCTCGTCCAGCTCGACGAAGACCCCGACAGCGGTGACGAGATCGTCCTGGCCGGCGCCGGCCTCGAACGACGCGGCAAGACCAACATCTGGACCACGCTGGACGCCGGCGGCTACGCCACGGCCGGCAAGCTGGACGCGACCCTGCGCAAGGCCGGCGTCACGCCGCGCGAGATCCGCGTGCGCCAGCCGTCGCTGCACAACCTCTTCACCCTCGTCGCCGACTGGCAAGACGCCGCATGATGTTCGCGATGTTCCGGGTGATGCTGCTTCGGCTGCTGCGCGATCGCGGCGCCCTGGCCATGACCTTCCTGCTGCCGCCGCTGGTCTTCGTGATCTTCGCCACGGTTTTCGCCGGCTCGACCGGCGAGAACATCAAGCTCAAACTGGTCATCGCCGACCAGGCCCGGACGCCCGCCTCGGGCCGGCTCGTCGAGGCCCTGCTGCAGGACGGCCGCCTGCGGGGCCTGACCGCCGATCCCAACACCGCCAAGACCGTCCGCCGTCAGGTCCGGGCCGGCAAGGCCGACGCCGGCCTGATCATCCTCTCCGACCCGGCCGGTTCGGGCACGCCCTTCCTGATCGTCACCGACACCACCCGGGCCATGGCCGCCCCGATGACCCAGGGCCGCATCCAGGCGGCGCTCAGCGAGCGCCTGCCCGACATCATGCTGGAAAAGACGCTAGGCATGGTCGAGCCGGTCTTCGCCCCCTTGTCGGCCGGCCAGAAGAACCAGGCCAAGGCCATCGTCGACATGGTCCACGACGACGCCAAGGCCGGCCGCGCCGTCCCCGCCGCCCAGGACCTGTTCGCCACCGAGGCCATCTCCGGGGCCGGCAAGGGCAGGGGGGCCATCGCCTATTACGCCGGGGCGGTGACCATCCTCTTCGCCCTGTTCTCGGCCGTGAACGCCGCCATGACCCTGATCGAGGAGCGCCGCGCCGGCGTCGCCGACCGCATCCTGGCCGGGGCCGCCGGCATGGTCCCGGCCCTCAACGGCAAGTTCCTGTTCATCGTCCTGCAGACGGTGCTGCAGGCCTGCGCCATCTTCTTCGTCGCCCAGCTGATCTACGACGTCCAGGTCCGCAGCCACCTGCTGCCCTGGCTGGCGACCAGCGTCTGCGTCGGCGTCTGCGCCGGCGGCATGGCGCTCGGCGTCGTCGCCCTGACCCGCACCCGCGACCAGGCCCAGCTTGTGTCTACGTTCCTGATCCTCCTCCTGGCGGCGGTCGGCGGCAGCATGGTGCCCCGCTTCCTGATGCCGCCCTGGCTGCAGACCCTGGGATTCTTCACTCCCCACGCCTGGGCCATAGACGCCTACCAGGCCCTGCTTTGGCGCGACGCGGAGTGGACTTCGTTGTATCCTGCCTGGGGGGTTCTGGTCGGCACGGGTCTGGCGGGCCTGCTGCTGGCCCATGTGATGGCCCGCCTGGTGCGTCGATGATCCTGCAGGTTCTTGAGTTCGTGGTCCTCTACCTCGGCGCCGTGGTCTTCATGGAAGGCTTCGCCTGGGTGACCCATCGCTATGTCATGCACGGCTGGGGCTGGGTCTGGCACCGCAGCCACCATGAACCGCGCACCGGCAACTTCGAACTCAACGACCTCTTCGCCGTCGTCTTCGCCGCCCCGGCCATGGTCGCCATCTACTTCGGCGTCCACGGCACGCCATGGCTGCTGCCGGTCGGCTGCGGCATCACCACCTATGGGGCCATCTACGCCCTGTTCCACGACGGCCTCGTCCACCGCCGCTTCCCCATGCCCAAGGCCAGGAGCGCCTACTGGAAACGCCTGATCCAGGCCCACCGCTTCCACCACGCCGTCCACACCAAGGAAGGCTGCGTCTCCTTCGGCTTCCTGATGGCCCCGGACGTCCGCAAGCTGAAGGCCCAACTCCAGGCTCGGGGCGTTAACGCCGACGAGGCTTGACCCAAAGGGCGAGGTCGCCCATTCCTCCCGGCGGATCAGATGGCCGGGCGATCGCGGCGCGCAAGCGTCGAGGAAAGTCCGGGCTCCACGGTGACAAGGCGGCGGGTAACGCCCGCCGGGGGCGACCCCAGGGATAGCGCCACAGAGAGCAAACCGCCCTCCGAAGCCTTCGGGCGAAGGAGGGTAAGGGTGAAAGGGTGGGGTAAGAGCCCACCGCGGGGCTGGTAACAGTCCTGGCACGGCAAGCCCCGCCTGGAGCAAGACCGAATAGGGATTCCGCGCCTGACAAGTCGACCCCCGGGTCGATACTTCAGGCAGGACCGTCACCGGTCCGAGGCGTCCGGGTTGGTCGCGAGAACCGTCCCGCGAGGGGCGGTCCAGAGGAATGATCGTCACCGGCCGTTCGCGGCCGGGACAGAACCCGGCTTACAGGCCATCTGATCCGCCTTCCTCCCCAGACAGCGAGGCCCGGCTTATCCCCGTATTACTTAACGCGTTCCGTGTATGTTCTGTTGATCGTTTAACTTCATTAACCAAACCACGGAAAAATACCCTTGAATCCACACTGAATCTTTCGTTGAGGCATTCCGTCCCATTGCCGCCCAATTCGTCCCATGTTAACCCAAACACACTCGGCGCGGGGCTGTGCGGCGACCGAGGGGTGGGTTGTTCTGAAGGGCAGGGACGCGGTGTTCTTCTCGACGTTCGAGAAACAGTTGGACGCGAAACGGCGCCTGGTGGTGCCGATGGAGTTCCGCGCCGCCCTGTCGGGCCTGTTCGACGGCGTCTTCTGCTTCCCCTCCATCGAGTTCGACTGCATCGAGGGTGGCGGCAAAAGCCTGTTCGACCGTTACCAGTCGGTGATCGACGAACTGCCCTTCGGCGACCCGCTGCGCTCGGATATCGAGCTCAGCATCAACGGCGGCCTGGCGAAGATGAGCTTCGACGACGCCGGCCGCATCACCCTGCCGCCGCAGCTCTGCGACCAGTTCGGCCTGACCGACTGGGTGGTGCTGGTCGGCCTCGGCGAACGCTTCCAGATCTGGCCGCGCGAAGCCTTCCAGGCCCGCCGCGCCGCCGCCCGCGAGGGGGCCCGCGAGGGGCTGGCGTCCTTGCGCGCCGCCCAGCGCGCCCAGAAGCTGGGGCAGCCGTAGTGAGCAACGCGGAACAGCCCCACATCTCGGTCATGTTGCCCGAGGTGCTGGACGCTCTGCGCGCCCAGCCCGGCCAGACCATCGTTGACGGCACCTTCGGGGCCGGCGGCTACAGCCGCGCCATCCTCGACACCGGCGCCTCGGTCGTCGCCTTCGACCGCGATCCCAGCGCCCGCAAATTCGCCGCGCCGCTCGACGCCACCGGCCGCTTCCGCCTGATCGACGACCGCTTCTCGGCCATGGCCGACGCGCTGGGCGACGGCAGTGTCGATGGCGTCGCCCTCGACCTCGGCGTCTCCTCCATGCAGCTGGACGAGGCCGACCGCGGCTTCTCCTTCATGCGCGACGGCCCGCTCGACATGCGCATGGGCGCCGACGGCCCGACCGCCGCCGACCTGGTCAACACCCTCGAGCACGTCGACCTGGCCCGCATCTTCTACGTCTACGGCGAGGAGCGTGAGAGCCGCCGGATCGCCAGCTTCATTCTGCGCCGCCGCGAAGAAACCCCCTTCACCCGCACCCTCGACCTGGCCGAGGTCATCGAGAAGGCGCTCGGCGGCCGGCGCGGCGCCAAGACCCATCCGGCCACCAAGTCCTTCCAGGCCCTGCGCATCGCGGTGAACGAAGAACTCAGCGAGCTCGAAGCCGGCCTGCTGGCCGCCGAGCGCGTGCTGAAGACCGGCGGCCGCCTCGCCGTCGTCACCTTCCATTCGCTGGAAGACCGCATCGTCAAGGCCTTCCTGGCCGAGCGAGCCGGCAAGACCCCCGGCGGCTCGCGCCACGCCCCGCCCGTCGCGGCCGGCGCCCCGGCCTCCTTCGAGCTGATCCACAACGGCGCCAAACAGGCCTCCGACGCCGAGTCCGCCGTCAATCCCCGGTCCCGGTCCGCCAAGCTGCGGGCCGCGGTCCGCACCGCCGCCCCTGTGTGGAGCGCCGCCTCATGAGCCTGCTCAATCACCGCACCCGCGGCTTCCGCACCATCAACGTCGTCTTCTGCGCCCTGCTGGCCGCGACGGCCGTGACCGTGCTGCTGGCCAAGGCCTACGCCGGGCGCGAGGTGCGCGACATCGCCCGCACCGAACGCTCCATCGGCGAAGAGAACAAGCGTATCCGCCTGCTCAAGGCCGAGGTCGCCCACCTCGAACAGCCCGAGCGCCTGCAGCGCCTGTCCAAGGCCCTGCTCGGCATGGCCCCGCTGTCCGCCACCCGCGAGGGCGACATCAACAGCCTGCCGGCCATCGCCGCCGGCTATGCGCCGCCGACCCCGATCGCCACGCCGACCGCTCCGGAAGTCCAACCCGAGGAAGTGCCCGGCATCGACACGCCCGCGCCGGTCGCCGCCGAAGTCGTCGCCCCGGTGGCCGCTCCCGTCGCCAACAATCCGGCGGAGACCGGCCAATGAGCCTGGCGGACCTCACCCCGCACCGCTATCCGCGCCCGGTCCGCTGGATCCTCGACTGGGTCTGGCGCATCGAGCACGCCTTCGAGCGCGCCAAGGCCTCGGGCCGGCCGGAAGACGACGCGCGGGTCCGCATCCTGGTGGTGCTGGCCTTTTTCGCCGTCCTGTTCGGCCTGATCGGCGGCGGGGCCATCTTCGCCGCCGTGTTCAGCGACGCCGGCAAGAAGGGCTCGATCGCCTCCCTGCCGCTCAGCGCCAAGGCCGACCTGGTCGACCGCAACGGCCAGTTGCTGGCCGCCAACCTGACCCACTACAGCCTGTTCCTCGATCCGGCCGACGTCTGGAACCGCCGCGAGACCCGCAAGGAACTGCTGGCCCGCCTGCCGACCCTGAAGCCCTCGAAGTTCAACGACGTCATGAACAAGGGCAAGCGCCGGGTCCTCATCGAGGGCCTGACCCCCGAGGCCCGGGCCGACATCCACGACCTCGGCCTGCCGGGCATCAGCTTCGAGGAAAGCCCCCGCCGGGTCTATCCGATGGGCCCGCTGGCCGCCCACGTCGTCGGCTTTTCCGACCCCGGCGGCCAGGGCCTGCAGGGCGCCGAGCGCGGCCTGATGGACCAGATGCGGGCCGGCTACATCAGCGGCGAACCGGTCGCCCTCTCCATCGACGTCCGCGTCCAGGCCGCCCTGGAAGAGGAGCTGGCCGCCGCCGTCGAGGAGTTCCATCCGCTCAACGCCGTCGGCATCGTCACCAACGTCCATACCGGCGAAGTCATCGCCATGGCCTCGCTGCCGGAGTTCGACCCCAACAAATTCGGCAAGTTCAGCGAAGACCAGCGCAAGAACCGCGCCTCGGCCCAGCTTTACGAGATGGGTTCGACCTTCAAGACCTTCACGGTCGCCGCCGGCCTCGACACCGGGGTGGCCTCGATGGACTCCACTTTCGACGCCCGCACGCCGCTGAAGATGGGCTACCGCACCATCCACGACTTCCATGGCACGGGCCGGGTCCTGAGCCTGAGCGAGGTCTTCTACCACAGCTCCAACATCGGCACCGCCAAGCTGGCGCTGGGCCTCGGGGTCGACCGGCTGAAACACTATTACGACGCCCTCGGCCTGACCCGCCGGCCCAAGCTGGAGCTGTTCGAGACCGCCACCCCGCTGGTCCCGAAAGTCTGGAACGACGACGCCCTGGCCAGTGTTTCTTTCGGGCACGGCATCAACGTCACGCCCCTGGCGCTGGCCCAGGCCATGGGCGCCCTGCTCAACGGCGGAACCCTCGTACCTGTCACCATCCTCAAGCGCCCGGCCGGCTACCAGCCGCAAGGCCCGCGCGTGGTCTCCGAAGACACCAGCCGCGCCATGCTGCGCATCATGCGCGGCAACGTCGTCGAGGGCACCGGCCGCAAGGCCGACGCGCTCGGCCTGTCGGTCGGCGGCAAGACCGGCACCGGCGAGAAGTACGATCCGGCCATCCGCGCCTACAGCGGCACCAAGCAGGTGGCCTCCTTCGCCGCCGTCTTCCCGACCGACGGACCGCTGGAGGCGCCGCGCTATTTCGTGCTGATCCTGCTGGACGAGCCGACCGGCGGGGCCCGCACCGGCGGCCTGGTCGCCGCCCCGGCCGCCGGCCGCGTCATTGATCGCAGCGCCCGCTTCCTTGGCGTGCAGCGCCAGATGCAGCGGCCGCAGTTCGACATCGCCGCCGTCCGCGGGAGGCCCAATCTGTGACGCTGCTGAGCGCCATTGTCGGTCAAACGGTCGAGCATGACGTCGAGATCACCGGCGTCACCGCCGACAGTCGCAGGGTGAAGCCGGGCTTCCTGTTCGCCGCCCTGCCGGGCAGCAAGGCCGACGGCCGCACCTTCATCGCCAAAGCTATCGAACTGGGCGCCGCCGCCGTGTTGGCCCCTGAAGATGTCGGCGGCCTTGCCGTGCCGGTCATCTACGCCAAGGACATCCGCCGCGCCTACGGCCTGGCCGCCGCCAAGTTCTGGAACAGGCAGCCGGCCGTCTGCGTCGCCATCACCGGCACCAACGGCAAGACCTCCATCGCCGCCTTCTGCCGCCAGATGTTCCGCACGCTCGGCCGCACGGCCGGCAGCATGGGCACGCTGGGCGTCGTCGTCTCCGCCCCGGGCAAGGACGATGTCGTCCTCACCCCGCCGGGCCTGACCACCCCCGACGCCGCCGACGTCGCCGAGCTGATGGCGAAGATGGCCGACATGGGCGTGACGCACGTCGCGCTGGAAGCCTCGTCGCACGGCATCGACCAGCGCCGCCTCGACGGCGTGAAGCTGACCGCCGCCGGCTTCACCAATTTCACGCAGGATCACCTCGACTACCACGGCACCATGGGCGCCTACCGGGCCGCCAAGCTGCGCCTGTTCGACACCCTTCTGCCGACCGGGTCCACCGCCGTGCTCAACGCCGACAGCGACCAGTACGACGCCTTTGCCGCCGCGGCCGTCACCCACGGCCACACCCTGATCTCGACCGGTGAAGCGGGGCAGGGGATCAGGCTGCTCGACCGCATCCTGACCCCTGATGGCCAGACCCTGACGATCCAGTACAGGGGCGCCCACCACATCGTCCGCCTGCCGCTGGCCGGCGGCTTCCAGGCCGACAACGCCCTGGTCGCGGCCGGTCTCTGCATCGCCGCTGGCGAAGAGGCCACGGCGGTCTTCGCCGCCCTCGAACAGCTCGACGGCGCCCCCGGCCGCATGCAACGAGTCGGCACGGGCCCGCGCGGCGGCGAGGCCTATGTCGACTACGCCCACACCCCCGACGGCCTCGAAACCCTGCTGAAAGCCCTGCGCCCGCACGTGCGCGGCAAGCTGATCGCCGTGTTCGGGGCCGGCGGCGACCGTGACGCGGGCAAGCGGCCGCTGATGGGCGAGATCGCCGCCCGGCTGGCCGACGTCGCCATCGTCACCGACGACAACCCCCGCTCCGAAGACCCGGCCAGCATCCGCGCCGCCATCCTCGCCGCCGCCCCCGGGGCCCGGGAGATCGGCGACCGCCGCACCGCCATCCGCGCCGGCGCCGCCCTCCTCGAGGACGGCGATGTCCTGGCCGTGGCCGGCAAGGGCCACGAGCAGGGCCAGCTGGTCGCCGGCGTCAACCACCCCTTCGACGACGTCGCCGAGACGGCCGCGGCGCTGGAGCTCAATCGATGAGCCTCTGGACCGCCGCCGAAATCGCCGCCGCCACCAGCGGAACCGCCACCGCCGACTTCGCGGTCAATGGCGTCTCCATCGACAGCCGCTCCATCGACGCTGGCGACCTGTTCGTCGCCCTGGCCGGCGTCCGTGACGGCCACGAGTTCGCCGCCAAGGCCCTTGCCGACGGCGCTGCCGGCATCCTGGCTTCGAAGCCTGTCGACGGTCCGTCAATCCTGGTCACCGATACGCTCAAGGCTCTGGAATCGCTCGGCATCGCCGCCCGGGACCGCTCGTCCGCCCGCCGCTGCGCCGTCACCGGCTCGGTCGGCAAGACCAGCGTCACCCAGGCCATCGCGGCCGGCCTGGCGCTGGCCGGCCCGAGCCACACCTCGGTCAAGAGCTACAACAACCACATCGGCGTGCCGTTGACCCTGGCCCGCATGCCCAGGGCGACGCAGCGCGCCGTCTTCGAGATCGGCATGAACCACTCGGGCGAGATCACCCCGCTCTCGAAGTTCGTCCGCCCCCATGCCGTGGCCATCACCACCGTCGGCCCCGTCCACATCGAGAACTTCCCCGACGGCGAGACCGGCGTCGCCCTGGCCAAGGCCGAGATCTTCGACGGCATCGAGCCGGGCGGCGTCGCCGTCCTCAACGCCGACAACCGCTGGTTCGACCTCCTCGCCGACCGCGCCAAAGCCGCCGGCGCCAGGGTGCTCTCCTTCGGCGCCGCCGAAGGCTGCGACGCCCGCCTGACCGGCTTCGAGGTCGATGGGGCCCGCGCCACCGTCTCCGCGACGCTCCACGGCCAGAACCTGCGCTACGACCTGCTGCAGACCGGCCACCACTGGGGCCTCAACAGCCTCTGCACCCTGCTGATGCTCGAAGCCATGGACGTCGATCGTCCCACCGCGCTGGCCGCCCTGGCCGCCTTCGAGCCGCTGGCCGGCCGCGGCGCCGAGAGGGAGGTCGCCAAGCCCGGCGCGCCCTTCACCCTGATCGACGAGTCCTACAACGCCAACCCCATCTCGATGATCGCCGGTTTTCGCACCCTGGGAGCCCGCAAGGTGGCGGGGCGGCGCATCGTCGCGCTGACCGACATGCTGGAGCTCGGCCCCGAGGGCCCGGCCATGCACGCATCCCTTGCCCAGCCTATCGAAGCGGCCGGCATCGACCTGGTCTTTACGGCCGGACCGCTGATGAAATCGCTTTGGGAGGCCCTTCCGGCGACTCGCCGGGGCGGCTACGCGGAAACAGCGGCCGACCTCGCGCCGCTGATCGCACGGACCATAGAGTCCGGCGATGTGGTGATGGTCAAAGGCTCCAACGGCTCGCGCGCCGGCGTCATCGCCGCCGCCCTGGCCGACCTGGGCCGCGCCGGAGGAAGCGCCTGATGCTGTATCTTCTCTATGCATGGCTGAAGGCCGAGCAGATCTCCTTCCCGCTGCTCAACCTCTTCCAGTACCAGACCTTCCGGGCCGGCATGGCCTGGGCGACCGCCTTCATCGTCGCCGTGGCCATGGGCAGCCGCTTCATCCGCTGGATGAAGACCAAGCAGGGCAAGGGCCAGCCGATCCGCACCGACGGCATCGAGCGCCACGTGCTGGAAAAGGCCGGCACCCCGACCATGGGCGGCTTCATGATCCTGGCCGGGATGATGGTCGGCACCCTGTTGTGGGCCGACCTCTCCAGCATCAAGGTCTGGGTGGTGATCTTCGTCACCGGCGCCTACGGCCTGCTCGGCTTCCTGGACGACTACCAGAAGGTCACCAAACAGACGACGGCCGGGGTTTCGGGCCGCATGAAGATCCTGATCCAGGCGGCGGTCGCCTTCGTCGCGGTGTTCATCCTGGTCATGTACGGCGAGAGCCCCAAGGAGGCGCCGCATCTGGTCACCTCGGTGGCCTTCCCCTTCTTCAAGAACCTGATCATCGACCTGGGCTGGTTCTACCTGGCCTTCGGGGCCTTCATCATCGTCGGCGCGTCGAACGCCGTGAACCTGACCGACGGCCTCGACGGCCTGGCCATCGTGCCGGTGATGATCGCCGCCTCGACCTTCGGCCTGATCACCTATCTGGTCGGCAACTACAAGTTCGCCGACTATCTGCAGCTGCACTTCGCGCCGGGCGTCGGCGAGCTGGCGGTGCTCTGCGGAGCGATCATCGGCGGCGGCATGGGCTTCCTTTGGTACAACGCCCCGCCGGCCAAGATCTTCATGGGCGACACCGGCTCCCTCGCCCTGGGCGGGGCCCTGGGGGCGATCGCCGTCTGCGCCAAGCACGAGCTGGTTTTGGGCATCGTCGGCGGCCTGTTCGTGGCCGAGGCGCTGTCGGTGATGATCCAGGTCGCCTATTTCAAGAAGACCGGCCGCCGCATCTTCCTGATGGCGCCGATCCACCACCATTTCGAGAAGCTGGGCTGGGCCGAATCCACCGTGGTGATCCGCTTCTGGATCGTGGCGATGATGCTGTCCTTCGTCGGCCTCGCCACGCTGAAGCTCAGGTAGGGGAGAGGCGCGCATGATCCCCGTTCGCGGTTTCGACGGCAAGAAGGTCGCGGTGTTTGGCCTGGGCCGCACCGGGCTGACGGCGGCGCGCGCCCTGGTGGCCGGCGGGGCCAAGGTGGCGCTGTGGGACGAGAAGGTCCAGAGCCGCGAGATCGCCGCCGCCGAAGGCTTCCCGATCGTCGATCTGAGCCAGTCCGACTGGAGCGACTACGCCGCCCTGATGCTGTCGCCGGGCGTGCCGCTGACCCATCCCAAGCCGCACTGGACGGTGAAGAAGGCCAAGGCGGCCGGTGTCGAGGTGCTGGGCGACATCGAGCTGTTCGCCCGCACGGTCAACGCCGCCCCGGCCCACAAGCGGCCGAAGATCGCCGCCATCACTGGCACCAACGGCAAGTCGACGACCACCGCCCTGCTGGGCCACCTGTGCCGCTCGGCCGGCCGCGACACCCGCGTCGGCGGCAATATCGGCCAGGGCGTGCTGGGCCTCGACGACATGCACGGCGGGGCGGTCTATGTGCTGGAGGTGTCGTCCTACCAGCTGGACCTGACCTCCAGCCTCAAGCCCGACGCGGCGGTGCTGCTGAACATCTCGCCCGACCACCTGGACCGCCACGGCGGCATGGACGGCTACATCGCCGCCAAGCGCCGGGTGCTGCTCAACCAGGGCAAGGGCGACACCGCCATCATCGGCGTCGACGATCCGTGGTGCCAGCAGATCTGCACCGAGATCACCGCCGCCAACCGCCGCACCATCTGGCCGATCAGCGCCGGCAAGGCCATGGGCCGCGGCGTCTACGCCCTGCAGGGCGTGCTCTACGACGCCACCGGCGAGCGGGTCACCGAGGTCGCCGACCTGCTGCGGGCCCGCAGCCTGCCCGGCCGCCACAACTGGCAGAACGCCGCCGCCGCCTACGCCGCCGCCCGGGCCATGGGCATCCCGTCGGTCGACGCGGTCGAGGGTCTGATGAGCTTCCCGGGCCTGGCCCACCGCATGGAGACGGTGGCCAAGCTGGGCAAGGTGCGGTTCGTCAATGACAGCAAGGCCACCAACGCCGACGCCGCCCGCCAGGCGATGAGCAGCTATCCCAAGTTCCACTGGATCGCCGGCGGCGTGCCCAAGGCCGGCGGCATCGACGATCTGGTCGACCTGTTCCCCCGCGTCGCCGGGGCCTATCTGGTCGGCGAAGCGGCGGAAGCCTTCGGCCGCACGCTGGACGGCAAGGCCCCGGTGCGCCAGTGCGGCACCATCGAGGCGGCGACCGCCGCCGCCTACGCCGACGCCGCGGCCAGCGGCGAGGAGGCGGTGGTGCTGCTGTCGCCGGCCTGCGCCTCGTTCGACCAGTTTCCCGACTTCGAGGCCCGCGGCGAAGCCTTCCGCGCGGCGGTGGAGGGGCTCGGCCGACCGGCGGCCAAGGGCCTGCGGGCGT
>JAQGIK010000091.1 GCA_028291265.1 Caulobacter sp. | reverse complement strand
GGGATGCCGTCGTAGGTGATGTTGTACTGGCCGTCCTGGAAGCCCCTGAGCGTGGTCTTGGACTCGCCAAGACCCGGACCGTTGTTGGAGGTTCCCGAGAGGCTCGGGGCGAGGTTGACGATCTGGGTGTAGTCGGCGGTCGCCGGGATGAACTGGTCGATGGCCTTGCGGTCGATGATCGACTGCGGCTCTGTCGCCTCCAGCGACGCCTTGGTCGGGGCTGCGGCGGTAGCGCCCGCGGCGCCTGTCACCACCAGCTCCTCGACCTGCCGGCCGAAATCGGCGTTCTCGGGATCGATCTTCACCGGCGCGGCGTCGGCGGCGTCCGCGCCCACCGCCGCCTCGGCGGCCAGGGCCGGCGACCAGCCCAGCGAGGCCGCCAGCGCCAGGGTCGAGCTGACGGCCAGCGCCAGGCGGCGCCCGCCGCGCACGGGCGTTCGCGAGATTGAAGCGTGCATAATTCATCCCCTGATTGGCCGCCGGGCGAACCGGCCAAGGGCCCCCAGGACCCAAGCGGGCCGGTTCTCGGGAGTCGGCCGCGGGGATGCAAATGAAGGTTTTGTTTCGGTTTTGCGGCCCATTTACATCGAAATTCGGCGATACTTCTGATTTGCCACAAGCTTTACGGTGTCGAATATTCCGTCCGCTGAATATAGCGCCACGGAAAACCATGAAAAACATGCCGAAGACGGAGGACCCGGGCGCCGTTTTCCTGGGCATTCCCCGTGATCAAACCGTCACAAGGGGCCGCTAGGGTCTGCGCCTTGCGGAGGAGCGTCGGTGGCGGACAAATCGTGCGGCGACTGCGGCATGTGCTGCAAGCTGCTGGCCATCCCCGAGATCGAGAAGCCGGCGGACCGCTGGTGCCCGAGCTTCAAGCGCGGCTGCGGCTGCGGGATCTATGAGAGCCGCCCGTCCGCCTGCGCGGGGTTCGAATGCCTGTGGCTGCAGAGCGAGAGGCTCGACGAGCGCTGGCGGCCCGACAAGGCGCGCTTCGTCATGTACACCGAGCAGGACGACCGGCGGCTGAGGGTCGTCGTGGATGCCGCTCAGCCCTTGGCCTGGAAACAAGAGCCCTATTATTCGCGGCTGAAGGCCATGTCACAGCGAGCTTATGACGGCCACGAGCTGCTGGTCTCGATCGGCGATCGCCGCATCGTGGTGTTCCCCGACCAGGACGCCGACCTGGGCGTCATCGATCCCGACAAGCACAAGATCATCTCCGGCTACGCGATGCGGGACGGCCAGCAGGTCGCCTTCGCCATCGTCGCCAGCGACCTTGACGGCCCCACCCCCGCCTGACTCCCTCAGGTCACCGAAGAGTACCCTCATGTCCGCCACTCGCCGCTCCGTGCTGGGATCCGCCGCCGGCCTCGCCTTCGCCGGGTTCGCCCGCATGGCCGACGCCGACGACGGCGTGGTGACGATGACCCGTGACCAGATGGAAGCCGACCCCTACCGCAGCGAGGTCGCGGGCTACGGCCCCCTGACGCGCGACCCCGCGGGCCTGTTCGACCTGCCCGAGGGCTTCTCCTACACCGTGGTCTCCAAGGCCGGCGACCCGATGAGCGACGGGCTGATCACGCCCTGCAAGATGGACGGCATGGGCTGTTTCGCCGCCGGCCCGGACCGGGTCGCCCTGGTGCGCAACCATGAACTCAAGGGCACGGACCTCAACATCAGCGCCTTCGGCCCCGGCAAGTCGCTGGCCGCGAAGTTCCCGGCCGGCAAGGTCTATGACCTGACCGATGACGGCCTGCCGCACGGCGGCGGCACGACGACCCTGATCTACGACATCAAGTCCCGCCAGCTGGTCTCCAGCCACCTCAGCCTCATCGGCACGGTCAACAACTGCGCGGGCGGGCGCACGCCGTGGGGGTCCTGGCTCTCCTGCGAGGAGACCACCCAGGGCAAGGGCCAGGAGGCGCAGAAGGACCACGGCTGGGTGTTCGAGGTGCCGTCCGACGGCAAGGGGCCGGTGGAGCCCCTGCCGATCAAGGCCATGGGCCGCTTCCGCCACGAGGCGGTCGCCATCGATCCGCGCACCGGCATCGCCTACCTCACCGAGGACATGGGCGACGGCTTCGGCCTCTTCTACCGCTACCTGCCCAACGACCGCACCCGGCTCCTGGCCGGCGGCCGGCTGCAGGCGCTGATGCTGCCCGAGGGCGCCGACGCCGACCCGCGCAACTGGGAAACGCCCTACTGGAAGCAGGGCGACTGGCGGGGCGTCCGCTGGGTGGACCTGGACGGCGTCGACAATCCCTACGAGGACCTGCGCTACCGCGGCCACGCCAAGGGCGCGGCCTGGTTCGCCCGCGGCGAGGGGGTCTATTTCGGCGACGGTGAGCTCTTCTTCGCCTGCACCAGCGGCGGGCCGGCCGGCGGCGGCCAGATCTTCCGCTACAGGCCCTCCGCCGCCGAGGGCCAGGCCGGCGAGACGGGCGCGCCGGGCCGCCTGCAGCTCTTCTGCGAGCCGCACGACATCAAGGTCATGGAGATGGCCGACAACATCGCCGTGGCGCCCTGGGGCCACCTGATCGCCTGCGAGGACAAGGCCGGCGGCGCCATCAACTACCTGCGCGGGGTGACGCCGAAGGGCCAGGTCTACACGCTGGGCCGCAACGCCACGCCCGGCGGCGGCGACGTGGCCGCCAACTCCGAGCT
>JAQGIK010000088.1 GCA_028291265.1 Caulobacter sp. | reverse complement strand
GTCGCCGCACCCGCGACCTATGCGATTCCGGCCTATGCCGCCCGGCCGGCCCTCGATGTCCGCGTCGCTCAGGCCGAGGACTTCACCCGGGTCGAATTTCACTGGGCCGGCGGCGCGCGCGTCACCTCCCGGCGCGAAGGCGACAAGCTCGTCCTGCGCTTCAGCCGCGACGCCAAACCCGACATCGGCATGCTCAGGGCGACGCCGCCCAGGTGGGTGAAGGCCGTCGAGGCCCGCCACGTCGGCGGCGCCCTGGAAATGGTCCTGACCCTGGACGCCGGGGCCGACGCCAAGGTCGGCCAGGCCGACGGCGCCACCTTCGTCAACATCGCCGAGAAGCAAACGCCCCCGACGCCGGCCGAACCGCCGCCGGTCGAGGTCGCCGGCGCCGACGCCGCGCCGCGCGCCAATCCGGTTCCGGCCGGCGGCGTGGTGCCGGTCTCGGTCGACGCCAGCGCCGCCGTGACGCGCCTGCGCTTCGACTGGGCCGCGCCCGTTGGCGCGGCCGTCTTCCGTCGCGGTGAGGCTGTCTGGGTGGTGTTCGACGCCCCGGCCCGGCTGAACACCGGCAAACTGCCGGCCGGCGGCGAGCGCTATCGCAAGCTCCAGGCCCTGAACGGCCAAGGCTACACCGCCCTGCGCATGGTGGTGGCCAGGAATGTTCCGGTCAGCGTCTCGGGCGAGGGCTCCAGCTGGACCCTGACGCTCGGCGGCGGCGCCGCCTCGACCCGTGACGTCGGCGGCGGCACGGTCACCGTTTCGCGTGACGCCGAGCATCCCGGGTTGACCGCCACCATCGCCGGGGCGGGCCGCCCCGTCTGGGTCGACGATCCGGCGGTCGGCGACCGGCTGGCCGTGGTGCCGTCGCTGGCTCCGGCCAAGGGCCTGGCCGTTCGGCGCGATTTCGTCGACCTTTCGATGCTGCCGACGCTGACCGGCCTGGCCATGGAGGCCTACGCCCCCGGCCTGTCGATGGCCGTCGAGGGCGATCTGGTGCGCATCGGCAAGAGTTCGGGCCTGGCCTTGTCGCCGGTCTGGGCCGGCGGCGAGCCGACGGTGGCCCAAGCCGACCTGGGCGCCCCGGGCAAGGCCTCGATGCCGGCGCTGATCGGCGCCGACTGGGCCAAGACCGGCAGCGACCATGGCTTCATGGACCGCTACGACCAGTTGATGGCCGCCGCCGCCGCCGAAACCGAAAAGGGCGCCGACGCCACGACCGAGGCCCGCATGGCGCTGGCCCGCTTCCTGGTCGGCACGGAACTCTCCTACGAGGCCATCGGCGTGCTCAACGCCGCCGGCCGCTCGCGCGAGACCCTGATGGGCGACGCCGAGTTCCGCGGCCTGCGCGGCGTGGCCAGGGCCATGGCCGGCCGGCTGAAGGAGGCCGACAGCGACCTGTCGGTGGCCATCCTCGCCGACGATCCCTCCAGCTCCGCCTGGCGCGGCTATATCTCGGCCAAACAGGGCCAGTGGGCCGACGCCCGGGCCAAGTTCTCCCAGGCCGCCCAGTCGATGGACCTGTTCCCGCCGCTGTGGCGGGCCCGGTTCGAACGGGCCGACGCCGAAGCGGCCATCGGGCTCGGCGACCTGGCCGCCGCCCAGGGCTGTCTGAACCGCGCCGCCGTCGCCGGCCTGCCGCCGGCCGAGGAACTGGCCAACCAGTTGATGCAGGCGCGCCTGCTGGAAGCCCGCGGCGAGAAGGACAAGGCGCTGGCCGTCTATGAGCTGATCGCCCAGGCGCCGCTGGAGCAGTACGCGGCCCCGGCCCTGCTGCGGGCCACCCAGATCAAGCTCGACCAGGGCAAGATCAACGCCGCCCAGGCGGTGCCGATCTTCGACGGCCTGCGCTACCGCTGGCGCGGCGACGCCACCGAGCTGGAGACCATCCGGCTGCTCGGCCAGCTCTACATCAGCCAGGGCCGTTACCGCGAAGGGCTGGAAGCGCTGCGGTCGGCCGGCACCCGGCTGCCCGACCTGCCCCAGGCCGTCGATCTGCAGAACGACCTGGTCGCCACCTTCAAGGCGCTGTTCCTCGATGGCCTGGCCGACGGGCTGGAGCCCATCCAGTCCCTGGGGCTGTACAAGGACTTCAAGGACCTGACGCCGATCGGCGCCGACGGCGACATGATGGTGCGCAAGATGGCCCGCCGGCTGGTCGACGTCGACCTGCTCGACCAGGCCGCCGAGCTGATGAAGTGGCAGGTCGAGAACCGCCTCGACGGCGTGCCCAAGGCCCAGGTCTCGACCGACCTGGCCTGGATCTATCTGATGAACCGCCAGCCCGAACAGGCGCTGCAGGCGATCAACGCCAGCCGCACCACGGTGCTGCCGACGGCGCTGAACACCGAGCGGCGGATGATCACCGCCCGGGCCCTGATGGGCGTCGGCCGCCTCGACGCGGCCCTGGAAGTCATCGAGAACGACACGGGGCCCGAGGCTGTCGACGTCCGCGCCGAGATCGCCTGGAAGGCCCGCAGCTGGCCGCTGGCGGGCGAGATGTTCGAGAAACTGCTGGGCGACCGCTGGAAGACCGCCGTCCCCATGCGGCCCGACGAAGAGGGCCGCCTGCTCCGCGCCGGCGTCGCCTACAGCCTGGCCGGCGACGAGGCGGCGCTGGAGCGCATGCGCTCCCGTTACGAGCCGATGTTCGAGGGCGCCCGCAACCCCGACGCCCTGAAGGTGGCCTTCGCCTCCCTGGACGGCGGCCGGTTGACGACCGCCGACTTCGGCCGCTCGGTGGCCGAGTCCGAAGCCTTCAACAGCTGGGTCGGCCGCATGAAACAGAAGTTCCGCGAGAAGCCGGCCCCGGTGATGGCGGCCGCCAGGGCTCCGGCCAAGGTCGCGGCCGCACCGGCTGCGCCTCCGAAAGCGCCGGCCGCCAAGCCGCCGGCTCCGAAAGCGGCGGCGGGCGGTCACTGAACTACCCGAGACCAATTCTCCGCCTTTGCGCGAAGGCGCTCAAGACAGGTTCGGCCGCCGTGAGTGTCCCTTCTCCCCTTGTGGGAGAAGGTGGCGCGAAGCGCCGGATGAGGGGTCGATAGGTCTCAAGCTGCGCACAGGCGGTGGCGACAGGCTGTGTCCGAGGCCGGTGCGACCCCTCATCCGTCGGCTTCGCCGACACCTTCTCCCACAAGGGGAGAAGGGCGCCCCGAGGCGAATTCACCAACCGCCCGCCCGGCTTACATGCGATAGGCCTGCCGCAAGCTCTGGGGGGGAGTGCAAGCAAATCTTCCAGCGGACAGTTGCCTGACGCTAAGGGAACAGCGCGAAATACCCCCATGACTCACGACCTCACCCCCGTCCTCATCGGCGTCGGCGAAGCCTCCGAGCGGATCGATGCGCCCGGCTACCAGGCCCTGTCGCCGGTCGCCCTGGCCGCCAAGGCCAGCGAAGCCGCCCTCGCCGACACCGGTGGCGCGGGCCTCGCCGCCCGCATCGACCTGATCGCCGCCATCCGCCAGTTCGAGGTCTCGACCCCGCGCGACGCCCCGCCGTTCGGGGCCTCCAACAACTTCCCGCGCTCGGTCGCGCTGCGCATCGGCGCCGACCCGGCCCGCGCCGTCCTGGAAGTCACCGGCGGCCAGGGGCCGCAGCACCTGGTCAACGAAATGGCCCACGCCATCGCCGCCGGCGAGGTCAGGATGGCCCTGCTGACCGGCTCCGAAGCCATCTCGACGGTCCGCCACCTGAAGACCGCCGGTGAAACCCGCGACTGGGCCGAGACCCTCGAAGGCCAGCTTGAGGATCGCGGCTATGGCCTCGACGGCCTGCTGACCCCGGAGGTCGCCAACCACGGCGGCCGCACCGCCATCCAGCTCTACGCCCTGTTCGAGAACGCCCGCCGCGGTCGCCTGGGCCTCGGCCGCCAGGCCTACGGCCAGGCCATGGGCGAGCTGTTCGCCCCCTTCACCAAAGTGGCGGCCGGCAACCCGCACGCCATGTCGCGCGAGACGCACGACGCCGCGGCCCTGGCCACTGTCACCGCCTCCAACCGCCTGACCAGCGATCCCTTCCCGCGCCGGATGGTGGCCCGCGACCAGGCCAACCAGGGCGCCGCCCTCCTGCTGACCTCGGTCGGGCTGGCCCGCGAGCTGGGCGTGCCCGAAGACCGCTGGGTCTACCTCTACGGCGGCGCCGACGTGCGCGAGCGCACCGTCATCGAGCGCCAGGACCTGTCGCGCAGCCCCGCCGCCGTCGAGGCCGTCGAGGCCGCCCTGTCCGGCGCCGGCGTCACCCTGCCGGACCTTCGCCACCTCGATCTTTACAGCTGCTTCCCCATCGCCGTGTTCAACATCGCCGACGCGCTGGGCCTCGGCCCCGACGACCCGCGCGGCCTGACCGTCACCGGCGGCCTGCCCTTCTTCGGCGGGGCCGGCAACAACTACTCCATGCACGCCATCGCCGAGATCGTCCGCCGCCTGCGCGCCACCGGCGGCGCCGGCCTGATCGGCGCCAACGGCGGCTTCCTGTCGAAATATTCGGTCGGCGTCTACGGGACCGACGCGCGGCCCTGGAAGGGCTTCGACAGCCGGCCCCTGCAAGCCCGCATCGACGCCTGGCCGGCCCCCGTGGTGGCGGCGCCGGCCGCCGGGGAGGGCGCCGTGACCACCTACACCATCGACTACAGCGCCCCCGAGCCGCGCGGCATGGTCATCGGCCAGGTGGCGTCCGGCCACCGCTTCGTGGCCATGACCGACAAGGACAGCCCGCTGACGCAACGCCTGATCGACGAGGAACCCCTCGGCGCCACGGTGACCTTCGCGCCCGATGACAAGGGCCGGCTCCTGCTCACCGGGTTCAACCCGGCCTGACCATCCACGCCGGCTCTGGCGGCGAACATGTGTGAAGACGGCTAAGGCGTCTGGTTCGGGAGCGGACCCTCCGAAGGGCGATTAAGGGTGGTTAGCGGCCTTTGCGTTCGCGCTCGGACCCCGCTCTCGCCACATGCGCGCATCAGTGTTACGGGAATTGGACGGCAGTTTGGGGGGAGCCATGCGCCTGATCACGATCGCGGCGCTGGCTGCGCTGGCCCTTTGCACCGACGCTGTCGCACAAGTTCAAGGCGCGCCATTGCTCGATAGCGACCCAACCCGGCTTCGGTTGATGCAAGGCTTTCCCGTCCCGGAGGCCGCCCAGGTCCGCTGGGACGACGGCAGCATGTGGACGTTTCCGAAGACCCGCTGG
>JAQGIK010000043.1 GCA_028291265.1 Caulobacter sp. | reverse complement strand
GACGCGGCGGGCGCCGGCGTTCAGGCAGCTGTCGTTGATGGCGCGGCGTTCGACGGCGGTGGCCCCCGAGGGCACACAGACGATGACCTTGGGGTTCACGAAGCCCTTGCGGTTGTGAACCATGCGGATGAAGTACTAGATCATCTCCTCGGCGACTTCGAAGTCGGCGATGACACCGACGCGCATCGGCCGGATGGCTTCCATGTGGCCGGGGGTGCGGCCCAGCATCTGCTTGGCCTCGATGCCGACGGCGTGGACGCTCTTGCGACCGCCGATGTTGCGCAGCGCCACGACCGACGGCTCATTCAGGACGATGCCCTTGCCCTTCTGATAGATCAGGGTGTTGGCTGTGCCGAGGTCGATGGCGATATCGTTTGAGGCGAAGCCGAAGAGAGAGCCGAACATTCAGGGCCTTGAGGTCAGGTGCAAATCGGGACGGGCGAAGCGCTGCCCTGCAAGCCTCACACCAAGCGAAAAAGCCCCCGGGGCCCACAGATTCGCGGTTTGGTCCAAAGCATTGCGGAACGTGACGCGTTTGCCCCGCGAACGTGTTGATTTCAAGGTCTAAACTGAGCGCCGTTTCACCAAGTCGCGGAACGTTCGTTCGCGCTGGCTGACTTACGGGAACGGCAGCGGTTCGAGGCGCGCGCTGCCGACCGACGAAAAGGCGTTGTCGGACCCCGTATCGACGTAGATCCGCCACTCCGGAAAGGGCTCCAGCCGGAAGCTGACGTCGGGTTTTCCCCTGACGTCGGAGGGCTTGCCGCCCTTGTGGCAGGCGACGGAGACGACGGTCCCCGCGGCCCGCCCGACGCACCAGAAGTCGGCGGCCATCACACCCTTGCGGCTGCGGGCCATGAACCAGGTCAGGACGGCGGGATCCGTCTGATCCGGTCCCTGGTAATCGAACGACCAGATGGCCGGCGCCTGGTCGGAGCGCCCGCCCCGGTCCGGCGTCACCGTCCGCTCCAGCTTGAAGTCGAGCCCGCTCACCTCGCGCAGCCAGAGGTCGGAGCCGTACCACTCCCCGCCCCCGCTGGCCCCGCCGTACATGTAGCCGTTCCCGTGCGCCGCCATCTGCGCCAGGGCGTCGCCAAGGTTGGCCGGCACGCCGGGCGCGAGCCAGCCCGCGCCCCGGGGCGCGGGGTTCAGCGGCGTCAGCGTCACCCGAGGTCCAAACCCGTTCTGCACCACCCGCAGGCCGTCGGCCGACAGCCGCAGGGTCCAGACGGTGTGCGGCGGTTGCATAGCGCGGCTTCTCAGGGCCAGACGGCTGAAACAGCGGATTTCGTAGCGCTCGGCCGTGCCGCCGCCGTTGCAGTAACCGTCGCGGTCGAGCGCCGGCGTCGAATCCGACCAGATGTCCTTGCCGCCGAGCCCCTTGCCGTCATAGCGGAAGACCTCCGGCGGGCCGTCCTTGCCGCGCCGGATCTCGATGACCATCACGCCGTCCTCGACGAAGGCTCGCGCGCTGGCGTCCGGCAGCACCGGGCCGAGCCCCTCGGCCACCCGCAGCGCCTGCGGCCCCCTGGCGGCGAGTTGCTCGATGAAGGTCGGGTCCGCCGCCAGCGCGGCCGGCGCCGACAGGATCAGGGACAGGCTGAGACAGACGGCGCGCATGCACGGCCTCCTTCACTCTCGAGCATGGGGCGGCTGCCGTTACTGCGCATCCCCAAAACGAGGGGGTGTCAGGCCAGCGCCGCCAGTAGCACCCCGACCGCCGTCGCCGCGCCGAACAGCCACTGCCAGCGGCTGATGTGCTCGGCGAACAGGCGCTTGCCGGCCAGGGCCGCGATTGGCATCTCGACCACCCCGACGGCCCGCACCAGCCCGGCCGGCGCCAGGGCCAGGGCCACGAACCAGCCGGCCGAGGCCAGGGCGCCGAACAGCCCCGCCCCTATCGAAACACGCCAGGAGCGCAGCACGGCCATCAGGGCCGGCCGGGCGAACAGCAGCATCCAGCTGCCCAGGGCGGCTGTCTGGATGGCCTGCACCACCGCAACGGTGGCCAGGGCGGCCGGGATCGGGTGAGCAAGGTCGAGGGCATGGCTGGCCTGGCGGAAGGCGTTGGCGCTGACCGCGAAGCTGGCGCCCGACACGGTGCCCAGGATGGCCGCGCTCCAGTCGCGCGGGCCTTCGATGCGGCGCGGCCAGCTCAGCGCGGCCAAGCCGGCGGTGGCCAACAGGATGCCGCTCCAGGCGGCCGGGCTCAGGTGGTCATGGAAGGCGAAGAAGCCGATCAGGGCCGCGAACGGCAGGCCGCTCTGCTGGAAGGCGGTGCCGAGCGCGAAGCTGGAGCGATGCATGGCGACCAGCAGCGCCGCCGTGGCGCCGATCTGCGCGAAGGCGCCGAGCGCCGACCAGGCGAAGAAGGTCGGCGTGAAATGGAACGCATGCGGAGCGACCGCCAGCGCCACCGCCACGAAGGCGCAGCTGAACGGCAGGCCGAACAGGAACCGCACCAGGGTCGCGCCCCACGGCCCGGAACCCGTCATCAGGCTGCGCTGGGCGGCGTTGCGCGCCACCTGGAAGGCGGCGGCGGCGATGGTGACGGGAATCCACAACATGTTGGAGGTTCGCCTACACGCCCCACCCCACGCCGTCATCCTCGGGCTTGTCCCGAGGACCCATGGTCAGGTCAGGCGCGAACGCCGCCGCGGAGCGCGCGGATCGTCACCGCGGATCGTGCGGGCGGAAGAATGGGTCCTCGGGACAAGCCCGAGGATGACGGCAGAGGGGGAGGAAGGCGTGCTCTAGAACCCGCTGGCGATGGCCGTTTCCGGCCGGCTCTTTTCCCTGCGGGAGAAGAGGTTGTTGAGGGCGTTGACGTAGGCCTTGGCGCTCGCGGTCAGGGTGTCGGTGTCGGCCGCCTGGCCCGTGGCGATGCGGCCGTCCTCTTCCAGACGCACCGAGACCTGGGCCTGGGCGTCGGTCCCCTCGGTCACCGCATGCACCTGGAACAGGCGCAGGGCGGCGGCGTGCGGCACAATCATGTGGATGGCGTTGAACACCGCGTCGACCGGCCCGTCGCCGGTGGCTTCGGCCGTCTTCTCGACGCCGTCGACATCGAGGGTCAGCTCGGCCGACTGGCCGTCGGTGCCGGCCACGACCCGCAGGCGGGCCACGCGGATCTTCTCCGAGCCGCGCGCCAGGGCGTCGTCGACCAGGGCGATGATGTCGTCGTCGAAGACGTGCTTCTTCTTGTCGGCCAGTTCCTTGAACCGCACGAAGGCTTCGTTCAGGGCGTTCTGGCCCAGCTCGTAACCCAGGGCCTTCAGCTTTTCGCGGAAGGCGTGGCGGCCCGAATGCTTGCCCATCACCAGGTTGCTGGCCCCCTGGCCAACATCCTCGGGCTTCATGATCTCGTAGGTCTCGGCGTTCTTCAGCATCCCGTCCTGGTGGATGCCGGCCTCGTGGGCGAAGGCGTTCTTGCCGACGATGGCCTTGTTGAACTGGACCGGGAAGCCGGTGATGGCCGAGACGTAACGGCTGGCGCGGGTGATGTGCAGGGGCTCGACGGCGCTGTCGAAGCCCAGGGTCTCGCCCCGAACCCGCATGGCCATGACGATCTCTTCCAGCGCCGCGTTACCGGCCCGCTCGCCGATGCCGTTGACGGCGCATTCCACCTGGCGCGCCCCGCCCTGCACGGCGGCCAGGCTGTTGGCCACGGCCAGGCCCAGGTCGTTGTGGCAGTGGGCCGAGAAGACGACGTTGTCGGCGCCGGGGACCGTGGCGATCACGTCACGGAACAGCTGGGCGTACTCCTCGGGGTAGGTGTAGCCGACGGTGTCGGGCAGGTTGATGGTGCTGGCCCCGGCCCGGATGGCGGCCTC
>JAQGIK010000033.1 GCA_028291265.1 Caulobacter sp. | reverse complement strand
CGAGCACCTTGCGCATGCCCTTGCCGCCGCCGCCGGCCACGGCCTTGATCAGCACCGGATAGCCGATGGCGTCGGCCTCCTTCTGCAGGCGCTCGGGCGACTGGTCGTCGCCGAGGTAGCCCGGGGTGACCGGCACGCCGGCCTCGGCCATGCGTTTCTTGGCGGCGTCCTTCAGGCCCATGGCGTCGATGGCGGCGGGCGGCGGGCCGACCCAGATCAGGCCGGCGTCGATCACCGCCTGGGCGAAGGCGGCGTTTTCGGACAGGAAGCCGTAGCCGGGGTGGATGGCGGCGGCGTTGGTGGCCTTGGCGGCGGCGAGGATCTTCTCGGGGACCAGGTAGCTCTCGCGGGCCGGCGACGGGCCGATATGGACGGCCTCGTCGGCCTCGCGCACGTGGGGGGCGTCGGCGTCGGCGTCGGAATAGACGGCGATGGTGCGCACGCCGAGTCGGCGGGCGGTGCGGATGATCCGCCGGGCGATTTCGCCGCGGTTGGCGATCAGGACGCTTTCAAGCATTGGGGACACCAAGAAGGCCGATCAGGAAGACGGCGCCGATGAACAGGCCAAGGGCGATGAGGGTCAGCAGCCCCATCACCACGCCGGTGGCGATCGCTCCGGGCCAGCGCATGGCGTAGGCCACCTTCAGGTGGCGAACGGCATGGACCGGGATGAACAGCATCAGGAAGAACGTCCACAGGCCGCCGACCGAAGGCGGCAGCAGCTGGCCGAACGCTGCCAGCAGGGCGGTGAAACCAAGGCCGTAAAGGGCCACTGTCGCGTGGTCGTAGAGGGTGTAGCCGCGCTTGTAGAACAGGACGAGCCACAGGATCAGCATCGAGATCGGGGCCATCAGGAAGCCGAACTTGTAGAGCAGGCTCTGGATCTTCAGCTGGTAATAGTCCCAGTGACCCGAGCGCTTGTCGAAGAAGGCCACCGCCTTGTTGGCGAAGCGCTGAGGGCCGCTGGTCTCCCCGGCGTGCTTCGCGTTCAGGGCGGCGATCTTCTCGCGCTGCTCTTTCATCACCGCCTCACGGTCCTTCGCGTCGATGATGACCGGCGCGCCGTTGACGTTGATGGTGTTGTTCGTCTTGTAGTGGACGAAGGTCGGGATGGTGAAGAACAGGAACAGCGCGAACAGGAAGATGTGCAGCGGCGCCACGTAGCGCACGCGCTTGCCCTCGATCCAGTCGCGGCTCAGCCGGCCCGGACGCAGCGCCAGCAGCGGCAGCGTCCGCCACAGCCGGCCGTCGAAGTGGGCGATGCCCTCGACGAACTCATGCAGCAGATGGCCGAGCCGGTTGTGCAGATGCCCCTGCTGGCCGCACTCGTGACAGTAGTGACCCATCAGCGGCGTGCCGCAGTTGGCGCAGGTCTTTCCAGCATCGGCCGGGGCCGGCGGCTGGCCGGGTTTGGGATGCTCCAGGTCGATCGTCGGTCCGGCCACCTGTACCGGCGCGGCCGCGGCCTTCGCCACGCGCGGCTTGCGCGGCTTCGCGGCCGCCGCCTTCTTTGGTTTCGCCCCCTCGGTCATGCCTACTCCGCCCAGCCCGGTTTGCGTTTCTCGAGGAAGGCGGTGACGCCCTCCCTGCCCTCTTCGCTGACCCGGCGGGCGGCGATGCGCTTGGCCGTCTCTTCCATGACGCCGCGGTCGATCTCGGCGCCTTCGATGTCATCGACGAGCCGTTTGGCGTCGGCCACCGCGCCCGGGGCGCAAAGCTTGATGGCGGCGGTCATCGAGGTGCGGACACTGTCGAAGGCGGCCGCGTCCGCGACGATTTCCTGCACCAGCCCGTACCCCTTGGCCGCCTGGGCGTCGAACACCAGACCGGTCGCGAACAGCACCTTGGCGTTGCGGGCCCCGATCGCGCGAATGACATAGGGGCTGATGGTCGCCGGGGTGAGGCCCAGCTTGACCTCGGAGAAGGCGAAGGTGGAACGCTCGGTCGCCACCGCGAGGTCGCAGGCGGCCGCCAGGCCGGCGCCGCCGCCGAAGGCCGGGCCGTCGACGAGGGCGATGGTCAGTTGCGGCAGGTCGTGCAGGGCCTTGAGCATGGAGGCCAGGCCCATGGCGTCTTCGCGGTTCTCGGACTCCGACCATTCGACGGCGGCCTTCATCCACTCGAGGTCGGCCCCGGCGCTGAACGAGGCCCCTGCCCCGGTCAGGAAGACCAGCCGCACGCCGTCGGCGTCGCGCAGGGTCTCGAAGGCCTGGTGCAGGGCGGCGATCACCTCGGCGTTGAAGGCGTTGCGCTTGCCGGCGCGGTTGATGGTGACGGTGGCGACACCGTCCTGCGTTGCCTCGATGAGGACGAGGTCACTGAGGGCGTCGCTGTCGGGGACTTCGACGAGGGGGTCGGCGATGGGGTTGGTCATAGGTGGACCTTATGGGGTGGCGGGCGAGAGAAGAAGTCAGTCAAGCCCTTCTCCCGCTTGTCGGGAGAAGGTGGCAGCCGAAGGCTGACGGATGAGGGCAGCGCCGGCGATGGACGGTGTGGAAGCACCAAGATCTTCTCCATAACGCGCCAACCCGTCTGGCGACCGCGCTGCCCTCATCCGACCCGCTTCGCGGGCCACCTTCTCCCGACGAGCGGGAGAAGGACGGTTGGCTACATTCTGAACACCCCGAACGGGGTCTCGGGGATCGGGGCGTTCAAACTGGCGCTGATGGCCAGGCCCAGCACGTCGCGGGTCTGGGCCGGATCAATCACCCCATCGTCCCAGAGGCGCGAGGTGGCGTGGTAGGGGTTGCCCTCGTCCTCGTAGGTCTGGCGGATCGGGGCCTTGAAGGCCTCTTCCTGTTCCTTGGTCCAACTGCCCGCGTCGCGGTGGACGGTGGCGAGGACGGAGGCCGCCTGTTCGCCGCCCATGACGCTGATGCGGCTGTTGGGCCAGGTGAACAGGAAACGGGGGCTGTAGGCGCGGCCGCACATGCCGTAGTTGCCGGCCCCGAAGCTGCCGCCGATCAGGACGGTGAACTTCGGCACGTTGGCCGAGGCGACGGCGGTGACCATCTTGGCGCCGTCCTTGGCGATGCCGCCGGCCTCGTACTTTCCGCCGACCATGAAGCCGGAGATGTTCTGCAGGAAGACCAGCGGGATCTTCCGCTTGCAGGCCAGTTCGATGAAGTGGGCGGCCTTCTGGGCGCTCTCGCTGAACAGCACGCCGTTGTTGGCCAGGATGGCGACCGGATAGCCCCAGATGCGGGCGAAGCCGCAGACCAGGCTGGTCCCGTAGAGGGCCTTGAACTCGTCGAAGTCGCTGCCGTCGACGAGGCGGGCGATGACCTCTTTCACATCGTAGGGGGCGCGGACGTCGGAGGGGACGATGCCGTAGAGCTCGGCGGGGTCGAAGGCCGGCGGGCGGGGTTCGCGGACGTCGGTTTCCGAGGGTTTCAGGGTGTTGAGGCCGGCGACGATGTTGCGGACGATCTCCAGGGCGTGCTCGTCGTTGGCGGCGACGTGGTCGACGACGCCGCTCTTGCGGCCGTGGACGTCGGCGCCGCCGAGGTCCGTGGCGGAGATGACCTCGCCGGTGGCGGCCTTCACCAGCGGCGGGCCGGCCAGGAAGATGGTGCCCTGGCTCTCCTCGCCCGTACCGCGGACGATGACGGTCTCGTCGCTCATGGCCGGGACGTAGGCGCCGCCGGCCGTACAGGATCCCATGACGCAGGCGATCTGCGGGATATTCTCGGCGCTCATGCGGGCCTGGTTGAAGAAGATGCGGCCGAAATGCTCGCGGTCGGGGAAGACCTCGGCCTGGTGGGGCAGGTTCGCGCCGCCGCTGTCGACCAGGTAGATGCAGGGCAGACGGTTCTGCTGGGCGATCTCCTGGGCGCGGAGGTGCTTCTTGACCGTCATCGGGTAGTAGGTGCCGCCCTTCACCGTCGCGTCGTTGGCGACGATCATCACCTCGCGGCCCGAGACCCGGCCGATGCCGCAGATCAGGCCGGCCCCGGCGATCTCGCCGTCGTAGAGGTCGAAGGCGGCCAGCTGGCCGATTTCCAGGAAGGGCGAGCCCGGATCGAGCAGCCGTTCGACGCGCTCGCGGGGCAGCAGCTTGCCGCGGCTGGCGTGACGCTGGCGCGAAGATTCCGGGCCGCCGAGGGCCGCCCTGGCGACGCGCTCGCGCAGTTCCTCGGCGAGGCCCTTGTTGACGGCGGCGTTGCGGGCGAAGGCCTCGCTGGATTTGTCGACGGTCGTGCTCAGTTTCGGCATGGGTGAGGGATAGCTCGTCCTCGCAGGCCGGGGAAGCGGCAGGATTGTGCCCATTGAGGGCGGCGCCGTGCCGACCGCTCGATTTCAGGGACTCATGCTAGCGTCACGCCGTGGTTGGGCCCTTCACCTATCGCGAGGACAGCGCCCTCACCCGCCTCTTCGAGCGCGAGTGGGAGGCTGGCGCCGCGCGCTGGTTCTCGCTGCCGGGCGGGGCGACCCTGTTCGAGTCGGGCGAGCGGTCGAACCAGATCTTCCTGGTCCACGCCGGCAAGCTGGGCGCCTTCCGCAAGGAAGAGGGCCTGGACCGGCAGTTCGTCGGCGTCATCCGGCCGGGCGAGCCGGCCGGCGAGATGGCCCTGGTCGGCGGCACGGCCCACACCGCCCGGGTCGTCGCCCTGCGCGATTCCGAGGTGCTGGCCCTCGACGCCGACGACTTCTTCGAGGCCGCCGACGACGACCCGCATGTCATGCTGGAGATCGCCAGGCTGGTGCTCAACCGGGCCCGCTACGCCAGCACCCGCATCTCGACGGGCGACCCCTGCGTGTTCGGCTTCGTGGCCGCCGACAAGACCGGCAAGATCCGGCCGCTGATCGGCAAGATCGCCCGCTCGATGGCCGAGATGGGCCATTCGGTGACCATCGTCGGCTCCGAGGCCGCCACCGCCCCGACCGAGTGGTTCTCCAATGTCGAGGCCGACCACGAGTTCGTCCTCTATGTCGCCGAGGCCGGGGAGAACGCCTGGGGCGGCGTGGTCGGGCGGCAGGTGGACCGGTTGTTCCGGGTCGGGCGCGGCGACCGGGCGCCGCCGGTGATCAACGGCAAGGCCTCGGAGACCCTGGAAGCCTACAAGCTGGTCGACCTGATGCTGATCCAGCCGGCCAGCCTGGCCCAGCCGAAGGGCTCTGAGGCCTGGCTCGAAGCGACCGGGGCAGCGCGGCTGTTCCATGTGCGGGAGGGCAGCGAGCCCTGCGCCGCGCGGATGGCGCGGCTGCTGACCGGCCGGTCGGTGGGGCTGGTGCTGTCGGGCGGCGGGGCCCGGGCCTATGCCCATATCGGCGCCTTGCGGGCCTTGAAACAGGCCGGAGTGCCGATCGACTTTGTCGGCGGGGCCTCGATGGGGGCGATCATCGCCGCCAGCCTGGCCATGGGCTGGGAGGAGCCGGAGCTGGAGCGGCGCATCCGCCAGGCCTTCGTCGACACCAGCCCGCTGGACGACATCGCCCTGCCGCTGATCGCCCTGACCCACGGGCGCAAGGTCAATCACCGGCTGCAGGAGCACTACGGCGAGGTCGAGATCCCCGACCTGTGGCTGCCTTTCTACTGCATCTCCTCGAACCTGACCCAGGGCACCTACGAGCTGCACCAGCGCGGGGTGCTGCGCCACGCCCTGCGCGCCTCAATCGCCCTGCCCGGGGTCATGCCGCCGTCGACCATGGCCGGCGAGGTGCTGGTCGACGGGGCGGTGATGAAGAACTTCCCGGCCGACATCATGCGCTCGATTCATCGCGGTCCGGTGGTCGGGGTCGACGTCACCCGCGGTCGCAGCATCACTACCGAGGACATCGCCATGCCCTCGCTCTTGAAGTGGATCCTGTCGGGGGAATGGCGCAAGGGGCCGCCGATCGTCGCCCTGCTGATGCGGGCGGCGACGCTGTCGACCAACCGCGAGGTGCTGGCGGCGCGCGACGCCACCGACGTGCTGGTGCTGCCCGACGTCGACCACATCGACATCCGCGACTGGAAGGCCTTCGAGGTCGGGGCCGACGCCGGTTATCTGGCCACCCGGCAGGTGCTGGCGGGCCTGGAGCGGCCGGTGGTCGATTTGCGCCGCGCCAAGACGTGAGCGGGCAACGGAATGCGTTGCGCCGTTTCGGGTCCGGCCGTTAGGGTGCGGTCAGGGGGAACATTTCATGGCTGTTGAAGATCGCCGACGCGAGTGGTTCCAGATGGGGCGGGTTCTCGCTCGCACCGGGGACAGTTTTCGCGAGCTGCCGCTGCTCGGCCTGGCTATCGCAGGGCTGTTCGTGTCGGCGCCGGAAGCTCTTGCCGGACTGATCTTGAGTCAGCAGTCGGAAAGCGCGGCGCAAATGAGCGAGAGCGGGCTGAACATCGTGCTTGGCCTGGTCGGCCTGATCGGCAAGACGGCGCTGGTCCACGCGGCCCTCCAGCGCCAACTGGGCAAGAGCGTGACGATCGGCTCCAGCGTATCGGCCGGCGCCAGTCTCTTCCTGCCGATGTGGGGTCTGAGCATACTGACCAGTCTGGGGATCGCGCTTGGCCTGATCCTGCTGGTCATCCCCGGACTGTATCTGTTGACCATCTGGGTCGTCGCGGTCCCAGCGCGGATCATGGATGGTCCCGGCGTTTCAGCGGCTATGGGCGCCAGCAACGAACTGACTCGCGGCGTTCGCTGGCAGGTTTTCGCGCTGTTGCTGATCGCCGGGCTGGTGTTCGGCGGTGCGGCGGTCGGGGCGGCCCTGGGCTCGGAATATCTGCAGGGATCCTTGAAGCTGATCGGCACGGTGGCGGTGTCGCCCCTGATCAGCGGCCTCGTCACCTTGGTCTTCGCTTTCGGGTCGGCGGCGCTTTACCACGAACTGAAATGGGGTGGCGAACGCGGACCGGCCGAGACGACGGCCGAACTGTTCAGCTAGCCCGTCGCGCCACCAGAAACAGGCGCGGGAACGGGAACAGGGTGACGCCGTCGGCGCGGGGCGGAAACGCCCTGGCGATGCGGGCGGTGAACTCGGCCAGGAAGGCGGCGCGTTCGGCCGCGTCGGTCAGGGCGTCAAGGTAGGGGCGCAGGGCCGTGCCCATCATCCAGTCGACGACCGGGTCCTCGCCTTCCAGCACATGCAGGTAGGTCGTCATCCAGATGTCGACCAGGCCGCAGCTCCGCGCCAGCCAGCCGTAATAGTCGTCGAAGGACGGGGTCGGGGCGATCATCCGGGCCGGGGCCGTGCGCGCCGCCCAGGGGCCCTCGTCGGCGGTGCGGCGCAGGATCTGGTGGTGGCGGGTCTCGAAGGCGGTCGGCATCTGGCAGGCGAAGACGCCGCCCGGCGCGAGGGTCGCGGCCAGGCGCGGGAACAGAGCGGCATGGTCGGGCAGCCACTGCAGGGCGGCGTTGGTGAAGATCAGGTCCGGCGCGGCCGGCGGATCGAAGGCGGCGATGTCGCCCTGCAGCCAGGTCACGGCCTCGGGCCGGGCCCGGGCCCTGGCCAGCATTTCGGGACTGGAATCCAGGCCGAAGACCTTGGCCCCGGGATGCCGCCGGGCCAGCAGGGCCGCCTGCTCGCCCGCGCCGCAGCCGAGGTCCCAGATGACGTGGGGCCCCAGGTCGGCCGGGATCTGCAGCAGCAGGTCGAGGGCCGGCCGGTCGCGGTAGGCCTTGTAGCGTTCGTAGACGGAGACATCCCAGGTCGGCATGGGCGCAAGGCCTACACCCTTTTGGATTTGGGGGCCGTGGCAAGTTATCCACAGCTGCGACATTTGCGTGGGGAGCGGCCAGATCACCTTTGCAATGGGCGGCGCGGCGCCCATATCCTGAAGGTCCTGTTCTCAACAGCTGAAAGGAGGTGATCCAGTGTCTCACCAAAAACACACGGCAACCGCTCACGGATCGAAGGGTTGCGGGGTTCTTTCCCTCCTTTGATTTGTGACGTCGTCTGACGACGCGGTTCAACCGTCGTTTGGTGTGGGGCCGGCTCTCGTAAGAGGGTCGGCCCTTTCCAGTTTCAGGCGTCCGTGGCCAGGCAGCTCAGCTGAAGAACCCCCACACCCAATAAACCACCGCCGCCACCAAGGCGGCGAGCACCAGGCCGACGAGGACCCGCCCGAGCAGCCGGCCGTGGCGGGCGGCGGCCGGGCCGCGTTCGGCCAGCTTGCGGCGGCGCACCGCGTCGCGGTCGGCGGTGGCCTTGTGCCGCTTGCGGTCGGCTTCCTGCTCGCGGCGCTGGTCGAGGCTGATGATCTTGTCTTTGTCTTCGCGGGCCATATGCCGGGTCTAGCCTCGCGCGCCGATCAGGCCAAGCCTCAACCGCCGACCAGCTCCCGGCCGATCAGGAAGCGGCGGATTTCGTTGGTGCCGGCCCCGATGTCGTAGAGCTTGGCGTCGCGCAGGAGCCGTTCGACCGGCCATTCGCGGGTGTAGCCGGCCCCGCCGAGGGCCTGGATGGCCTCGTTGGCGACCTTCATGGCGTTCTCGGAGGCCAGCAGGATGGCGCCGGCGGCGTCGAAGCGGGTGGTCTTGCCGGCGTCGCAGGCGCGGGCCACGGCGTAGACGTAGGCGCGGGCGCTGTTCAGCGCGACGTACATGTCGGCGACCTTGCCCTGCATCAGCTGGAAGCTGCCGATGGCCTTGCCGAACTGCTTGCGATCCCGGACGTAGGGCAGGACGACGTCGAGGCAGGCCTGCATGATGCCGAGCGGCCCGGCCGACAGCACGGCGCGCTCGTAGTCGAGGCCGCTCATCAGCACGCCGACGCCGCCGTTCAGCGGGCCCATGATGTTCTCTTCCGGGACTTCGCAGTCCTCGAACACCAGTTCGGCGGTGTCCGAGCCGCGCATGCCCATCTTGTCGAGCTTCCTGGAGACGCTGAAGCCCTTCATGCCCTTCTCGATCAGGAAGGCGGTGATGCCGCGGCTCGATTCTTCCGGCGCGGTCTTGGCGTAGACGACCAGGGTGTCGGCGTGCGGGGCGTTGGTGATCCAGAACTTTGTGCCGTTCAGCACATAGCGGTCGCCGCGGTGCTCGGCGCGCAGCTTCATCGAGACGACGTCGGAGCCCGAGCCGGCCTCGCTCATGGCCAGGGAGCCGACATGCTCGCCACTGATCAGCTTGGGCAGGTAGCGGCGCTTCTGTTCGGGCGTGGCCCAGCGGCGGATCTGGTTGACGCAGAGATTGGAGTGGGCGCCGTAAGAGAGGCCGATGCTGGCCGAGGCTCTGGAGACCTCCTCCATGGCGATGACGTGCTCGAGGTAGCCGAGCCCGAGGCCGCCGAACTCTTCCTCGACAGTGATGCCGTGCAGGCCGAGGTCGCCCATCTCGGGCCACAGCTCGCGGGGGAAGTGGTTGTCGGCGTCGATCATCGCCGCCATCGGGGCGATGCGGTCGGCGGCGAAGCGGGCGGTGGTTTCGCGGATGGCCTCGGCGGTCTCGCCAAGGCCGAAGTCCATCTGGGGGGAGTGCGTCATGGGCGCCGGAATAGCAGACACCCCGCAGGTCGGCGAGACCCACGGGGTGCTTACGCTATGCTACGCGGCACTTACGCTTTACTGCCCCCTAACGCCGGCTGGTTACTCGGCCGGCGCGTTCTCGTTCGATTGGGCGTCGTCCTCGTCGTCCATCGGCGGCAGGCCGAAGGCCGACAGCCAGCGCCAGGCCGAGAACAGCAGCACCCCGCCGCCGCCCAGGGCCATCGACCAGGCGGCGACCTTGACGGTGGTGTCGCCCGTCCCGTCGACCAGGCCCCAGGCGATGCCGCCGCCGCAGACGAACAGGCCAACCACGGCCCCGCCCAGCCAGGGCAGGCCGGCGATGCGCGGCTGCTCGAGCGGCGTGGAATCGAAGGCCGGGTCGAAGTTGGCGGCCAGGACACGCTCGTCCTCTTCCACCAGCCGGCGGATGTGGTCTTCGTTGAGCAGCGGCTGGCTGCGGACGCCGGTCGACTGTGGCTCGAAGGGCTGGCTGGAGATGTCGAACAGGCCGGGCTCGGACTCGTTGGCGGCCTCGAAGCGGAAAGGATCGCTGCCGTCGCCGGCGACGGCCGTCTCATGCTCGGGGGCCGGAGTCAGGACGAAGGCGCGGTCGCCGTTGCCGACGGCCAGCACCGGCGTCGCCGGGTACGGAGTGTAGCTTTCCGGCTGCTCGGGCAGCGCCTCGACCGGGGCCGGCGGCGGCGGGAAGGCCAGGGCGTCGGCGGCCGGGGCCGGGGTCGGCTCGGCCGGGGTGCGGGAGATCTCCAGAACCGGGTCGGAATCGCTGGCCTCGGCGTCGGCGAAATCGGCGTCGTGGTCGAAGGGTTCGGCGACGACTTCGGCGGACTGCTTCTCGGCGGTGACCACCTCGGTAGGACTGGGCGACCAGGCGAGACTCTCGTCTGCCGTCTGCTGGGCGACAACCTCCTCGACCAGAGCGGGAGCCGGCGAGGCGATCAGCGACTCGTCGGCGACCGGCGCGGCTGCCACCGGCTGGGCGGCGGGAACCGGCGACGGCACGACGACCGGCTCGGGGACCATTTCAGCCAGGCGCGAGGTCACGGCGGCGGCGGCCGTCATCGTGGCCGTCGTCCCAAGACCAGATTGGGAAGGCGGCGCGTGCGGCGCCGGCAGGAGCTCGTCGCGCTCGGCGACGGCCTTGTCGCCGGTCAGGTCGGTCTTCAGCGCGGTCGGGGTCTGGCGCGGCACGAAGTTGACGGCGTCGTAGTCGACCTTGGGCCGGACGATCGGCGACGGCGCCGGCACCCAGCCGTTGGCCGGGGTCAGGAACAGGGTCTTCTCGGCCGAGCGGCGGCGGACCAGGGCGTCGACGACGATGCGCTCGCCCTCGAAGTCGGCCTTGCGCCACATCTCCATGGCGCAGGCGGCCTGCAGCATGCTGCCTTCGTTGACCCGGCGCAGGACGCTCGAGCGCTTGAGATTTTCGATCCCGACGTTGAAGGCGAAGCAGCAGAGCGAGTCGAACTGGTTCTGCGTCAGCGGCGTGAAGGTCTGCTCGTTGACCGCATGGGCGACGGCGATCAGGTCGTAGAGCAGGAGCGCCTCGGCGTCCTGTTCCGAGACCTGGGCGCCTTCACGGGCGGTCAGGGTGTGGCCAAAGCCGATCGTCCAGCGCCCGTCGGGCAGCTGGGCCGCTTTCGAGCGGTAGCCTTCGAACTTCTTGATCAGCTCGACGGCGGCTTTTGAAACCTGATGTCGGGGTGTCATGCCCATTTTGACCCAAATTGATACGAGCGCCGGTGCGTTCAACTACCCCCGGGCAAGATAGGGGCCGTTTTGCGCGAGCGCTTAACTACGGGGCTCAGCCTACAGGAGAATCAACGCCGCCAGTCCCAGGAAGGACAGGAAACCCATAAAATCGGTCATGAACGTGACGAAGACCGACGATGACACGGCCGGGTCGCGTCCGAGGCGGTCGAGGGCCAGCGGCACCAGGATCCCGGCCATGCTGGCGATGAACAGGTTGATGACCAGGGCCAGGCCGATGGTCAGGCACAACATCGGGTCGCGGAAGAACAGGAAGACGGCCAGGGCCATGATCGAGGCCAGCACGGCCCCGTTCAACAGACCCACCCCCAGTTCGCGCCAGACGATCCGCATGGCGTTGGAGGCGTTGAGTTCGCGGCTGGCCAGGGCCCGCACCGCCACGGCCAGGGTCTGGGTGCCGGCATTGCCGCCCAGCGAGGCGACGATGGGCATCAGGATGGCCAGGGTCAGGACCTTGCTGATCTCGTTCTGGAAGGCCCCGATGACGCTGGCGGCGATGGCCGCGGTCAGGGTGTTGACCACCAGCCATGGCAGACGCGAGCGGGCGATGCCCCAGATGGTGGCGTCGCGACCGGCGTCGCTGACCCCGGCCAGGGCCAGGATGTCTTCTTCGCTCTCTTCCTGGATGACGCCGACGATGTCGTCGACGGTGATCTGGCCGACCAGCCGGCCGCCGCTGTCGATCACCGGGGCGCTGATCAGGTGGTACTTGTCGAAGATGTAGGCGACCTCTTCCTGGTCCATGTCGACGTCGATCTCGGTGACCGACTCCATGATTTCGGCCAGGTGCTGGTCGCGCTGGGCGCGCAGCAGGATGCTGACCGGCACGGCGCCGGTCGGCTTGTGGCTGGGGTCGATGACGTAGACGTCGAAGAACAGCTCCGGCAGGTCGTCGCTGTGGCTGCGGATATGGTCGATAGTCTGGCCGACGGTCCAGAAGCTGGGCGCCGCCATCAGGTCGCGCTGCATCAGGCGGCCGGCGGTCTCGTCGCCGTACTTCAGGGCCGTGACGATGGCGTCGCGGTCCTCCTGGTCCATGGCGGCCAGCACCTGGGCGCGGCGATCGTCCTCGAGATCCTCGACCAGGTCGACGGCGTCGTCGCTGTCCATCTCCTCCAGCGCCCGGGCCAGGGTGGTGCTGGGCACCGAGTCCATGACCTCTTCGCGCAGGTTGGTGTCGAGTTCGGACAGCACCTCGCCGAGCGTCTCGGCGTCGAGCTGGGGAATCACCTGCTCGCGGTAGTCGGCGGTCAGGAAGCCCATCAGGTCGGCGACGTCTTCGGAACGCAGGGCGCCCACCAACTCGCGCAGACGGTCGTCGTCGCCGCGATCGGCGGCGTCGATCACCAGTTCGACGTATTCGGCGTTGAGGGCGTAGTCGTCGCCTAGCGCGAGGTCTTCGAGGTCCTCGGGGATGGGCGGTTCATGCAGATCGCTCAGGTCGGCTTCGTCCCGGGTCATGGGGGCCTCCTGGCTGAAGTGGCTGCATCTTTTCCGGATCAAGTCCCGGGTCTGCCGCTGGCAGGCCCGGGCGCTTGTCAGAACGCGACTGGTAGATCGCCTTCTTTTCTCTGATTCACTGGTGCGGTCGAGAAGACTCGAACTTCCACGGGTTGCCCCACAGCGACCTCAACGCTGCGCGTCTACCAATTCCGCCACGACCGCTCGTAGTGAGGCGCGGGGGGTAGCAAAAGCCGGACGTGATGGGAAGAGCAAAGCTTCTTTGTCGCGGAATGATTGCTTCGGGTCGCGATAAACACCCTGAAATTGTCTTGCCGGTCAGTTCGATGTTAGCCTGAATTTCTTCGGGGAGGACAATCATGGCCGTCGACAAACGAGACCGGCGCATCGCGCTCTGCGGGCTTGGCGCATTGGTGATCCTGGCGCTGATCTGGTGGATCAACGTCTGGTACAATCTGTTCGGACTGAAGATTACGCCGTCCTGGGCCTGGGCGCTGACGGCAGGGCTGCTGCTGGCCTTTATCGCCCTGACCAGCTTTGCGTTGCGGGGCCGTGGCGCCGGCATCCTGATCGATGCGCGTAACCGCATCAGCCTGGCCCGGTTCCAGGCCCTGGCCTGGACCATCATCGTGCTGTCCGGGCTGATCGCCCTGGCCGCCTGGCGGGCGAAGAATCAGCTGACCAACCCGATGAGTATCGACATTCCGAGCGAGCTGCTGGCGGCGATGGGGATAGTCGCGGCCAGCCTGGTCGCCTCCCCGGCCCTGCTGTCGCTGCGCTCCACCCAGACCCAGACCGACGCCGCCGCTCCGACCCAAGCCGCCGCCGCCAACGCAGTCGCCGCGAAAACAGGCCGCGCTCCGGACGCCGCCGCGAACGCCGGCGCGGTCCTGGGCTGGAGCGACCTGTCTGACGCTCAGTGGCTGGACATGTTCCGCGGCGAGGAAGTCAGCGATGGGGCCACCGCCGACATCAGCAAGATCCAGCAGTTCCTGATCACCGTGACCCTGCTGGCCGTCTACGCCGGCGCGCTGTGGTCCTTCTTCGCCGGCCAGGCGCCATTGCAAGACACACCGATCCCGCCGGAGAACAAGTTCGAGGTGTCGCTGCCGCTGCTCAGCCAGTCGTTCATCTGGCTGCTGGGCATCAGCCACGCCGGCTATCTAGTCAGCAAGGCGCTGCCGAGTACGCCGAACCCGGCCACGCCGACGCCGCCGGCGAGCTAGTCGACGCCAAACAGGTAGCCGGCCGCGGCGGTCGTCAGGCTGATTCCGTACTCGCCAGGGGCCAGCGCGCCCTGCGGCTTGACCAGGAAGAAAGATGACCCGTGCTTGCGCGCCGTGAACGGCACGGAAAACTCATTGCCCGTTGTCCCTCCGCCGACACCCATGGCGTTGACCCGGACCGCGACCAGTCGGCGCGTATTCTTGACCACCTGAAGCTTGAAGAACTGGATGATGCCCATTGGGTCCTCCTCCTGCGAGGCGACCCTGACCACGAGCGGCGGCACGGCGCCCGCCTTGAAGCGGACAGGGCTCGCCGCCCCGGTCAGCTCGTAGTAGGCGTCGGCGCCGCCAAACCCCAGACCCTTGAGCCGGGTCTTGGCCTTGGGCACCTGCCGCTCGAGATCGATCAGCGTGTTTCCAGGCCCGAGCCCGGCAAACACATCCCGATACTCAGGCCCGATAGCCGGAGCCGCCCAAGCGCCGCCGGCCAGCCCCGAGGCGCCAGCCGCCAGTACGAAAGTGCGTCGGTTCATGGTCAGCCCTCCGGCCCTGCAACAGGAAGGGGAACAGTCGGCCAGCGCAATGTCCAGTAACGTTGTTCACATGCCGGATCAGTCCACCCCGAAGGCGCAGACCGGCTGGTTGCCGCCGCCGCGACCGCCCCAGCCCCAGGTATTGTTGCCAAGGTTGGGGGCCAGGGCGAGGCCGTACTCGCCGGCTGTCAGGGCCTCGGTCGGGGTGAGCCGCCAGAGGTCGCCTTCGCGGACGGCCGTGAACGCGACGGCCGCCTGGTTCTTCACATTGCGGGTGCCGTAGCCGAGCGGATTGACCTTGCCCGTGGCCAGGCGGCGGGTGGCCTTCACCGTCGTCAGGCGGAACAGGCCGATGCGCTGCTGCGGGTCGATGGTGGCCGGCTCCTTGCTCAGGAAGCTGACCGTCTGGCCGGCCTTGAGGCGCACCGGGCTGGCCGCGCCCTTCAGTTCATAGAAGACGTCGGCCCCGCCGTAGCCCATGGCCTTCATCTGCTGTTTGAAGGCCGCGACCTGTATCTCGAGGGTCAGGGGCGCGTCACCCGCTGTGGCGCTGAAATCCGGGGCCGGTGGAGCCTTGGCGGCGAACGCAGGCGAGGCGAGGCCGACGGCGGCGGCGCTCAGCAGAAAGGATCGTCTGTGCATGTCAGGCTCCTGGAATGTGGAGCCAGCATGGACCGGTGTTCGTTGACGCGCGTCCCCGGAATGGGGGGTCCTGTGACGCCTAGTCGACGCCGAAAGCGAACACCCCGTGCTGCGGATCGCCGGTCTTGCCGCCGAAGCCGTCGGTGACGCCGTCGAACTTGGTGGCCAGGGTCGGCGTGATGGTCCAGGCGTACTCGCCGGCCGTCAGCGGCTCGGCAAGGTCGAGCTTGAAGAAATCCGCGCCGTAGCGGCTGGCGGTGAAGGGGACTTTCGAGCGGCTCTGGATGTTCAGGTTGGTCCGGCCATTCGGGAACGTCCGACCGGTCTGCAGATGGCGCGCGCCCTTGGCCACCGTCAGGCGGAACAACCCGTAGCGCGCTTGCGGATCGGCGTCGGCCGGGCCGTTGACGACGAAGGACGGGACCGTCGCGACGGTAAAGCGGACCCGGCTGGCCGACCCCCACAGCTGATAGAAGTTCACCATGACGGCGCCGACCGGATCGCGGCTCTTGTTCTTCAGCACCGCCGTCTGGCGTTCCAGCGGGATGGCGCCGGCGCCAGAGAAGCCGGTGAAGCCCTCGTTGGCGACATCGGCCGCTTCCGCGGCGGTGGCGAGGCCGGCGGCCATGCCGGTGATCAGGAAGGCGCGTCTTTGCACTTGGGAGACTCCAGACTTGAGCCTCCTCCTAAACATGCTTCGCCTCTCCTGTCTTCGCGACGATGCGGCTAGGCGTTTCCGTCGCCGCGTTTCAATGGATCGCGCAGCGCCTCCCCTGCCCCGACGAACTCCAGCGACACCGAGTTGATGCAGTAGCGCAGGCCGGTCGGCGGCGGCCCGTCGGGGAAGACGTGGCCCTGGTGGCTGTCGCAGCGGGCGCAGCGGGTCTCGACCCGGCGCATGCCGTAGCTGCGGTCTTCGACAGCCTTCACGTTGGCCTCGTTGATAGGGGCGTAGAAGCTGGGCCAGCCGGTGCCGCTCTCGAACTTGGTCTCGAACTTGAACAGCGGCAGGCCGCAGAGGCGGCAGCAGTAGGCGCCGGGCCGCTTCTCGCCGAGCAGCCCGCCACAGAACGGCGCCTCGGTGCCGTGGTGCAGCAGGACGTCGCGTTCTTCCTGGTTGAGGTCGGCTTCCAGGACCTGGCGTTCGGCCTCGCTGGGCGGGGTCAGGTCGAAACCGGTGGCGGGGCGGTTGGCTGTGTCGGTCATCCCACCAATCTAGGGCGGCCGCGCCGATGCGCAATCATCCGAAAGGCCAACCCGTCGTGATCAGGCCCCGCCGGCGCCCTCGCCCTTCATCCGCCGCCGCACATCCCAGAGGTAGGCCAGGATGAAGACCACGGCGTAGAGCTCGATGCTCTCGCGGGTGGCGATGTAGACCGGCCGCAGGGCGTGCCCGAAGATGTAGGCGTCCTCGAGGTCGGTGTTGACCAGGATCCGCTCGACGATGCGCATGACCCAGGTCAGGGCGGCGGCCGGCCAGATCAGGCTGGTCGGCCAGATCCAGCTGAACCAGCCGGTCGTCAGGTAGGGTCCGACCTTCTTGAAGTGGGCCCAGATCGGCCAGATGATGCCGCCGAGCAAAGCGGCCACCAGCAGCAGGGTCTTGGGCAGTTCCTCGCTGAGCGAGGAGAGGTTGTGCAGGTTGGTCTCGCCCTGGCGGTTGATCGCCGCGTAGTCGGCCGGCGTCGCCCAATGGAACCAGCTCTGGCCCCAGCTGGCCTCCTCGCCGGCGAAGAAGAACAGGCCGACGATGAACAGGGCGAACCAGGGGATCAGGATCCTGTGCGGCAGGCGCCTGTAGTCGGCGACGACCTGGCCCGCCGTGACCATGCCCCATAGGGCCAGAACCACGGTGGCGATCTCGACCAGGCCGGTCTCGCCGGACAGCCAGAGGCGAGCGGTCTTGGTCCACGGGAACAGCACCACCGACAGCACAGTCGTCGCGGCTAGAAGGTAAACCGGCAAGCGCCGGCTGAATGAAAGATTCATTCTGTCACAACTGCTATAACCGCGACTGCCTCGCAACATCAAAATGGGGGTGCGCACGAGCGATGCTGACCTAGCGTCGCCGTTGCCAACGCGCCGTCGTCGGTCTAACCCGCATCGCGCAAGAACCATGCGCGCAAGGGGCCTGTCCGGTCGATGTTCTCGAAGATTCTGATCGCCAACCGCGGCGAGATCGCTGTCCGCGTCATCAAGACCTGCCGTCGCATGGGCATCAAGACGGTGGTGGTCTACTCCGAGGCCGACGCCGACAGCCTGGCCGTCGAAATGGCCGACGAGACCGTCTTCATCGGCCCGCCGCCCGCCAACCAGTCCTACCTGGTGGCCGAGAAGATCATCGCCGCCTGCAAATCGACGGGCGCGGAAGCGGTCCACCCCGGTTTCGGATTTCTGTCGGAGAAGGCTGAATTTGCTCAACTTTGCGCCGACGAAGGCATCGTCTTTATTGGTCCCAATCCGGGCGCGATCAGCGCCATGGGCGACAAGATCGAGAGCAAGAAGTTCGCCCAGAAGGCTGGCGTCTCCTGCGTGCCCGGCCATATCGGCGAGATCGACGACACCGCCCACGCCATCAAGATCTCCGAAGAGATCGGCTATCCGGTGATGATCAAGGCCAGCGCCGGCGGCGGCGGCAAGGGCATCCGCGTCGCCTGGAACGAGAAGGACGTCGAGGAGGGCTTCCCGGCCGTGCGGGCCGAGGCCAAGGGCGCGTTCGGCGACGACCGCATCTTCATCGAGAAGTTCATCGTCGACCCGCGCCACATCGAGATCCAGGTGCTGGGCGACAAGCACGGCCACGTCGTCCACCTGTTCGAGCGCGAATGCTCGATCCAGCGCCGCAACCAGAAGGTCATCGAGGAGGCCCCCTCCCCGCTGCTCGACCCGGCGACCCGCGAGGCCATGGGCGCCCAGGCCGTGGCCTTGGCCAAGGCCGTCAACTACGACAGCGCCGGCACCGTGGAGTTCGTCGCCGGCCAGGACAAGAGCTTCTTCTTCCTGGAAATGAACACCCGCCTGCAGGTCGAGCACCCGGTCACCGAGCTGATCACCGGCCTGGACCTGGTCGAACAGATGATCCGCTCGGCCTACGGCGAGAAGCTGGCCTTCGAGCAGAAGGACCTGAAGATCAACGGCTGGGCGATGGAAAGCCGCATCTACGCCGAGGACCCCTACCGCAAGTTCCTGCCCTCGATCGGCCGGTTGGTCCGCTACGACCCGCCGCGCGAGGGACTGGAGGACGGCTACAAGGTCCGCAACGACGCCGGGGTCCGCGAGGGCGACGAGATCTCGATGTTCTACGACCCGATGATCTCCAAGCTCTGCACCTGGGCCACCACCCGCCAGGGCGCCATCGACGGCATGGGCCGGGCGCTGGAGGACTTCCACATCGAGGGCCTGGGGCACAACATCCCCTTCCTGTCGGCGGTCATGGACCATCCGGTGTTCCAGTCGGGCAAGCTGGCCACCAGCTTCATCGCCGTCGAATACCCGGAGGGCTTTCAGGGCGCCCCGCCGAGCGACGCCGCGCTGGACCTGATGACCGCCTCGGCCGCCGCCATGCACCTGGTGCAGCAGCAGCGCATGGGCGAGAACAAGCGGGCCGACTGGATCGTCGTCATCGGCCACCGCCAGATCCCGGTCACCATCTCCGGCGGCGGCGCATGCGTCAGCGTCCGCCTGACCGGGCAGACCCGCACCCTGGAACTGACCGACATCAAATGGCGTCCGGGCCAGCCGCTGTTGAAGGCCAAGCTGGACGGCAAGCCGTTCAGCGTCACCGTCCAGCCGGCGGCCGAGGGTTTCACCATCCGCCATCGCGCCACCCGGCTGAAGGTGCTGGTGCTGACGCCGCGCTCGGCCGAGCTGCACACCAAGCTGCCGGAGAAGAAGGCTGCCGACACCTCCAAGATGATCATCAGCCCGATGCCGGGCCTGGTCGTCTCGATGGACGTCGAGCTGGGCCAGCAGGTCCGCGAGGGCGAGATCGTCTGCGTCATCGAGGCGATGAAGATGCAGAACATCATCCGCGCCGAGCGCGACGGGGTGGTCAAGACGGTGTCGGCCAAGGGCGGCGACAGCGTCGCCGCCGACGAGGTGCTGGTCGAGTTCGCCTGAGGCGAGGGAACCCTTCCCGACCCGACCTGTTGCAAGTCTGCGACAGCTCGCCGCTCGATGCGGCGGACGACGCATCGAATCCGCGCCGAGCGGCGTTATGCCTCCGTTCAGGACGGGTGCAACGGATATGGGCGTTCCGCATCTCTACAGTCTCGAGGGTCGCATCGGCCGGCGCGAATTCGTGCTGACCCAGATCGGCGTCTTCGTCGGCTGGTACTTCTTCACCTTCATCCTCATCGTCATCGGCGGCGCCGGCTTCGCCAGCCAGACCGGGGTGCGCGGGATGTGGGAGGCGGTGGTCAACGTCGGCGGATACCTCGCCGCCGGCCACGCGGTCTGGATTTCCCTGGCCGCGGCCGTCAAGCGCTGCCACGACCGGGGCCTCAGCGGCCTGATGCTGATGTTCGCCATGCCGCCGGTGATCGGCCAGCTCTGGCTGTTCCTCAGCCTGGTCGCCGGCCCCGGCGAGGCCGACGACAATCGCTACGGCCCGGCCCGCGACAGTGATGCGCTTTCCGAAGACGCCGCGCTCGCCTAGATAGGACCGACCGAGGCACGCGTGCCTCAGCGATGAGTCGGAGCAGGCAGGGCGAATGAACGGCCAAACGGACTGGGCGGAGCTGTTCTTCTCCTCGACGGGACGGCTGGCGCGCACCCCCTTCATCATCTGCAGCGCCCTGCTGTTTGGGGTCGCCTTCCTCTACTTCCTGATCACCCCCGGGCCCGTGCAGTGGCTGACCGGCTGGGTGGTCTATCCGGTGCTGCTGATCAGCGGCTGCTGCCTGCTGGCCAAGCGGCTGCATGACCGGGGGCGGTCGGGCTGGTGGGCCGGGCTGATCATTCTGGCGGTCATCGCCGTCTTTCCCTGGCCGCAGGGCTTTTTCGATTTCGTGTTCTCGGCCATCGTGATCTGGGCCGTGGTCGAGCTGGGCGTCATGCCGGGCGAGGCCGGGGCCAATCGTTTCGGGCAGAGCCCGCTGAAAACCGCCTGATACTGGAGCTGTTCAACATGCGTTTCGTCACCGCCGCCGCCGTCCTGGCCCTCACCCTGTCCGCCGGCGCCGCGCTTGCCGCCGAAGAAGTCCTGAGCCCCGAAGCCCAGGCCGGCGTCGATATCGCCAAGCAGTACGCCAAGACCGACAAGGTGAAATACCGCAAGGTGAAGGTCGGGGCCGACGGCAAGGTCTGCGGCAAGGTCGCCGTTGGGGCCGACACCGACATGGAATTCATCGTCGATCCGTCGACCCAGGTCCTGTGGCTCAACGAAGGCGCGCAGGAAGCCGAGAGCGTCTTCGGCTGGGGCGAAAAGATCGTCCGCGGCGGCGGCGACCGCAAGGCGTTCCAGCTGTGGAAAGCCTGTCAGGCCGGCAAGTAGGTCAGATCGGCGCCGCGGCTTCGCTGACGGCGCCGAACACCTTCTCGAAGCTCGCCTTGAGGGCCGCGTCGGCCTCGTCCATGGTCACCGGCAGGCCGAGGTCGACCAAGCTCGTCACCCCATGCTCGGTGACGCCGCAGGGCACGATGCCGTCGAAGTGGGCGAGGTCCGGCTCGACGTTCAGGCTGATGCCGTGGAAGCTGACCCAGCGGCGCAGTTTCACCCCCACCGCCGCGATCTTGTCCTCCCGCGACCAGCCCGGGCCCTTGCGCTCGACCCAGACGCCGACCCGGCCGTCGCGCAGCTCGCCGGTGACGTTGAAGGCGCCCAGCGCCCCGATCACCCAGGTCTCCAGCGCCGTGACGAAGGCCCGCACGTCGCGCCCGCGCCGGGTCAGGTCGAGCATCACATAGGCCACCCGCTGGCCCGGCCCGTGGTAGGTGTACTGCCCGCCCCGGCCGCTCTCGAAGACCGGGAACCGCGCACCGTCCAGCAGGTCGCCGGCCTTGGCCGAGACGCCGGCGGTGTAGAGCGGCGGATGCTCCAGCAGCCAGACCAGTTCCCCTGCCCGCCCCTCGGCGATGTCGGCGGCCCGCTGTTCCATGGCCGCCACGGCGTCGGGATAGGCCACCGGCGCGGACGACACGGCCCAGCCGGCCGCCAGGCCGTCCTCGCGGCCGAAAAGCGGCGTCGCGCCGTCCGAACTTAACAGGTGATCAAGCATGTCGGGCCAATGTGGGGCCTGCGTGATGTTTGCGCGAGGGGTTGTGGTCTCAGTGAGCCAGGTCAAGTCGGTCAACGTCGAGATTTCCGTGGTCCTGGGCCGCTCGCAGCTGCCCATGGCGCAGCTGCTGCGCATGGGCCGCGGCGCGGTCATCCCGCTGGACGCCAAGGCCACCGACGAGGTCTGGATCCTGGCCAACAACCATCCCGTCGCCCGCGGCGAGATCCAGATCAACGACGACAAGATCAGCATCGCCGTGACCCGCGCCGCCGACGTCTACGACTTCATGGCCGGCGGCTCGTCCTAGCCCCCCGGACGCGGCTCAACTGAGCCACTAGCTTTCATAGTAACAACCTGTAATTGTCTCTCCTGAACATTAGGGGACGACGACAATGGCAAACGGACTTTCGCTGATTTTCGAGGTTGCCCCGGGTGCATCTCCGCCGGAGGCGAGCGATGGCCTGAAGACGGCTTTCACGCCCGTCGCGACGACGGGCCCCACCATCCTGCACTACGTCTGGCTGGCCTCGCTGCCGCCCGCCGCCGACGGCAACCAGAAGCTGTTGCTGACCACCGTCTATGACGAGGAGTTCAGCAAATACATAATCGACCTGGTCAACGCCAACTCCGACGGCTTCGACAAGGCTGCCGCCGGCATCGTCGGCCTGCAGTACATGGTCGCCAACAATGGCCATGTGAAGGATCACATGGATGCGTTCGTCGCCTTCGTGAAGGCCAACGATCTCAACCAGGGTACGAGCGGCCTGCTCTACAAGACGACCTTCGTCCAGGCCTACAGCTACAGCGTCAACCAGATCATCGGCGCGATGGGCCCTGGCTGACGGCGGCGCGGGCCGATGGCCGTTATTCCCTCGCCTTGGCCGCTGCACAGGATTCAGGGTCTGGTCCTGCGCGGCTACAGCCAGCCGTTCGTCCGCTACTTCCCGTTGTCGGTCGCCGACCTGACGGCGGCGAGGGCCTTCCTCGCCAGCCTGCTGACGGTGACCGGTGACGGCACGCCGCAGATCACCTCGGCCGAGCCCTGGCAGATCAGGCCGGCCAGCCTGCTGAATATCGGCTTCACCTGGCGGGGCCTGCACAGGCTGGGCGTCGACCAGGACAGCCTGAACAGCTTCCAGAACTCAGACTCCAACCCCTTCGTCTGGGGCTCAGCCCAGAGCGCCACCTTGATCGGCGATGTCTGCGACAGCGATCCGAAACACTGGATCGTCGACGACCAGGACTTCGACGTCATGCTGATGCTGTTCACCGACAGCGAGGAGGACCTCGAGACCGCATCGATCGACCTGGCGAAGCGGTTCGAGGCGGGCTTCGGGTCCTACGATCCCGCCGGCGCCCTGGATACCCAGGCCCTGCCGGACGACCAGATCTATTTCGGCTACCGCGACAGCATCGCCCAGCCGAACATCGTCGGCAGCCCGTTCAACAAGGTCGACGGCGGCCAGGACGAGGCCGATCCCGGCGCCTTCATGCTGGGGGTCGTCGATCCGAACAAGTCGCCGGTGCGCGCGCCGGCCCCGACCCCGCCCCTGCTCGGCCAGTACGGCACCTTCGCCGCCTTCCGCATGCTCAAGCAGGACGTCGACCTCTTCGAGGCCCAGATCGATCCGCTGGTCGATGACTTCGGCACGGCCTTCGGCATGACGAACAAGGACCTGATCCGGGACGCGATCAAGGCCAAGATGTGCGGCCGCTGGCCGAACGGCACGCCGCTGGCCCTGTTCAACATCCACGGCGACACGCCGCCGCCGGACCTGCCGCGCGACCAGCGGAACAACTTCCAGTACGACCCCAAGGACGTCGGCCAGATATGCCCCTACGGCTCCCATATCCGCCGCGCCAACGCCCGAAACAGCACGCTGCGCGAGTCCCCGCCGGTCACGCGCCGCATCATGCGCCGCGCCATGCCCTACCAACGGCCCTACGTGGCGGAGAACCGGGACACCGGTGAGCGGGGACTGATGGGCCTGTTCATGGGCGCCAGCCTGAACGTGCAGTTCGAGTTCGTCATGGACACCTGGATCAATAGCCCGAACGGCTTTGGCCCGGTTCTCGACACCACCGACCCGCTGCTGGGGACCTATGCGCCACCCGACGCCAACGGCAATCCGCAGCCGGCGCAGTTCTACCTGTCGACCCCGTCCGACCCGCCGAAATTCCCCTGGCGGCCGCACCTGACGATGAACAACCTGATCACCACCCGCGGCAGCGCCTATCTGTTCATCCCCGGGCTGCAGGGCGTGCAATGGATCGCCGACCGCACGGGGCCGGCGATTCCGTATGTGCCGATCCCCCGACCGCCGGGGCCTTAGTTAGCCCCGAGAACCAAGGGCTGGGACCCGCCAAGCCTGTTCATGGGCGCCGGCCTGCTGACCCAGCTCGAATTCCTGCAGAAGACTTGGCTGAGCGCCGGCTTCGTGACCTTGGACCCGACCGACCCACTGATCGGCAACATGGGCGACAGGATCAGCTTCCCGATAATCACCCCGACGGCGCCATCAGCCGGACGAAGTTCACGCTCAACGCTTCATCGCCACGAAGGTGAGCGCCTACCTGCTGCTGGCGGGAATTCCGGGGGTGGCGTGGCTTGCGGGGCTGACGTCATAGCCCGTCGCGGCGCTGGCAGTCGAGGACACGCTGTGCTGACGACCGCATCGCTGTGGTGACGGAAGCAGCTGACGGGTCCTACTGCCTCCCCCTCCACCGCTCGTCCCGGCGCAGTGTCGGGATCACTACTGAGGTAGTCTTTGGACCCGCCATCGACTTGTTGAGTCGCATCACGAAGATGTGAACAAAAAGGGAACGATTGGTTCTAGCGGACGATTCGCAATCAAACCATCAAAGGGACTCCACTCGGAGCCGGCGATGGCACGCCAGGAAATATCTGCAACTTCAACATCCGAAGATTCGGAAGCACCGGCAACCAATGAGTTGTCGACGCTCCAGTTCGGGCCAGCTCCCCACGTCTGGGATGAGCTTGTTGACGCGTGGATCAGGAAGTCGGTAGGCGGCCAATCCCGCTTATTTCGGCAGCCTCTCTTCTCCCTAACCCTCTCAACCTTTCTGAAGTTGGCGATGCTTCCCGCCAAGCAAGCAAAGCAGGAAATCCGAAATCGGCTGCAGAAGCTGACGAACCCGTATGATCGTTATCGCGTCCTTCGGTACCTTATCGGGCGGATTGTCATAGCTGGAATGCCGCTATCCGAAGTCCGGAGGCGTATTCGCCGGATCAAGAAATGGGACCAACGGCGCGATACGCGTTCCGGGATACTTCGGTTTCTCAGGTGGCTCCGCGCCAAAAACGTATCCGTAGGATTCTGGATCAGGGCCGTCAAATGGACGAGCCCAAACCACCTCTTCTCGGTCACTGTGAGGCCCGAAACTGGATATTTCGAAGACGGGATTCTCAGGGCCCTCTTCACCTACAACACCAGAGATCCATTCCTTGACGAGACGTTTGCGAAGATTGGCTGCCAGTTAGCAGAGGAAGCCTTCGCCCAAGCGGGACAGACCAAGAAGTACGATCACGAAGTACTGGCGCTTCAGGCGACGGCCTCATTCACCGCCCCGGACCATGAGCGTGAAACACTCGCTGCCGACCTCCACCGCCATGTGGCTCGTATCGAGTACCTTATCCTCGAAGTCATTGAGGAACTCGAAGCCCCAGGACCGAGATAGCTAAAGCGGAATGTTGTCGTGCTTCTTCCAAGGGTTGGAAAGCTCCTTCCCCCGCAGGCTCTTGAAGGCCCGCACCAGCCGCCGGCGCGTGCCGTGCGGCATGATCACGTCATCGATGTACCCACGGCTCGCCGCCACGAACGGGTTCGCGAACCGCGCCTTATAGTCCGCTTCCTTCTCGGCGATCTTTTCCGGATCCCCGATGTCGGCGCGGAAGATGATCTCCACCGCCCCCTTCGAGCCCATGACCGCGATCTCGGCCGTCGGCCAGGCGTAGTTCACATCGCCGCGCAGGTGCTTCGAGCTCATGACGTCGTAGGCGCCGCCGTAGGCCTTGCGGGTGATCAGCGTGACCTTGGGCACGGTGGCCTCGGCGTAGGCGAACAGCAGCTTGGCGACGTTTTTGATCAGGCCGCCGTACTCCTGCTTGGTGCCCGGCATGAAGCCCGGCACGTCGACCAGGGTCAGCAACGGGATGTTGAAGGCGTCGCAGAAGCGCACGAACCGCGCGGCCTTGCGGCTCGAGTCGATGTCGAGGACTCCGGCCAGCACCTGCGGCTGGTTGGCGACGATGCCGACGCTCTCACCGTCCATGCGGGCGAAGCCGCAAACGATGTTCTTGGCCCACTCGCTTGAAATCTCGAAGAAATCGGCCTCGTCCACGATCTTGAGGATCAGCTCCTTCATGTCGTAGGGCTTGTTGGCGTTGGCCGGGATCAGGGTGTCGAGGCTGGCCTCGGCGCGGTCGCCGGGATCGAAGCTCTCGCGCGACGGGGCCTTCTCGCGGTTCGACGAGGGCAGGAAGTCGACCAGGCGGCGGACCTGGGTCAGGGCTTCCAGGTCGTTGTCGAACGCCCCTTCGGCGACGCCGGACTTGGCGGCGTGGACGCGGGCCCCGCCGAGGTCTTCGTGGCTGACCTCCTCGTTGGTGACCGTCTTCACCACGTCGGGGCCGGTCACGTACATGTAGCTCGTGTCCTTCACCATGAAGATGAAGTCGGTCATGGCCGGCGAATAGACGTCGCCGCCGGCGCAGGGGCCCATGATGACGCTGATCTGCGGGATCACGCCGCTGGAGAGCACGTTCTCGAGGAAGATGTCGGCATAGCCGGCCAGGCTGTCGACGCCCTCCTGGATGCGGGCGCCGCCGGCGTCGAACAGGCCGATGATCGGAGCCCCGACCTTGGCCGCCTGGCGCTGGACCTTGACGATCTTGGCCGCGTGGGCGCCCGACAGGCTGCCGCCGAAGACGGTGAAGTCCTTGGAGAAGACGAAGACCACCTTGCCGTTGATGGTGCCCCAGCCCGTGACGACGCCGTCGCCGCTGATGCGCTGGTTCTCCATGCCGAAGTCGTGGCTGCGGTGTTCGACGAACATGTCGAACTCCTCGAAGCTGCCCTCGTCGAGCAACAGGTCGATGCGCTCGCGGGCCGTCAGTTTGCCCTTGGCGTGCTGGCTGGCGATACGGCGCTCGCCGCCGCCGGCCCGGGCCTGTTCGCGCCGACGTTCAAGCTCTGCGAGGATGTCTTTCACGCGCCTGCTCCCAACAATGTTCCGGGGTCGGGTTAAACGGCGCGGGGGGACGGCGCAAGCGTCCCGCTAGGTCACCGCCCGGCTCACCTCAAGGCGTCGAACCAGGCGCCCAGCATGCGGGCCTCGGCCAGGCGGTTGGCGGTGCGGTCGGCGGCTTCCTCGTCGACGCCCCAGCGCTCTTCCTGGAAGGCCTCGTCGACGCGGGCCAGATGATGCGCCTCTTCGCCGGTCAGCCGGCCGCGCTGCACGGCCAGGGCCAGCAGGGCCGAGCCGAACAGGCTGGTGGCGCTCAGGAGGGCGATCAGGCTGAAGTCGTCCATGGCCAGGGCCAGCGTCTTCGCCTGCTCCAGGGTCTTCTGCGGTTGCGGCCGGTGGATGACGCCGGCGGCGCGTTCGAAGGCGAGGTTGTGCTCGGCTTCCGCCCACTGCAGCACCGGCTCCCAGGCCGCCGTCTGGCGGGCGATCAGGTCGCTCGGCTGGTCGGCGAAGTAGCAGAGGGCGTCACTGCCGGCGTAGCGGGCGAACTCGTCGGCCAGGGCGGCGCGCGAGGGGGCGGTCCTTTCCAGGGCGGTGAAGGCCAGCCGCGTGGCCGGCATCCGGGCCATCAGGATGAAGTCCTTCTGGCCGTCCCATTCGGCGGCGACCAGCTCCGCCAGGGCCCGGGTCGGCAGGATCATGGGCAGGCCGCCGGGGCTTTTCGGCGAGCGGCCGTCCAGCCTGACCGCGAAACCGCCATCGACAGTCTCTACCGTCACGGCCTTGTAGAACCGCCGCGCCGTCTGCACGGTGTCGTCCGGACCTTTGAGCGCCATCTCTTCTTCCTGACCCGCGACGGAAGCACGCCGCGCGGGCGTGGAAGTGGGGCAAGCCGGCGAATGTTGCAAGGGAGCGTGACTTGGCCCTGCCCACCAAAGACCTGATGGCGTCCATCGCCGCCACACGGTTCGGCCTCGGGGCCAGGCCCGGGGAGATCGATGCGGCACGTTCCGACCCGCAAGGCTGGCTGTCCCGCCAGATCGTCGGACGCGGCGCCGACCTCGGCGTCGCCAACTACGACCTGAGCGCCAGCCGCATCGCCGACTTCCGCAATTTCCGCGCCGACCGCCGCGACCAGCGCATGGAAGCGCCAAAAACAGAGATGGGCATGAAGCCCGGCGAGACGCCGCCCGAAAAGGACCCCGTGCAGATCGCTGGCCGGATGATCCGCGAGGGCGCCGCCGAGGACTTCCTGGCCCGGGCCCGCAACGCCGCCAGCACCGACGCCTCGTTCCGCGAGCGCTGGGCGACCTTCTGGTGCAACCACTTCACCGTCTCGGGCGTCAAGCTGATCACCGCCGTCACCGTCGGCCCCTTCGAGGCCGAGGCGATCCGGCCCCGGGTGTTCGGCAAGTTCGAGGACCTGCTGATCGCCTCCAGCGCCCACCCGGCCATGCTGCTCTACCTCGACCAGGCCCAGTCGACGGGGCCCAACAGCCGCATCGGTATGGCCCTGCAGAAACGGCCCAACCCGCGCAACCGCGGCGGCGGCCTCAACGAGAACCTGGCCCGCGAGATCCTCGAGCTGCACACCGTCGGCGTCGACGGCGGTTATGGCCAGGCCGACGTTACCGAGTTCGCCCGCTGCATGACCGGCTGGAGCGTCGGCAACCAGCGCGAGCCGGAGAAGTTCGGCAAGTTCGTCTTCCGCGAATACGCCCATGAGCCCGGCGACCGCACGGTGATGGGCAAGCGCTACAACGACCGCGGCGTCGACCAGGCCGCCTCGGTGATGAAGGACCTGGCCGCCAGCCCGAAGACCGCCCGCTTCGTCTGCACCAAGCTCGCCCGCCACTTCGTCGCCGACGTTCCGCCGCCGGAACTGGTCGCCGACCTGGAGAAGACCTGGCTGTCGACCGGCGGGCATCTCGGCGAGGTCGCCAAGACGCTGATCGCCTCGCCCCACGCCTGGGCGGCCGAGCCGCACAAGTTCAAGACGCCCTATGAGTTCCTGATCTCCTCCTACCGCCTGATCGGCGGCCAGCCGGGGGCCATCGAGCACCTGGCGCCGACCCTCAATGGCCTGGGCATGAAGGCCTATTCGCCGCCCTCCCCCAAGGGCTGGCCGGACGAGGGCGCCTACTGGGCGACGCCCGACGCCCTGATCAAGCGCATGGCCTGGGCCGAGTCCTTCTCCGCCCAGGTCGCGGCCGACCGCGACCCCGATGCCCTGGCCCGCTCGGGCCTCGGCGCCCGCCTCTCCGAGCGCACGGGCAAGGCCGTGGCCCGGGCCGAGTCGCGTCCCGAAGCGCTATCCCTGCTGTTGATGTCCCCGGAGTTTCAGCGTCGATGACCGCCCACCTCCTCACCCGTCGCTCCCTGCTGGCCGCCGGGGCCGGCCTTTCCGTCGCCTTCATGGGCCGCAGCGCCTCGGCGGACGACGCCTTGGCCGGCCGCAAGCTGATCGTCGTCATCTGCCGGGGCGGCATGGATGGGCTCAGCGTCTCGCCGCCCATCGGCGATCCCGACTACGCCGGTCTGCGCCGCGGCATCGCCATCCCTTCGGAGGCCGCGCTGCGCCTCGATGACACCTTCGCGCTGCACCCGTCGCTGGCCGCCATCCACACCATGGCCCGCCAGGGCGAGGCCCGCATTGTCCCGGCCATGGCCAGCCCCGACCGTGCTCGCAGCCACTTCGAGGCCCAGGACGTGCTGGAGACCGGCGCGGCCGGCGTCTACGCCACCGACAGCGGCTGGCTGAACCGGTCCCTGAGCGCCATGGGCGACCGCAGGGTGCCGGCCCTGTCGGTCGGCGCCACCTCGCCGCTGATCATGCGCGGCCCGGTGCAGACCGGCGCCTGGTCGCCCGGCCGGGCCAGCGAGAAGAGTTCGCGCCTGCCGAGCCTGTTGATGGACCTCTACGCCGGCGACCCGCTGCTCGGCCCCGCCTTCGCCCAGGGGCTGGAGACCGAGGCCATGGCCAAGGCGACGATGGTCGACATGAGCAAGGCCCCGCCGCCCGGCTACGCCGGCGGCGGCCTCGCCGGCCTGCAGCGCCAGGGCCAGGCCTCGGCCAAGCGCATCGGCCAGACGGTGGCTGGCTTCATGATGCAGCCCGAAGGGCCGCAGCTGGTCGCCCTGTCGGCCGAGGGCTTCGACACCCACGCCAACCAGGGCGCCGCCCAGGGCCAGCTGGCCAACCGTCTCGCCTACCTCGACTCGCTGGCCGAGGGCCTGCGCGAGGGCCTTGGCGCCCAGTGGAGCAAGACGGTGGTGGTGTTCGCCACCGAGTTCGGCCGCACCGCCCGCATCAACGGCACCGGCGGCACCGACCACGGCACCGGCTCGACCGCCATCCTGCTGGGCGGGGCGCTGAAGAAGGGCGGCATCGTCGGCGACTGGCCGACCCTGAAGGAGAACGCCCTGTTCGAAGGCCGCGACACCCGTCCGAGCATCGACAGCCGCGCCCTGTTCAAGGGCTTGCTGGCCGATCACATGGGCATCGACCGCCGCGCCCTGGACACGACGGTCTTCCCCGACAGCGCCGGCGTGGCGCCGGTTCTGGGCCTCGTCTAGGCCGGGACCACGTCGAAGGCGATGGTCAGGCGGGGCTCGTCGCCGCCGAAGCTTTCGGTCCCGTGCCACATGTAGCTGGGGAACAGCACCAGCAGGCCCGGCTGCGGCTTGACCCGGAACTCCGCCTCCAGCGCCGGCTTGGTGTCGGTGCCCGGATGGCCGAACCGCAGCGAACCCTCATCCCCCTGCGCCGTCACGCTGGGCGGCAGCGAGACGTAGAAGGCCGACGAGATCCAGCCGCTGTGGTGCAGGTGGTCGACGTGGTGGCCGCCGGGCGTCAGGCGCACCGACCAACTGCCGCTGAGCCTGTAGCCGTCGCCGCGCGGCCGGCCGCGCATGGCGTCGTCGCCCTCAGCCAACCGGGCGATGTAGGCCCGGATCGGGGCGTCGATGGCCTTGAAGAAGGCCTGGATGGCCGGATCGCCGCTGCGTTCCAGCTGCACATTGGTCTGGGTGCCGCCGCGCAGGGTCTGGCCGATCGGGTGGGCTTTCAGGCCATGCAGCCGCTCCAGCGCCGTCTTCAGGTCGACCAGGTAGGCGTCCAGGCTGTGCCAGCCGGCCGGGGTCTCGATGAAGCCGGCCGAGACGAAGGCGTCGTAATCGTACAGCGCCCGATAGCGCTCATCGCCCTTCAGCCGCCAGGCCGTGGCCAGCAGGGCGACGCCGTGCTGGTCGTTGAGGTCGAGCTTGCGGATTTTCTCCGCCGTCGCCTCGGCGCCGCCGATGTCGCCGGCGGCAAGCTGGGCCTGGGCGAGCGTCGCCAGCCCGAAGGTGTCGTTGGGCGCCGTGACGACGGCCTGGGCGGCCAGGATCGCAGCCTTGATCGGATCGCTCGACAGGATCACCTGGGAGGCCGCACACAGCAGGTAGTTGGGCGCGCCGGGCCTCTCGGCGGCCGGAACCAGCAGGGCGCGGGCCGCGAACAGGTCGCCGGCGTATTCCAGCAGCTTGGCCTTCACCACCAGCAGCGGCGCGCTGTCGCTGTCCGACAGCCCCGCCAGAGCCTCGTCAAGGCGGGCGGTGGCGGCCTGAACATCACCGGTCCGCATCCAGATCAGCTGCGACAGGTCGCGATGAATGCCGGGGTTGGTCGGATCGAGCCGCACGGCGTCCTCGAAGGCCTCCTGAGCCTCGGCGAAGGCGTCGCGCGACAGCAGGGTCTGACCCAGCGCCTGGGCGAAGGCAGCCGATTTCGGTTGCCGGGCGATGGCCTTGCGGATGGTCGCCTCTGCCTGGTCCAGCAGGCCGGCATTTCCCTGGGCCATCGCCAGGTTGTGCAGCGACACCGGGTCGACGTTGGAGGCGATGACAGCCGCCTCATAGTCCTTCATCTCGGCCGCGGTATCGCCCAACCGCCCGTAAGCGCTGGCCCGCAGCGTCAGGAATGAGGGATCGGGCTTTCCCTTCAGACTGGTGTCGAGCACGGCGATGGCGCCAGCCGCGTCGCCGCTCGAAATCAGATACTGCGCCAGGCTGGCGGTTCCGGAAACGAAGCGCGGATTGCGCGCGTGCGCCTCACGCCAGGCGGCCGCGGCGTCCGCTTCCCGGCCCTCTTCGTAGAGAAACTCTCCCAGCGCCGTGGGGGCCAGGGGGTCAGTCTTGTCCAGCTCTGCGACGCGGCGCAGGGCGCGTTCGACGGTGGCCTTGTCGCCGGCCATCTGGGCCAGGGTCGCCTGGGCCCACCAGACGCGCGGCTCATCGGGGATGGCGGCGGCGATGCGGACGAGGACGTCCTGCGCCTCAAGGGGACGGCCGGCCTGCAGGTGGTGTTCGACAGTGGCCATCAGACGGGCCTGATCGGGGCTCAACGCTTGGATCTCCGGGTCACAAAGGGATCTTCGTCCATTTCGGACTCATGGAAGCCGAACCGCTCGAAACCGGCCCGCAGCTCGGGGCTGATCGGGGCGGTCACGTCGATGAGGCCGCCGCTGGGGTGCGGGACGACCAGGCGGCGGGCGTGCAGCTGCAGCTTGATGCCGCCGCTCAGTTCGGCGCTCTTCTCGTTCGAATATTTCGGATCGCCCAGGATCGGGTGGCCGATGGCCTGCATATGGGCGCGCAACTGGTGGGTGCGGCCGGTGTGGGGCCGCAGGGCCATCCAGGCGGCCCGGTGGGCGGCGCGCGACAGGGTGACGTATTCCGTCTCGGCCGGATCGCCGCGCGGGTCCTTGGGGTCGGCGGCGACCACCAGTTCGCGGTCGCCGACGCCGGTCTTCATCAGCGGCAGTTCGATGACGCCCTCGGAGGGCTTGGGATTGCCCGAGACGATGGCCCAGTAGGTCTTCCTGGCCTTGCGGCGGGCGAAGGCGCCCGACAGCTTGGCCGCCGCGCCGGGGCTCTTGCCGAGCATCAGGACGCCGGAGGTGTCGCGATCGAGGCGGTGGACCAGACGCGGCCGCTCCAGCCCCTCGCCCCAGGCCGACAGCAGCCGGTCGATATGGTGCGGCGTCTTGGTGCCGCCCTGCACGGCCAGGCCGGCCGGCTTGTTGAGGGCGATGACCTCGTCGTCCTCATAGAGCACCAGCGAGCGGACGTAGGCGGCGTCGCGGTCGTTGATCCGCTTCTTCTCGTCGGCCGGCGGGGCGTCGGGCAGCGGCGGCACCCGGACGATCTGGCCGGCGGCCAGGCGGGTGTCGGGCTTGGCCCGGCCGCCGTCGACACGAATCTGGCCGGTGCGGGCCAGCTTCTGGATCTGGATCTGGCCCAGATGCGGCCAGCGGCGGCGCAGCCAGCGATCCAGGCGGCTGCCGTCCTCGCCGTCGGCGACCACGAGCGACTTGACCTCTCTCACGCGAAAACCCTCCGGGCCAGCATGAGCCCCGCGAATACGGCGGCGACCGAAGCGATCACCGAAACCAGGCTGTAACCGGCTGCCGACGCGATGTCGCGCCGCTCGATCATACCCACCACCTCCAGGGAGAAGGCGGAAAAGGTGGTGAAGCCACCCAGGAAGCCAACACCCAACAGCAAACGCAGACGCTCCTGCTCGGCCCCGCCGCGCAGGGCCAGGGTCCCGATCAGCATGCCCATCAGCAGGCCGCCCAGGACGTTGACCGTCAGCGTGGCCCAGGGCCAGCCGCCCCAGCGCAGGGTCAGCGTCCCGGTCAGATAGCGGGCCACCGCGCCCGCCGCCCCGCCGGCGGCCACCAGAAACAGCTTGTCCATCCGCGCCTTATAGCGAAACCCGGCGGTTCCGCACCCCCTCAGCAGGCCCACTCACGCCGGATCGACGTCGAAGGCGATGGTCAGCCGCTCGGCGCCGTCCTCGAAGGGCTCGGTGCCATGCCACATCGAACTGGGGAACAGGGCCAGCATGCCGGGCCTGGGCTGGATCCAGCGTTCGGCCTCCAGCGGCGGCGCGGTGACCAGCCCCGGCTTGCCCAGTCGCAGCCAGCCGGCCCTGCCACCCGCCTCCACATCGGGCGGCAGGGCGACGTAGAAGGCCGACGAGATCCAGGCCTTGTGCAGGTGGTCGACATGGGCTCCGCCGGACGCCAGCCGCACCGACCAGGAGCGGACGACCCTGTGCGGCGTCGGGCCGGCCTTGCCCGCCAAAGCGTCGAGCCGGGCGACATGGGCGGCGACCGGGGCCTCGATGGCCTGGAAGAAGGCGCGGATGGCCGGATCGTCGCTCTCGGCCAGGCTCTTGTCGGTCTGGGTGCCGCCGCGCAGCGACTGGCCGACCGGATGGGCCTTGCCACCGTGCAGCAACCGCAGGGCGACGGCGAGGTCGGCGAGATAGGCCTCGAGACTGTCCCAGCCGGGCGGCGTGGCGATGACCTCTGTGGAGACCATGGTCTCGTAGTCGCAGGCCTGGGCGTAGCGGGGATCGCCGTTCAGCCGCCAGACCAGCTGGCGGATCGACTGGCCGTGCTCGTCACCAGGAGCGAGCGTCAGCAGGCGGTCGACGGCCTCCCTGGCGGCGAAGGTGTCGCCGGTCGCCAGCATCGCCTCGGCCAGGGCGGCCAGGGCGAACGGATCGTCCGGTTGCCGGGCCAGCGCGCGCTGGGCCAGGCCGGCGGCGAAGTCCGGATCGACGGCGATGGCCAGCCGCGCGGCGGCGCTCAGCACCAGCGGCGGGGCGCCGAAATCCAGGGCCGCCTCGGCCAGCGTGGCGCGGGCGGCGTCCAGGTCCCCGGCGTATTCCAGCACCCGCGCCTTGAGCACCAGCAGGCCCGGCTCGCCGGGTCGCCAGGCCAGCGCCGTGTCGATCTCCTTCGTCGCCTCGGCGGCGTCGCCAGTCAGGCTCCAGCGCAGGGCGGCCAGTTCGCGGTGCAGGCCTTCATCCTCGGGCCACTGGCGCAGGCCGTCGCGGAAGGTCGCCTCGGCGGCGTCGAGATCGCCGCTCAACCGCTCGCCGTGGCCGATCACCTGCATCAGGTCCGGTGAGCGGACGCCCAGCGCCACGGCCCTGCGGCCGGCCGTGACGGTCTCCGCTCCCCGGTTCAGCCGCGCCAGCGCCACCGCCAGTTCGAACTGCAGCTGGGCCTCGTCCGGGGCCAGGGCCGCCGCTGCGCGCAGGTCGTCGGCCGTTTCCTCCAGCCGTCCCAGCGCCCGATAGACCCGCGCCCGCGCCGCCAGGGCGCCGGCCGGCGGGCTCTCCGCCATCGCCGGCGCGAGCAGGATCAGCGCCTCTTCCCCCCTGCCCTCACCGGCCAGTTTGTCAGCCAGGGCCGCCGCAACGGGATGGCGAGGATCGACCCTCAACGCCCCGCGCCAGGCCTCTTCGGCCTCGTCGGCCCGGCCGGCGTCGGCCATCACCTCTCCCAGCGCCACCCAGCCTTGCGGCCTGCCGGCGTCGATGCGCACCAGGTGGCGCAGGGCCCGCTCGGCCCCGACCGCGTCGCCGGCCATGCGGCAGGCCGACGCCAGCGCCCACCAGACGGCCGGCGCGGTCGGCGTCTCCATGCCGAGCGCCGCCAGCATCGACCGCGCCTCAACGGGGCGGCCGCCGCGCAGAAGTTGCTCGGCCTGTTGGAGACGTTTCGCCTCATCGGGACTCATGGGGCCGTTATACCCGCAACCGTCCACAGCGATATCGCCCCTCAGACTGGGCACATACACCGGCCGTTAAGCGCACCTGCGTCACCTTGCCGCCCAGTGACGACGCCAAAGCCCCTCGACCGCATCGCCGCAACCGATGTTGCCGCCGTTCTCGAACGGGTGGCCGGCGCGGACCTTGCCGCGCGCGGGGCGATCACCGTCATCAGCATCGAGGCCGTGCGCGACAAGGTCGGCGAGCGCTGGGAGCGTAACCGCGCCGCCGTCTGGGCCTATGTCCAGCGCCGCATGGGCGAGCATCTGCAGCCCGGCGACATCTTCCAGCGCATCGGCGAGGTCGACTTCCTGATCGCCATGACCAGCGAGCACGGCGCGGCCGCCCAGGCCGTCGCCCTGCGTATCCTGGAGGAGGTGCTGACCCACTTCCTGGGCGAGGCCAAACCCTCTCAGCTGAAGATCCGGACGGTCATCGACGTCACCGCCGACGAGCTGCGCTGTGTCGAACTCGACCCGCGCATCATCGCCGTGGCCCGCCGCACCGAGGACGCCCCGGACTCACCGCATCGCCTCGGCATCGATCCGCGCGAGGAGGCGCGCCGCAACCCGGTCAGCTTCGTCACCGCCAGCGGCGCCCGCCTGCGCGTCGACTTCGCCCTCGAGCATCTGGTCAGCCTGCGCCACCAGCTCACCGCCGCCCTGCGCGTCGAGCCGACCGTCACCGACGAGGCCAGCGGCCGGGTGTTCGCCGCCCGCCAGCTGGTCAAGCTCAGCGACGACGAGCTGGAGCAGATCGACCAGGCGACCATGACCTACGGCGAACTGTTCCTGCCGGCCGGCCAGGACCGGGCCCGCACGCCGCTGATCCTGCCCGCCTCCTTCCGCACCATGATGGCCCGCAAGGGTCGCGGCATGCTGATCGCCGCCGCCGGCCAGGCGCCGGACCTGGCCCGCACCGGCCTGCTGGTCGAGCTCAACGACGTCGACCGAGGCACCCCGCCCGGGCGGCTGATCGAAGTGGTCGGATTGCTGCGCACCCTGACCCGCGGCGTCTTCGTGCGCGGCGGCCTGTCGAGGGACGCCCTGGAGCCCCTGCGCGGCGCCCGGCTGGCCGGAGTGACCATGGATGCCGCCGAACTGACCAGCGACGCCTCCAAGCTGGCCGCCAGCCTGCTCGACTTCGGCCGCCAGGCGCGCGGCCTGGCCCCGGCCGTGGCCGTGCAGGGCCTGCCGTCGGACGACTATTTCGCCGTGGCTGAGGTCGCGGGCATGACCCATGCGGCCGTGCGGGGCGTCACCCTGACCGCCGCCCGGTCGGCCGCCTAGAGCAGGCTGCCGCGACCGCTGGTCACTTCGCTATAGCGGTGCACGCGGGTCGCCAGCACCAGGCCAAAGCCGATCATCACCGTCATCATCACCGTGCCGCCATAGCTGAGCAGCGGCATCGGCACGCCGACGACCGGCGCCATGCCCATGACCATGGCCCCGTTGATCAGCACATAGAGGGCGAAGGTCGCCGTCACCCCGGCCGCGCCCAGGCGGCCGAAATGGCTGTGGCTGGTCGAGGCGATGCGCAGGGCCATGAAGATCACCCCGGCGTAGAGCAGCAGCACCGCGGCGCTGCCGAGGAAGCCGAGTTGTTCGGACAGGGCCGCGAAGATGAAGTCAGTGTGTTTTTCGGGCAGGTAGTCGAGCTGGCTCTGGCTGCCCAGGCCCAGGCCCTTGCCGAGGAAGCCGCCGGAGCCCAGCGCGATCTTCGACTGCAGGATGTGATAGCCGTCGCCGGACGGATCCTTCTCCGGCGCCAGGAAGGTCAGGATCCGCTTTCGCTGGTAGTCCTGCAGCACGAAGAAGATGAACGGCGGCAGGGCGGCCAGGATGGCGACGACGCCGCCGGCGATGAGTTTCCAGTCCAGCCCGGCCAGCACCATGATGGCGACGCCCGTCGCGCCGATCAGGATGGCGGTGCCCAGGTCGGGCTGGTGCGCGACCAGCAGGGTCGGCGCCCCGATCATGATCAGGGGGATCAGCAGCCACCAGCTGAACCGGGCGCTCTCGGCCGAGACGCCGTGGTAGAAGCGGGCCAGGGCCAGCACGATGCCGATCTTCATGATCTCGGAAGGCTGGAACCGCACCGGACCAAGCTCCAGCCAGCGCTGGGCGCCCTTGGCCGTATCCCCCACCAGCTCGACCCCGACCAGCAGGATCAGCCCGGCCAGATAGACCGGGTAGGCGAAGAAGAACCAGACCCGCAGGTCGATCATCGACAGCGCGATCATGGCCACGAAGAAGATGCCGTAGCGCACCAGATGCGCCGCCGCCCAGGGCTGCCAGTTGGCGCCTGCGACGTAGTACATGATCAGCGCCCCGGCCCCGGCGATCAGGCACAGCAGCAGGCAGAAGACCCAGTCGATCTCCAGGAATTTCATCAACGGCCGGTCGCGTTCGCCGGGCCGCGAAAGGGCGGACATGGTCATCGGCCGGGCCCTCCGGGCGGTGGGGCGGCGGGCTCCGGCGCGGGAGTCGGCGTCGGGGCCGGCCCCGCAGGCGGCGTGGCCAGGCCGTCAGCCGGCAGCGCCGGCGCGGCGCCCTCGACGTCGGCATTGGGATCGAGTTCGGGAAGCGGCAGCGGCTTTTCGATGCGGGCGCGGATTTCCGGGTCCTTCAGCAGCGCCGTGCGCATGATCTCGCGGGCCCGCGGCGCGGCGGCCAGGGCGCCGCTGATGCCACCGTGCTGAACGATGACGGCCAGGGCGTAGCGCGGATTGTCATAGGGCGCGAAGGCGATGAAGAGGTTGTGGTCCTTCTTCGACCACGTCAGCCCGGCGTTCTTGCGCGACTCGCCCGGCTTGTAGTCGCGTGACTGGGCGCTGCCGGTCTTGCCGGCCATCAGCACATCGCCAAGGCCAAGCTGGCTCTGGCGATAGGCGCCGCCGCTGGTGTCGTTGGCCACCGCCGCCATGCCGGCGCGGACGATATCGAGGTGTTCCTTGGGGATCGGCAGATCGGGCACCGCCGCTCCGGACGGCAACTCCTTGCCGCCGACCGACTTGACCAACCTGGGAACCAGAGCCTTTCGAGCATTGGCGAGCCGCGCCGTGGCGACGCAAAGCTGCAGGCAGTTGACCGTCACCGCCCCCTGCCCGATCGCCACCGACAGGGTCTCGCCCAGATGCCAGACCCGCGCATCCGGGTTGGGGGCCTTCTTGAAGGCTTCCTTCTTCCACGCCTTGCTCGGGATCAATCCCCGCGTCTGGCCGGGAATGCCGATGTCGAAGATCTGCTGGAATCCCAGCTTGTTGGCGGTATCGTGGATCAGGTCGATGCCGGCCCGATTGCACATATGGTAGAAATAGACGTCGCAGGAATTCTTGATGGCGTCGTGCATGTCCTGCCCGCCATGGCCCCGAGGGCTCCAGCAATGGAAGATGCGGTTGCCGTAGTGGTAGCCGCCCGTGCAGACCACCCGCTCTTTGGGATTGACCCCCGCGGCCAGCAGAGCCAGGGCGGTGGTCGGCTTGAAGGTCGAGCCGGCCGGATAGGTGCCCGACAGCGCCTTGTCGAGCAGCGGATTGCGCTCATATTGCGCCAGCGCCCGATACTCGGGTCCTGACAGGCCACGCACGAAGCCGTTGGCGTCGAACGCCGGAGCCGAGACCATGCAAAGGATGTCGCCGTTGCGGCAATCCATCATGACCGCCGCGCCACTTTCCTCGCCGAACACTTCCAGCGCCCGGCGCTGCACGTCGACGTCCAACGTCAGCCTGATCTCGTCGCCCGGCACCGGCGGCAGGTCGCCGCCCGGGTCCTCGGCCACCACCCGGCCCTTGGCGTCGACCTCGACCTTCTTGCCCCCGGCCTTGCCGCGCAGTTCGAGGTCGAAGGCCTTCTCCACCCCCTGGCGGCCGATCCGGAAGCCCGGGTTGTAGAGCAGCTGATCCGGCTGCTGCCCCTTGTCCTTGATCTTCTTGATGTCCTTGTCGTTGACCTTGGCGACATAGCCGATGACATGGGCGAAGGCGCCGCCGTAGGGATAGACCCGCACCTCGGCCATGTCGGCCGAGACGCCCGGCAGCTCCGGCGCCCGGACGTTGATGCGGGTGAACTGCTCCCAGGTCAGGTCTTCCATCACCGGCACCGGCGCCTTCTTGGGGGCCCGCTTGATGTCCTTGATCAGCCGGGGAATCTTGGCCGGATCGATGGGCACCAGCTGGGCCAGGTTGCCGACCACATGGTCGACGTCGGTGTCGGTGTCGCGATAGACGGTCAGCCGGAAGTTGGGGCGGTTGGAGGCCAGCACCACGCCGTTGCGGTCGAGGATGCGCCCGCGCGGCGGCGGCACCATGATGAAGTTGAACTGGTTGGAGCTGGCCAGCATCTGGTAGCGCTGGGCCTCGACCACCTGCAGGTAGGCGAGCCGCGTGCCGAGCGCCGCCAGGCCCAGGCCGGTGATGCCGCCGAGCAGGAAGGCGCGCCGGTTGAAGTCGCCCTGGCGGCGATTGACCTCGCTGAAGAAGATGGACGGCTCGCTCACCGGAACCTCACATCCGCGTCGTCGAAGCGGTCGATCAGGCGGTGGGCGAACGGGTACAGCAGGGTTGTGGCGACAAGTTGCCAGAGCAGGCCGACGAGGTTCGGCGTCGCGCCCGAATGCAGCATCGTGAACAGGAAGCCGGCGACCAGCACCACGCCGCTGACCCCCGCGTACCAGGCCCACATCATCATCCGGCTCTGGCCGGTCATCATCGCCCGCATGGCCAGGGTCAGGCCATAGCCGACCAGCATGGAGAGGCCCCACAGCCCGAACGGCGTGCCCCACAACAGGTCGAGCACCAGGCCGATCAGCAGGATGACGATCGGCGACAGGATCGAGGGCCGGATCACCGCCCAGGAGAAGACGCAGATCATCGGAAACACCGGCTCGGGCAGCTGCAGGGTCAGCAGCCGGAACGGCAGGCCGAGCAGCAGGGTGGCGGCCAGGCAGATCAAGGCCGGCGCACCCATCCAGCGCCAGGGGTCGAGCGGCCGTGCGGCCTGCAGACTCACGGCATGCCCCCCGGAACGGTCGCCGGCTTCGGCGCGGGCGCTTTCTGGGCCGGCGTCTTGGCGGGCGGCGGCGCGGCCTTGGCATGCGGAGCCGCGACCTTCGGCGTGTGCGCCGTCGCCGGCTTGGCGG